>CAZKOT010000032.1:0-15023 GCA_964554475.1 uncultured Christensenella sp.
CCCCTTGTAGACTACAAGGTTGATAGGTCAGAGATGTAAGTACAGTAATGTATTGAGTTGACTGATACTAATAGGTCGAGGGCTTGATCACAGCAGAATTTAATTGTATTCAAACCTTGAAAAAAAACTTAAGTTTAATAAATATTTGATTTCTCAAAAATTATTATTGTGCAGTTGTGATGGTTTTTAGGCCATCTGCCAGTTTTGGTGACTATAGAGAGAATGCTCACCTGTTCTCATCCCGAACACAGAAGTTAAGATTCTCATCGCCGAAAATACTTGGTTGGCAACGACCCGGGAAAATAGGACATTGCCGAAACACCAAATAATAGACGCTTATAGAGCGTCTTTTTTTATTGTTAATTTACTTACAATTTCACGAACTACAAATTATTAAATGTAAATTTATTTTATTTAATTAAAGAAATTTGATATACTAAAAATATGAAAAATTTGAAAAAAATTTTATCTCTTATTTTTATGTTCTTGTTTACCTACGTTCTTGCCGGCTGCGATTTGACCGGCTCTACATATATTGCACTCCAGCCCAAAGCAACATCTTATTCTGCATGGGAAAATTATGATACAATAGATAAGGGTTATTACAATTTTATTTTAGATTTAAAAAAAGTTAATGAAACTGACAAATCTTTACCAGAGTATGATGCTCTTTGCAGCACACTTGACAATAGAGGTAGAATTTCCTCACTTTTAAGAAATTGCCTAGTTGCAATTGATAGTTTTGAAAGCAAAAGTAATTTCACTGTTTTTGACTTTCCCAATTTTCAAAATTTTCAAATTGTTAAATTTGATTCGAAAAATTATGACATTTCTTACAAAGAATATTTTAAATATAACATAATTTCAAACCCTAATCCTGAAGTTGATGCTTTAATTTTTAATAATCCTATTTCTTTTGTTACCAATGCAAAAAACATTACAAAAAATGATTTAGGCTTTTATACTATTGAAATTAACGATGCTCCAATTGAAGAAGAACCTGGTCAATTTCTTTCAGGGGTGACAGAACTTGATTACTCAAGAATAGTAGAAGGTAATACAATTCAAACTACACGAACATTTACTCAAGATTCAACAAGAACAATAATAACCGCAAAACAAACTATAAAAAATAGTGTTGGAACAGAACTTGAAAGTTATGAAAGAATTGCAGATTTTAGATTAAGTGCAAATGTTAGAACATTAACAAGTACTGTTACACGAAAAATTGGAGGAAGTACAATAAATTATCCTATAAAAACTTATAGGCTTAATCAAAACATTAAAGACATCACACTTTTGTATGATAAAGAGAAAGGTTATTTAAGTTGGGATTTTTCTTATTCAATTACAGGACAGGGGCAATTTAATTGCTTTGGTGAATCTTATAATTTGGGGACAAAAAAGCATTTAGTTAAAGAATATGTTCGCATTTTGACACCCACATTCACCCCTTACAATTTTAATAGTAGTTTTACCTACGAGTTTAGTATTGATGGTTCTTATTTTTACTTTAAATTACTTACGGGAGAACGAGAGTATGTTAATATAATTGATCAAGATATTTCAAAATTTGCAAAATACAACAATGAACCGATTGCAACTTGTTTTATTCCTTCAAGTGGGAACCCATCAATTTCGGTTTATAAGTAAAACATTTAATATTTCTTAAAAAGAAAAAGTAATAAAATTAATTAATAGAAATAACGAGGTGAGGAGGTAAATATGGGAGAATTTGTTAATGTCGTTAGAGAAGGGACAAAAAATTATATAGGTCTTTTAAAAAATCCCTTTGGAAAAGTTCTTAATATTGAAAGAAAATTAAGTCTCCATAGATTCTCATTTGAAGATGCTTATCGCTCACAAATTATTTTTTTTGATACCAACGGAAATCTTCTTGAAAAAGCCGGAATAATTTTGTCAAAAACAATTGAACCCGAAAAAACCTTTTTTAAAGTTGAGCGTAGTTCTTTTCTTCCTAGAACGTTTACAAGGCGAAAAGAGGTTGTTTTTATTCATGAAGTTGGCGTTAGAGACAGAATTGCCGATCATTCTTTTTATCTTGTTGACGGTATTAAATCACTTTTCGCAACTCAATTTACCATTGATCTTGAAAACATTTTAAAAAATTGTGTCCCAAAAATAATAATTTCTTCTAATATTAGACGTTTTAAAGTTTTAAGTGGGGGCGGATTTAAAGCAAAAATTTTTTTTAAAGATTGCAAGGTGAAAAATTTTGCATCAAAAAGAGTTGGGAAAATGAAGCTTTTGACTGTTGAGTTAAACAGTGCAATTTCTTATTTAAACGCATTTAATTATTTTAACGATGCTATTGTGCGTTATTGCAAAGAACTAATTCCTTTTGAAGAAACACTTTTTGATTATGTTCATAGAATTACAAAACCTCTTCCTCAAAAGAAAAAATTGACAAAAGAAGAAATAAAAAAAGAAAAAGAAAAAAAGAAAAATACCGAAGATGTGATTCAGGGTTGATTTTTCTTAAAATTAGATAAAGAGAATAGAGGGCAATAGTTGGATTTCATCTCTCGCAAGAATGAATAAAAATTATTATTAAAAGGAAAACATATGGAATTTTTTAAAGATTATTGGCCATTTTTTGTTGCGGGAATTATTATTGTTGGAGTCATAATTTTTTGGATAATTGAATTTATTAAATTTAAAAAACGAAAAGAAAATAATCAAGAGAATGCAAAAGAAGTCAATTATGAAGACAAAACCGAAAAAAAAGATGAAGAAATGAAAAAAGCTTTAGAAGAAGATAATAAACTTATAATTTCAAAGCAACCCAAAAAGCAAAACATAATTACAAAAACAAATGATATGAAATTGGCAACAAAAAAATCAGAAAAAAAATAACATAAAAATACAATTTTTTTTATTACAAAAAAAATGAAAAAGGTCAATTATTGCTTTAAAAAAAAATCAAGCAAACTAGCCCGATTTTTTTTCTTGGTCGGAGTGGCGGGATTTGAACCCACGGCCTCTTGGTCCCGAACCAAGCGCGCTACCATCTGCGCTACACCCCGGGAGCGGACGAAGGGAATCGAACCCTCAAAACTAGCTTGGGAAGCTAATATTTTACCATTAAATTACATCCGCAAGTAAAAATTACAATATATTTTTATGATGAATTTTAACATAACTTGTTTATAAACTCAAGTGTATTTAAGTTCCTTAAAATAAGATTTGTGAAACATTTTTGAAAAAAAATTATGCATCCTGTGAAACTTTTTCTCAAGATGTGGCAATTTAGGATTTCAAATTCTTCTTAATAAAAATAACCACTTTTCACTTTACATAAATATAACAATTTAAAATTTGATATTGTAGCAAAAAATATTTTAGACACTTCAAATTGACTTACTTTTTATTCCTGTGTTACAATGCAATAGTATAAAAAGGAAAGTAAATGAGTTTTTGTAAATTTTCTTCACAATCAATAATTAGCGAAAAAACGGCAGTTGATAATCTTTTTATCAATGAGTTTTTACCTTCCGCTCCAGATAATTATGTTAAAATTTATATTTATGGTCTTTATAAATGTTCGAATGCAGATTCAATTGACAACACACTTGAAAGTTTTTCACGTGTTTTAGGTATTAATGAAAAAGAAATTGAAGAAGCTTTTTTATATTGGCAAGAACAGGGTCTTGTTCAAATTATTTCATCCTCTCCAATTGAAGTTCGATTTTTACCCTTAAAAAATTTGTTTTCAAACATAAAAAAATATAAGCCCGAAAAATATCAGGCATTTAATATTCAGGTTCAGGAAATTTTAACAGGAAGAATGCTTACTCCTAATGAGTATGCTGAATACTATAATTTAATTGAAAACGAACGCTTTGAACAAGAAGCACTACTAATGCTAATTAAATTTTGCACAAATTTAAAAGGCAACAATGTTGGATATAGCTATATTGTTACTGTTGCAAAAAATTGGGCACTTGAAAATGTTGTTACTGCGGAAAAAGTTGAAGAAAAATTAAAAAGTCTTGAACATAGTGGCACAAATTTTGGTGAAATTTTTAAGATTTTTAATATAAAAAGGCAGGCATCTCTTGAAGAGAGAGAATATTGGAATAAATGGAAAAAAGAATTTGAATTTGAAGACGGTGTAATTTTGTTTGTTGCAAAAGAATTGAAAAAGAAAAAAAGTAAACTGAATTTTGAAAAACTAAATGCAAGATTAACAAAATATTTTGAAATGAAACTTTTAAGTAGTGCCGAAATTGATGCTTACGAAAGTCAAAGACAAATGCTTTTTGACACAGCAATTAAAGTTAGTAGCGCCATGGGTTTATATTATGAAAATCTTGAAGCAGTTGTGGAAAATTACATATCACGTTGGACACAAATGGGTTACGAAACAGACGGATTAAAAATTATTGCGGACTTTTGTTTTAAAAAATCAATTCGTACACTTGAAGGAATGAATAAAATTATTTTAAAACTTTTCAAACTTGGTTTGGTGAGCACTAAAGCAATTGAACAATATGTTGAAGAACTTGCCACAAGTGATAGTATTATTAAAAAAATTCTTGAACAATTAAATCTTGAGCGAAATGTTAATGCTTGGGACAGAAATTATTATGCAACATGGAAAGAATCGTGGAACATTACTGACGAACTAATTTCTTACGGAGCAGAAATTGCAAAAGATAAAATTCAACCTGTTCAGTATTTAAATAAAATACTTGCAAATTTTTTTGAAAGTAAGGTTAAAACCGTACAAGAAGCAAAAAAGCTTCAACCTCCAATAAATAATACAGCTAAAGATAGTCCTAAAATGGCTGCGTTAAAAGGTAGGAGTTACTCACAAAAGGAGCTTAATTCATTCTTTGACAGCATTGAAGGCATTGAGGTGTAAAGAATGAAAACAATCGAAAAAAAAGCTTGTGAAATTCTTGCAAGTGTGCGAAAAAAAAGTGAAGAAGATGCACAAAGAAATTTGGATTATGCGCTTTCAGATGAAAAATTTAAAAAACTTTACTTAGAGGAGAGGAAATGCGTTGTTGAACTTTCAAAAAAAGAATTTGAAAGCGGAAAATGCTCCCGTGGCGAGCATGACATTATAGTAAAAAAAATTAATGCAAGATTGAAAGAAATGAAACTCTCTTCTTCAGATTTGATTCCAAAAATTTATTGTAAAATATGTAAAGACAAAGGTTTTGTGAATTCAAAACCATGTGTTTGTTTAAAAAGCATAATTAGTCAATTACTAATTGAAGAAAGTGGCATTAAACTTAAATTAGAAGAGTTTGAAAAATGTGATTTTTCGCTTTTTGACAATAGAAAAGAAATTGAAAAAATATACTCATTAATGCAAGCATGGTGCGATAAATTTCGAACAAGTGAAATTTTAAATTGGGGAATCTTTGGTAATACAGGTACTGGCAAAACACATCTTTTACTTTGTACTGCAGATAGATTAATTAAAAATGGTACTTATATTTATTTTTCAACAGCATTTAATATGATTAAAGATTTACTCGCCGAACATACAACTTTTGATAAGAATAAAGAGCAAATCATTTCAAAATATTTAGATTGCGAAGTTCTTTTTATTGATGATTTAGGTACAGAACCAATTTATAATAATGTTAATGAAAATTATTTATATTTGATTGTTAATCAACGAACGGTTGAAAAAAAACCTGTAATATTTTCAACAAATCTAACCATGGATGAATTTTATAATCGTTATGGTGAGCGGATTTTTTCTCGCCTTGCAAATAAAAAACATTCAAAACTTTTATTGCTTGAGGGGAATGATGTGCGGTTAAAAAAGGATAAAATTTAATTTATACATTTGTTTTAAAAAAAGCTATAAAATAAATTCAAAAGGAAGAAAAATGAATTATTCAAAATTAATTGAAGAGGCCATCAAGGCAAAAGAATTTTCTTACAGCCCGTATTCAAATTTTAAAGTCGGAGCAGCAATTCTTGGCAAAAACGGAAAAATTTACAATGGAACAAATGTCGAATGTGCAGCTTTTTTTTCCAGTTGTGCCGAAAGAACTGCAGCGGTTAAAGCAATAAGTGAAGGTGAAAAAGAATTTGCTGCTATTGCCATTGTTGGAGGTAACGAAGAATGCTTTCCGTGTGGAATGTGCAGACAATTTCTTGTTGAATTTTCACCCGAAATGGAAGTTGTTGTTGCAAAATCAAAAACAGATTATAAAATTTTCATTCTTTCAGATTTACTTCCTAATTTTTATAAACGAAAAATTTAAAAAAATAATTATTTTCAAATAAAATGCAGTCTTTGAGTAAAAAAGAATTAATAGAGGTAAAAAATGAGTGAAATTAATAAAAAACAAGAAGACAAACAAGAAGACTTATTCAAACCTTCTGACTACAGTGAGTCAGACATTGAAAGCTTAAAAGAACTAGAAAAACTTTGGTTAAAAACGCATTCAACGCAGAGTAATTTACCTAAAAATGAAATACCTTATCATCATGATTGCTGGCATAGTAGAGAAATGGATTAGTAAGATTGTTGAGATATTTTATTCTTTTTTTGTTACGCCTGTAACAATAATGTCACTTCCAAAAATATTTTTAAACACGATCTCACCCTGTGAGTATTTTTTCTTTGGGGCTTTTTTTAAAAGTTTTATCACTTCAAAAATTTTAGCCTTATCAATTGGCTTTGTTGTTTTCACGGAACAAATCTGCTTGTCCCCAACTATTAATGAAGTAACGATACGTTTTGGTTCAGTGATTTCGCTTGTGCCGTAAGTTATACCACGCGAGCAAGCATTTCCCGTTACTGTGATTTTTTCTCCATCTTTTTTAATTGTTAAGTCGCAACCAACAGGACAGATTATACAAGTGGTTTTTAAAATTTCCGCCATATTTTTCTCCTTTAAATCAATCCTAATTTTTTATTTTTCAACCTCAATTGTCAATTCGCCCTTAATTTTCGATTTATCTACTTCAATTTCTAGCATTTCAGCGGGCAGTAATGCGACATAAAATTTGCTTGCAATGACTTCATTTCCACTTTTTACGAAAACATTTTTTCGCAAAATCTTTTTTGTTACTCTAAAATATATAAAAAACTTCCCAATTCCTAGTGATGCTAATTGTGGAACAGTGTAAGAAATATTTTCACCAATATTGATTTTTACTTTTTCTGTTAAGGGCAATTTTTTTTGTGCATAAAGAGCGGCACTTTTTCCAGCAATTTCTCCCTCAATTGAAGCATTATCTGCTAAATCATGAATATGTAAAACATTGCCAGAAGAAAAAATCCCATCAGATGATGTTTTTCGAAAATCGTCCACCACTGCACCTTTTGTTATATTATTAATTAATGTAAACCCACTAATCAAATCAGTTTCAGGAATTAATCCCACGGAAAGAATTAAGCAATCACATTTTATAAACTTTTCTTTTTCAATTATAAATTGGAGTTTTTCATCAACAGGTGCATAGTAAATTCCTTCAATTCTGGATTTACCAACAACCCTTGTTATGCTGTGGGATAAATATAATGGAATGTTAAAATCTTCAAGGCATTGGCGTATATTTCTTTTTAATCCCGATGATGTGGGCATAATTTCTATCACACACTCAACTTTTACACCTTGAAGTGTAAGACGTCTTGCCATGATTAGCCCGATGTCTCCACTTCCTAAAATGACAATATTTTTTCCAGGAATTTTTCCCAAATGATTAACCATCTTTTGAACAAGTCCAGCAGTGTATATTCCCGAAGGACGACTTCCATTTAATTTTATTGCACCTGCTGTTCGTTCACGGCAACCAGTTGCAAGAACAATTGACTTTGTTTTGATTTTTTTCGCTACCTTTGAATTGACGATTTCAACCTCATGTGGTTTTACTTTAATTACAAAAGTGTTTAGTAAAACTTCAATATCTTGTTTAAATACTTTCTCTGCAAGTTTTGAAGCATATTCCGGACCCGTTAATTCTTCATTAAATAATTTTAATCCAAATCCATTGTGTATGCATTGATTTAAAATGCCACCGAGTTTTTGCTCACGCTCAACAATTAAAACATTTTTTGCTTTGTTTTCTTTTGCTGACAAACTTGCCGCAAGACCTGAAGGTCCACCGCCAATAATAACAACATCATATTCTTTTTCCGTTTCCATTAACACCTCAAAATTAAATGCTTATTTGAATATGTCGCCTATCATAAGATTGCTTTTTTCACCTTCTTTCAAAACATCTTCTAATTTTATACCACATTCTTTTGAAATAATTTGCGCGACTCTAAGTAAACAAAATCCTGATTGACATCTTCCCATTCCTGCGCGTACTCTTCGTTTAATTGCATCAATCGTACGTGGCTTTAATGGACTGTTTATTGCGTTTTTTATTTCTCTTTCGCTGACCGTTTCGCATCTGCATACGATTTTCCCAAAATCTGGTTTTTCTTTGATTAATTGGTTTAATTCATTGATTGAAAGTTCTTTTATACATTGGTAAGAATTTCGTCTTTTCATTTTTATTTCTTTTGTTATATCAAGATTTAATAGTTCACAAACCATTTCTGCAATTGCAGGTGCAGCGGTTAAACCAGGTGAATTAATTCCTGCAATATTAACAACATTACTGTCTTTTTTACTTCTTTCAATTACGAAATCTTCTCCATGAGATATGCGAACCCCGCTAAAAACACGAATGATTTTGTTCCAAGGAACATTTTCAAACATAGCAGAAATGTTTTCTTTAATTTTAATTAAACCTTCCAAAGTCGTTTTAACATCGTTATCACTGTCATTTGAAGTGGGACCAAAAAGAATATTTCCGTCAATGGTTGGAGTCGCAAGAATACCTTTGCCAAATGCCGATGGTGCTGGAAAAACTGTCATGGGAACAAAATCTCCTGCTGTGGTGTCCAATACGTAATACTCACCCCTACGAAAGCCTAATTCATAATTTTCTGTGCGTAAAAGTTTTGCAATTTCATTGTAACCAGCTCCAGCACAGTTAATAATTTGTTTTGCACTATATTTTTCTTTTCCATTTGAAATTTCGTAAATTTGATTTTTTGTTTGAATTTTTATTGTTTTAAAATTGAAAATTACTTTTGCTCCATTCAAAACCGCTTCTTCGGCAAGAGCAATTGCTGTCATAAATGGAGAAATAATGCCCGCTGTTTTTGCATAAAGGGCGAAATGATAATCTTTTTTTAAATTTGGAACAAGTTTGTAGATTTCATCATCTTTTAAAATAAAAAGTTTTTCCACTTGGTTTTGCTTACCTCGTTCGAACAATTCTTTGATTACGGGAAACTCTTTTGAAACAACAATTGCTCCAACTCTTTTAAAAGGTAATTTCAACTCATTTGCAAGTTTTTCATAAAGAAAATTACCTCTAACATTGAGTTTTGCTTTTAGAGTTCCAGGCTTGGCATCATAACCGGCATGAATAAGTCCACTGTTTGCTTTTGTTTGCCCCACTCCAATATCAAGTTCTCTTTCAAACAAAACAACTTTTTTGCCGAGTCTTGTTAATTTGTTAAGCACGGCACATCCAACAACACCACCACCAAAAATTGCATAATCAAAAATCATTATTTTTCCTTTATTTTAGTTAGTATAAACCATTAATCGACTTTTACAAAAACAAAAAATAAAAAAATAAAATTGAAAATTTTTCAATTTAGGGATTATTGCTCCTTTAATAATCAAAGGGACAACAATTAATTGTGTCCCTTGTTTATTTTATTAAATTTTCTAAATTTTTTAAAATTTGTGTTTCAGTTAATTATTAACCTAAATTAAGGTTTTGAGTTTTATCATTTTCTTTTCGCCAATTTATTTCAAAATTAAGTGCTTGAGAATTAAAATCAACTTCGCCAAAAATGTTTTTAAGTGTGTATAAAAATTTGTGTTTTTTCAACTTTTCAATTTTTGCCATTTCACTTTTTATTTCTTCGGTTGAATGAAGTTTATACATTTGAGACATCATTTCGTTCTTCATTTCAATTTTTTGATATGCTTCACTTTCTCTTTTGTTCATCTATTATCATCCTTTTAAATTATATTTCAAATGTTAAAATCTTTTTTTGATTATTGAATGAAAATTGCTTAATATATTCTTCAATAAGTGAAGAAAGAATATATCTAATATTTTTAGAAAAACCATATTTTTTCAAGTTCTCATCTTTTTCGTGATAACTGAACCTATTAGTGTTTTCAATCAAATGCATTAAATCACATTTTTTTAAATTTTTAATGATTTTATAAACCTCAATATATAATTTTCCATTTTTTCCATTAAACAAAATTTCCCAGCCTTTCCAATTTTTTAAGTTTTCAGGATTAAATAGTTTTAAAATTAATTCTTCTTGCTTTTTTTCATCATACTGATTTAAAAGAACACTCATTTTTTTTGAAATACTTTCCTTGACTAAACTTGTAAGAACAATATTTGCTTTCAAGTATATTTTAAGATTCATTTTTTTCTCCTTAGTAATTTTGTTAATTTTTCAACTTCTTTGCTTTTATCTTAAACAAAAACAATTATACACTAAAAATAGAACATATACAATATGCATTTTCATTTTGTTTTTCGAAACTTATCTTGACATTAATATTATCTTTCGTTAAAATATAGAAGTGTTTTATTGAAAAAATTGCGTTCATAGTGAAATGGATATCACAATGGTCTTCGGAACCATTATTGAGGGTTCGAATCCTTCTGGACGCACCAAATGAATCTTCAAAAATATGCGTTGTTAGCTCAATTGGATAGAGCGTTGGTCTACGGAACCAAAGGTTAGGGGTTCAAATCCCTTACGACGCACCAGTAAAATTTTGCAAACTGTTAATGTTTAGATAGTAATAAAGTTAATTCTAACCTTTGGTTCAGTGGGGTCCCCAAAAAGATTTTTAAAAAACTTTTTGGGGAGCGGAGAAAGCCAAGAGGCGAACGGATATTTTTGTTATGCAAAAATGGAGTGAGCAGACTTGTGCTTTCGTAGCAGGTTAGGGGTTCAAATCCCTTACGACGCACCAGTCGGTCATAAAGAAATGGTAATATGCTTCGTTTACTGTCAAATGGCGAAAGACAGTCATTTACCCAAAGTAAACTCCTGCCTTTCGTCATTTGCCGAGCCTTGCCTATTGCCATTTCTTTATGACCTTTTTATTTTGCTCGCTTTGCGAGCGATTTTTTAACCGCATAAACGAAAGCTTTTCGTTCAAACAAATTGCTCATGTAAATAACAAATCTTACAAATAATAAATAGCAAATCACAAAATAAACACAAACAAAAATTAAAATAAATCACAAAAGAAAATGTTAAATCATGCTTTAATATCTAATTTTTTTCTTCTATTTGAATTAAAACTGGTTCATTTTCTTGATTTTCAATTATTTCTGGTTTTAGCAAAATTTGTTCGTTTAATTTTTGTCGTTTTTCACGTAAAATGGGTAAAACAATAACCAAAAATCCTATTAATGCAATTACTAATGTAAAACCTGTAACCCAAATTAAATCATCCAAAAACATTATTAAAGGACTTGCTCCATTAACAAAAAAATTTGTTGTTAATAGTTTGGCAAAATTTACATTTGAAAAGTTTGCAATTAATGAAATAATAATGTTTATTAAACAAAGTATTCCTGTTGAGTAATAAAAATGTTTTATGTTAGGACGATAGAGTTTGAACATAAACAAAAGAATTGTGAAAATAACAACTAAATTATGGTAAATGACATTGTGCCAATTTAAGAAAACTGTGTCAAATCCATGATAAAATATTCCTTCATTCCCCCATCCAATAATTAGGTTTGGTGTTAAATAAAGTGCAACTGAAATGCAAACACCAATGCATAAACTTAATGCATATCCCAATTGACTAATTTTACTGTTTGGTTTAAAAAAAACTGCCAAAGAAAAAGTCAATAATGGAATTGAACTAATGTGAAGAGGTAGTGAAAAAAAGTCAAAACCAGCAGGATTTTGCAAAGCTACAATTTGTTTAACAACTTCTAAAATTAACATAATTACAATAATAGCAATAAGTGAGATTCGTTTGGCATTAGCGCTTTTGTTTTTAAGTGGAAAATATATACTTGCAACAATTAAAATTGTTGTGACAAAATGAATTGGCATCATATAAAAATCATATGACTTATACATATTTATACTATAACATATTTACAATGGTTTTACAACAATAAATTGACTTTCAGATTTTGAAAATTTCAAAATTAATTAAAGAATGCTTCAAATAAACAAATTTAACTTTCTGCACATTATTTAATTTGTTGCAAAAAATGAAAATTTGAATTATACTTTTAAAGTAATAAAAAAGGAGATACAAAAATGTCTTGTCAAATTTGTGGTAAATTTTCTGCACATTACCCGCTTTGTGATGATTGCTTGGACAAAAAAATGAAAGGCGAAATTGAAAAATGTGATGTTTGTAAAATATGGCATTTTGCAAATAAACCATGCAAATGTGAAAAAAAAGTGATTAAAATAAACTTTCAAAAACCTTTGAAAGAATGCATTCTTTGTAAAAGTGAGTCTAACGGTTGTTTAGTTTGTAAAGATTGTTATAATAAATCTAAAGATAAAGTTCTTAATTTAAAAATTTCAAAATGTTCTGAAATAGAAATAATTGATGATTAATCTAATACTTTATATTTTTCAAAGGAGAATTTATGCCGAAAATATTAGTTTCAAAATGTCCAAATTGTGGCAGTAAAATTAATAATGATAAGAGTACAATTTGTGAATATTGTGGAACGGCATTTGTAATTGAAAAAGAATCAAAACCCGAACAGAACACTACAATCGTAAATAATTATTTCACACCAGGAAAAAAACTTAGTAAACTCGTTACTGTTTTGCTTTGTTTGTTTGTTGGATGGGCGGGAGTACATAGATTTTATCAGGGTAAATTTGGAACGGGAGTTTTATGGCTTCTAACTGGCGGACTGTTTGGAATTGGTTGGGGTGTTGATTGTTTAATCACACTTTTTCGCCCGAGTTCTTCATTTGTTTACGAGGGATTGTTGTAGTCGTGTGGTGCAAATTAATGTGATTACAAAAACTTTAAATTTAAAAAATTACATCGAAACATAAGATAAAAGGACTAATAAAATGGAGAAAGAATTTAATACACAAAACGTAAAAAAATTGACATATAAAAATTTACATAATGACCTTTTCAAAAATTTATTGCATTGTGATAATAGAAACAGAATTCCAACCTTTTTAATGTTACAATCTAAATATCAAGTTGACTTGTCAGATTGTTTTAAAGCAGAAATTGAATTTCTTCAAATAAAAGAATTATTAGATGCATTCGAAGATTCAAATCAACCGAAATCAACTTTAACAATTTTAAAAATTTATGAAAAAGTTAGAAAAATGCTTCAACAAAAACCGATTTTGAGTGATGAAGGTGAAAAAGAATTAAAAAATGCATTTCATTCATTAGATTTAATACCTTTACATGAAATTCAACTATAATTTTTTTTTGCATAAGCTTGTAAAAAAATCTAGATACAATTTTATAAAAAACATGTTATTGCGGAAATTTTTTGTTCCAATTTTTTATTTTTTCCCGATTAGAAAAACGGTAAAACCGAATTAAACATAAATGACAAAAAAACTTTATATTGACAATATTTAATAAAATGTTATACTGTTGACAACTTATTAAATTTTATTTTTGGTGTTTTATGGAAAAAAAATTAACGGATTTTATTGATTCAAATCTTGCTTTTAAAATTGAAAATAGTTTCAAAAACGAAATAATAAAAGATGAGATTGATTCAACTCAAAAATTAGAAATCAATGATACTGAAACTGCACAATTTTACTTAATTATTGAAAAACTAAAAAATACCCTAAGATATCATGGTCGTGATAAAAAACTACTTGAAAGCGTAACTTCACATATTTGCTTAATGTGTTTTTATGCAATGGATTTAATGGAAACAAGAAAATATAATTTAGATATTTTAAAAGTGTTCAAACTGATTTTAATTCATGATTTGGGTGAATTGCATCTAAAGCATGATTTTTTAGCTTCAGAAACAACAAATAATCTTCAATTAAAAAATGAAAAAGAAAAGCAAGAATTAAGCAAAATTGAAAAATTAGCAAAATTTTTTAGCCGTTCATACATCTTGCAATTACATAAAGAGTATGAGGAGCAATCTTCAATTGAAGCAAGGTTTGTTAAAGTTCTTGATAAAATTGAAGCAAATATACACATTGCAAACAACTATAATGAAAAACAAAAAAAGATAAAATTTCCAATGGATATGGATTTTACATTGAAAAATCTTTCAAATCAAGTTAAAAAATTTCCTCAATTAGCAAGTTTTGCAGAAGAGGTTAATAGAATTTTAAAGGGCAAATTTTGTGCACAAAAAACTTTGGATAAATGGGTTATTGATGATAAAGAATTGGATAAATAACAAAATTTTATTTGTTTAGAAAAATTCATTATATACATCATCGTCATGAAGCAGATTTAATTTTTTAAATTTATTATTATTTTTAATTAAAATAATTTATAATAACTTAATGAAAGATTTTCTTACAATAAATTTAAAAGAGTTAAATTTGCCCGCATTTGAAGCTGCAAGTCAACTTGAAATTGAACTTGAACGGGCAAGATTGACAGGTATTAATGCCGTTAAAGTTATTCACGGTTATGGCTCTCATGGTGTCGGTGGGGCAATTTATATTACTGTACGTACTCTTGCAAAAAGACTTGAAAAAGAAAACAAAATTAAATATTTTTTAATTGGCAATGATTGGAATCTTCAAAATGAAAAAACGTTGGAAATAATTTATTGTTGTCAAGATTGTTACAATGATGAGGACTTGAATCATTCAAATCCTGGCATTACAGTTTTTAGATTGTGATAAAAAAAACCATTATCACAATTTTTTGTAATGTTTTTGAATTTTTTTTATTTTTTGATATAATCAAAACAAAAGGAGTTATTATGTCTGAATTTGACAAACAATATATATCTCTTTGTGAAAA
>CAZKOT010000033.1:0-13934 GCA_964554475.1 uncultured Christensenella sp.
ATTTTTTTCTCACCATTTAATGATTGTTGCATACCTTTTATTAAAACATTATTAGAAAATTCTCCAATTAATTTGGTTTCAGGAGAAATATACACTCCTTCTCCCTCAAAATTATATGTTCGAAAAGTAGCATTTTTATGATTAATTGCAAATTTACCAAAATAAATTGAATCTGAAGGAGAAATTTGAACACCTTCATCAAGTTTTAAATTGTTTAATTTAGTAAAATAAGTTATTCCGTTTGGATAAATTATTTTTCCTTTAAAATTATTGTCTTTAAATTTCCCAATAAATTTACAACCCTTAAAAATTCCATGTTTCCAAATTCGTGTTTCAACAACATCTTTGACTGCAATTTTGGTTGTTTCCACTTTTTCAATTTTGGTTGTTTCCACTTTTTCATTTATAGTATCTTTAACTGCGGTTTCTTTAATTCTCTTTTCATTAACAAATTCCACTCCACAATATGGGCAAAAACCTTGTTCATCTGAAACGATTTCAAAATCTGAACCACATCCCTTACAATTAATTTTTTCCATCATGTACTCCTTTACTTATTTCTAATAGTAAATTTTTCTAAAATTTCCTATTGCAAAATTTCTATTAAAATTGCAATATGTGTATGAAATAATATAATATTAAAATTTGTTTATTGAAATACAAAGGGTGTTGCTAGATTAAAATAATGATTGATTTAATTCTAATTTTATAATGTTGATTGACGATTTTTTTTCTTCGAAATTTCTTTTTTAATTTCTTTATAATGTTTAACAAAATTTTTTACGTAATCAAATTTATTAGAACTTTCAAAATTTTTTTGAGCAGTATCAAAACCATTTTTTATATTTTGTAAATTTGTTAACGCTGTTGCAATTTTCGTTTGTAAGTCATTTTTATCTGTTTTTGAATTAGTAAGAATATTTCTATTAAACTCTAATTGTTTATATAATAATTTTCCTTCCGTTGTTGTCGTTCTAAATACATGATCTTCTGGTGCTACCCCTTGTGGAACATTTTGGGCAGCTTGAATAGCAGCTGCATTTGCAGGAATCGCAACGAAAATATTCTTTGCCTGATTATATTCATTTTCTGATTCAACCACTTTTGATTCAACTTCAACAATCATTTCATTTATTTCATTTAATTTCTCTTTTAATTCATTAACGCTTTTTGTTGCTTTATCAAAATTGCTCTTATTAAAATTTCTAAGATATCTAAGTGAGTTAAATTCGTCCATTTGATCTTCTCTCAATAAAGTTTTACCTAAAACTTCCCCGTTACCTATTTCTTTCTTATTTAAAAATTCCATATAATCGTCACAATAAAATTGAAAAATTTCTTCTGAAGAGTGAAAAGTTTTTTGGGTTAAAATTTCACCCCTTTTTAAAAACTTTTTTTTAGTTGATGCATCATAATAACTTATTGTAAAATTTGGCTCTTTTCCCTGCTCTTCAAGTTCTTCTGCTTTTGCAAAAAGAGATGCAAAAAGAACTTGGGCATTTTTTATTGCCCTTTGAGGAGAAGTGTCGCTAAATTGAAGTATTGTTTCATTTAATTTACTTGTTCTACCTTTATTTCGCTCAACAATATCATTGTCAATCACTTCGGTAACAATAGGATAAATTTCTTGACCTCTATTTATAATTTTGCCACCTTTTCGTGGTTGATTAATAAATTCTTTTTTATTAGTGTCAGGATCAATAATTATTTCAAGATTTTCAAGTTCTTTAGCAAAAAATTTTTGAGCATATTGAAATTCATTAACAATAAAGGTTGATTGATCATCTAGCGAAATTGTGTTTCCAGTTGCTGTTTCAAGAGGAATCTTTCTTGAAAATTTTCCCGTTGTTTTAAATTTAGAATCAATATCTTTTTTTTCGCCTTTCACAACTTTTTCAATTTCTTTGTAATAATCTTGAATAAATTGTCTCGTTTTAGGATTTATTTTACGAGGGTCTGCTCCTAAAAGATTTTTTGAAAAAAATTTTGGCGAAACTCTTGCAAACTTTGATTTATGAAGTTTTACTAAATGCTTAACAATGTTTTGAATATTTTCAGGATTAACAGTTTTTTTAGCTAATTCTTTTTGTAAATTAACCTCATTTCTTCTAATTTGAAAATTCCTTACAGCACCTATTATTTTTCGAACTGCCCATCTTCCACCAACAAAAACAACTGTTGCACCTGCAACACCAGCCACACTTAAACCTATAATAGCAAAAATGTTCAAAGGTATCATTTTTTTCTCCTAAAAAATATTTGAAAACTTTTTTTAAGTAATATTTAAAATCCTTTATTTTTTCAATTTAATTATATTATTTTTAAGGCAATTTGTCAATAACTAGATTTTTTTAATTTCATTAAAATTAAATTTTGAAAAAATTTACTTAGTTTAAAACTGTTCATCCACTGCAAAAAATTATTGCAATTTCATCTTGCCAAAACATTAATTAGCATTTTAAATATTTTTATAGTTTTAAAAAAAATTATTAATTCATTTCATAAACTTTATTTAAGAATTTTTTCAAGCATTGAACTGTATTCTTCTTCAGAAATTAAATTATTTTCTTTTAATTTTTTTAATTTCTCAACTTCCTTAATCATTTTGTCTTGCTCATTTACATCAAATTCATTAATAATATTTTCATCAATTTTTTTCTCATTAAAAATTAACGCACATAAAAGCAAAATTCCAGGAACAAGTCCACAAACCAAAAGAGCAATAATTGCTAAAACAATATAAGAAGTTGATTTTGCATTAAACTCTTCCTCTGTCAGCTTACTTTTAAAAATAAACACAATCCCAAGTACTATACTCAATGTTGATGATATAATAAAACTTATAAATAATACAGTTTCAATTAAACCTTTTATTTCATTTAAATCAAATTCTGTATAATCAAAATCAGGAAATTGATTAAGAATCTGTAATACAAAATCCATTATAGTATTCGTAAAAAAATTATTAAAAATTGCCATGATTGCAGTTATAATTCCAGAAATAATTAAAATCCATGCACCGGCAAGTACTAAGTTTTTCTTAGTTTTATTCATTGTTAAACTCCTTATGTAAATATACCATTTTAGATTAATAAAATCAATTATAAAAAAATCGACATTTTTGAAACAATTTTAATTTTATTTAAATCAAAAGTTTTTTCTGTTTATATTTTTAAAAAGTCGCTACAAATTCGACATTTTAATTTTTAAAAAAAAATTATTTTTATTAAAACCATTTTTTAATTCCTTGACTTTATTAAAAAATTTCTTCAATATAAATATGGAGGAAAAAATGGATAATCAAATTAAATCAAAAGAACAAAATAGAAAAGGTATTGCTTTAGCATCTATTCTTATTGGTGCTCTTAGTATAATAGCTTCTATTTTAACAATAATAGGTGGAATTGCAATAATTGAAACATTATGGGGAATTGTTTATGTAGTTCTTGGTGCAATTACTGCTGTGCTTGCAATAGTATATATTGTTTTAGGTGCACTCTTTTATAAAAAAGATTCAAAAGCAATTGCAATAACATTAATTGTTTTGTTTGGTTACTACGTTATTGATAAATTATTTGCATTATTTATGGGAAGTTATATATCTGCTTTGTGGCTTATTTTTGGAATATACATGATTTATGTTCTCACACTATACTTAAAACAACCTGCAGAAAAACCTTCTGATGTTATTGATATTAAATCAAATCCAAACGAAAAAAAATAATATTTTAGTTATAATTTCTTTAAGGTTAACATGCGAAAAATTATTGTAATAACAGGTGCTACAAGTGGAATCGGTAATACTCTTGCCGAACTTTTTAAAAATGAAAATAATATTGTAATTAATCTTTCAAGAACGGCAACTTTAAGCGCTACTTCCTTTCCGTGCGATGTTTCAAACGAAGAAGATGTTAAAAAAGCATTTGAATTTATAAAAGAAAAACACGGGAAAATTGACATATTGATTAATAATGCTGGCTACGGCATTTCTGGAGCAACCGAACTTGTTTCAAATGAAGATGCCGAAAAGATTTTTCAAACAAATTTTTTCGGTGTTTTTTCATGTAGCAAGTATGCTCTTCCCCTTATGAACAAAGGTGCTCGAATTGTTAATATAAGTTCAGCATGTGCAATTTTTCCTCTTCCTTATCGTAGTTTGTATTGTGCAAGCAAAGCAGCAGTAAGCATGCTTAGTCTTTCAATGCGGATGGAATTATCTTTTTTTGGAATAGATGTTGTTTCAATTTGCCCTGGTGATGTTAAAACAAACTTCACAAAAAACAGAGTAAAAAAATTTGAAACAAATGAAAGATATGAAAATCGCATTGAAAATGCAACAAGCAAAATTGACAGTTTAGAGCATAAAAGAATGAGTTCAAATTATGTTGCAAAAAAAATTCTAAAAATCTGTAACAAAAAGAAGACAAAACCTCAATATATTATTGGAACAAAATATAAAATATTTTATTTCCTTTCAAGAATTTTTCCACAAAGCATTTTTAATAAAATAATTGAAAAAATGTTTGGGGGTAAAAATAATAAAAAAACATAAAAAATAAAGGAACAATAAAAAAAAATTAAAATTGCTTTAAAGTAATTTTGATTTTTTTTATAATACAAATATATTTAATTTAAAATTAATTAATTATATTTATAAAATAATTTTTTTTAATAGTTTTTTTTTAGCCACTTAATTTATCAAGTTCTTTTTTCATTTTTTGGAGTATTTTTTTCTCTATTCTACTGATATAACTTTGTGAAATTCCAAGTTGCTCGGCAACTTCTTTTTGTGTTTTTTCAGCATTTCCAAACAATCCAAATCGGAGTATCATAATTTCCTGCTCTCTTTTTTGAAGTTTTTTAAGAGAAGTAAAAAGCAGTTGTTTTTCAATGCTTAAATCAAGATCTTTTGTAACATTTTCCTCTTCTACACAAAGAACATCAGAGAGTAATAATTCATTACCCTCACTATCAGCATTTAAAGGTTCATCTAAACTTATTTCGATTTTTTGTTTTGATGTTTTACGAAGTTGCATTAAAATCTCGTTTTCAATACAACGACTTGCATAAGTTGCAAGTTTAATATTTTTTCCAATATCGAAAGTTTGAATTGCTTTAATAAGTCCAATTGCGCCAATAGAAATTAAATCTTCAAGTTCCATTCCCGTATTCTCAAATTTTTTTGCAATATAAACCACAAGTCTTAAGTTATGCTCAATTAATTTTTCTTTTGCAACTTCATTTTTATTTGCCAATTCTTCAAGTAAAATTTGTTCTTCTCCTGGCTCAAGCGGAAGTGGAAGTGCTTCATTCCCACAAATATAACAAACAATGTCAAGTGGAGTCTCAAACATATTTTTTCGAAAAATACGCTTAATAAAATCAATAATTAATTTAAACATAATTTCTCTCCTAATTCTCAAAGACCAAAGCATTTAATAAAACATCACAACCAAATTGTTTATTAAAATTTTGAAGCGATAACCCTAAAACCGCATTTGTAATAGTTTTTTCTTGATTTAAATTTTGTATTTTTATTTTTTCGATTTCAAAAACAAGAATTTTCCCGCTATTAGTTGCTGTTTTAACATCAATATATCTTGAATTTTCAATCTTATATTTCCCTAAAAGAAAATCACTTGTATTAATTTCAAAAATTTTTTTAAAAGTCTTGAAACTAATTAAAATAACAGGCTTTCCACTTATTTTGTCAATCAAAATATTTCCAGTATCCAAAAAAGCATTTGTAATAATTTTTTTTAAGTTGTAAAAAATACTGATTTTAAAAATATAATTTTGTTCCTGTGTTTTTCTTTTAATATATTTGAGTAAGTCAAAAACAAATTTACTCAAGACTATAATAAAAATCACAAAAATTCCAATTGCACCATCATAAGAAAAAACTCCGTTTTCGATGGTAAAGTTTGGATATAACGAAAATAAAACGCCAAAACATATTCCACCCATAATACCTGTTAATATTAAAAATAAAAAATACAAAAGAAAAAATTTTTTAAAAGAATTAATTTTAAAAGATGTACAAATCATTAAAACACCTAAAAAAAGTTTAATAAAAATTAATAACATTATTTCATTTATTTCCACCAATGGTAAAAAAAGCGAAAACAACATACCAATTAATGAAGAAAAAATTAATCTTAAATGTTTAATTTCACAATTTAAAATTTTCCCACAAAGAAAAAGAAGCAAATAATTGATTACAAAATTATCAATTATAACTTGTTCAACGTAAATTCCCACAAACTCATTATAAAGATTATTACACAATTTAAAATGACATTTATTGTCTGAAAATTGTTTGTTTTAACGAAATGTTATACCTAACAAAAATTACATATAGTTAAAATGACAAAGGTAATATATTTACTTAAGTAATTTAACTTTATTTGTTTGTAAAGTTCGTTTCAAAAAATCATAAATCGTTGACCAATTACACAAGATTGCTTTTATATAATAAAAAATTGCACTGCCCATAAAGGCAGTGCTTTATCTTATGTATTATAAAAATTTTTTCTTAAGCAAATCTATGTAAATTTTTCTTTGGTAACCTATTTCTTTAAATTTTTCAGTCTTCGCATAAAAGGTGGAATATTTGCATCATCAACAAAAAGTCTTGAGGTGGGAGTTCCGTCAGAATGAGCAGTTGTTTTAATTTCAGACATATAATCTTCTGAACTTAAAGGTTCAATGACTTTTTGAATTCTTGAAATTGCTTCCGAGGTTGAGAAATCTTTTTTGTTTTCGAAATTATTGAATGCTTCAATATTTCTTTTAACTTGATTCATTTCTTTTCCTTCTTTCAAAATTCCCTTATTATCAAAACCAGTTGCAATAATTGTTATTTCAACTTCATCACTCATTGTTTCATCAATTCCGGCACCAAAAATAATGTTGCAATCGGGATCAACAACACCTTTCACGAGGTCAGCCGCTTCATAAACCTCATCAAGAGGTAAATCAAGACCACCTTTAACATTAATTAAAACACCAGTTGACCCTTGAATAGATGTTTCCAAAAGCGGACTTGTAATTGCTTGACGAACAGACTCAATAGTTTTATTTTCACCTTTAGCATGTCCAATTCCCATATGTGCTAATCCCTTGCTTTTCATAATTGTTCGCACATCAGCAAAATCAAGATTAATCAAACTAGGAGTTACAATTAAATCAGCTATACCTTGTATTCCTTGTCGTAAAACATCATCGGCATATCTAAATGCCTCAACAATAGGTGTACCCTTTGGAGCAATTTTAAATAATTTATCATTAGGAACGACAACAAGAGTATCAACATATTTTTTTAAATTTTCGATTCCTCGTTCAGCATTAATTTCTCTTTTCTTACCTTCAAAATTAAACGGTTTTGTTACAACGGCAATTGTTAAAATTCCCATTTCTTTTGCAATTTGAGCAACAATGGGAGCGGCCCCTGTTCCTGTTCCACCACCCATTCCTGCAGTAATAAAAACAAGATCGGAGTCTTTAAGCATTTCGGTTATACTAACCTTACTTTCTTCTGCAGCTTTTTGACCAACTTCAGGTTCTGCACCGGCCCCCAAACCACGTGTTAATTTTTCCCCGATTTGCAGTCTTATATCGGCTCTGCTCATTAGTAAGGCTTGTTTATCTGTGTTAATTGCAACAAATTGGGCGCTAGTAATATTTTGATTAATCATTCGATTAACCGCATTATTTCCGCCACCGCCGATTCCAATTACTTTTATGTTTGCAACTGGACCGATACCACTATTATTGTTATACATGTTACCCTACCTCCTTACTTGTATTAAGAAATTAATTCTTGATGAGGTATAATTTAATTTACATATTAAATCATATCATCTTTTAAATAATTTAGCAAATATAGAATGTTGTTTTTTTACTGAATATTTTTGTGCTACCATCATTGCAAGCGCAATAATTTGGGAATTATAAGGCTTAGTAAACTGAGGAAAATCACTTGTTAAGATTTCAACAGGTCTTGCCAGTAATTTAGACAAAAATTCCTTAACACCTTTTATCATAGAAATTCCACCACCGGTTAAAAAAATTGGATAATATTTAGGATAACTAACACCTGATAGTTGCAAACATTTATCAATACATAATGCAATCTCTTCAATTCTAGCAACCACAATTTTTGTAACAACTGTTGCAGGAACTTCATATAAACCTATTCTTGTTGAAACTTCATAATTGTCTTCATCACGAGGAGTAACAGATAAAATAACTTTTTTTTTAAGATTTTCTGCTTCAGCAAAATCAATTTTTAAAATTTGTGCTAAATCAGACATAACATGTGCTCCACCGATTGAAAAACAGTTTAATGAAAGCAGTCCATTTCCTCGTGCAATTCCAACATGAGTTGTTGTGTAGCCACAATCAACAAACATTGCAGCATCTGCTCTTGTATCTTCATCTAACAAGTATAATGCTTCTGCAAGCGGTGCAGAAAGATAATTAACACTAATTAAACCAATTTGCTCAAATAGAGAATTTAATAAATTCAAACAATTATTTTCAGCATACTCATAACTTAAATTTGCAGTTAATTTTTCGGTCCTAAAACCAATGGGGTTTAAAACCTTTTTACCATTATCAAGCAAAAAAGAAATAGAATTACATCCAATTAATGTTAATTCCATATTATATTTTAAGTCATTCGCTCTATCAGTTAAATCAGAATGATCCATTTGTGAAATTTTTTTGTTATAGGGAAACTTTACTGTGGTTGTTTTTTTTATGCAAGTAATGAATTCAGCAGGAAGTCCAACAAACAATTCTTTTATATGAAATGAAGTCCCAGCTTCAGCATTTGAAATTGCCATTGCAAGAGCCATTTTTAAATTTTCCGGTTCAAGAAACTCTCCATCACTAAATCCAGCATAACTAACCTCTCCGACGCCCGTAACTGTAAATTTATTTCCTGATGCAAGCGAAAAGACAATCACTTTGATTTTTGATGACCCTATATCCATGACTGCTTTTTGCTTTTTTGCCAATTTTTCCTCCTATGTATTGTTCTATTTTTGCTTTTAATAACAAAAATAGCTTGTTTCATATTAGTGTTCGTGAAAAATTAATAATTTATGTAATGAATAAATATAACTTATTTTTTATAATTATAAAACTTTAACCATATACTGTCAAACGTTTTAAAATAATTGTTTTGAAAAAATTTCATAAAAATGCATTTTGTTATCATCTTTTAATATTAACTTTCTTTTCCAGTCAATTTGCCAAAAATCTTCCCATCATCTTCTATAATTTCTAAATAATAATTATAAATGTATAAAGGAACGCTTGAAGACATTGAAGTAAGCAAACATTGAATTTTATAACTTAATTGATTGCTTGGAGCATATATATTAATTTTGAAATCATTAAAATCTGTTATTTCAAGATAAATTGCTTCACCAGTTAAAAATTTAATTGTTTCATCTGATTTTAATTCAATAGATTTGAATAATGCTCTTTGTTCAACAATATCACGATTGCAAAGAACAAGAATTTTTGAAAAATTTGAAAAAATTTTTAAGTCATTAAAAACTAAAAAATCTCCCTCTGTTATACTAGTGTTCAAAATTGTAATGCCATTTAATAATATGGGATTTTCATTTGTAGAATTATATATTGTTTCTTCAACAATATTTAAAACTTTGAAATCTTCATCAGCAATAATATAATTATCCCCATATTCTAGAGCAAAAACAGCTTCTCGTTCTGCAAAATGAAGAATTAGATGATTTGGAAAAACTGTTTCAATATTAATAATATTAATATATGGAAATTTTTTTTCTAGTCTATTTTTTATTTTACTTTTATTTAAAAACAAAACACTACTATTTGAAGGAAGTTCTGCTTCAGAAATAATTTGAGTTTTAATTTCTTCATTATTAAACTTTGTTGTTTCGTTTAAAGCATGCATACTAACATTTTCAATTTTAACTGCAAAAAGAGTAAAAGATAAAATAAGTAATACAATTATTACCCCCAAAACAGAACTAACAATAATTATTATTTTTTTCATTTGTTGGGTCATTAATTCTCTTTATATCTCCGCCAAGAGCAAAAAAACTATCTTCGATTGCTTCATATCCCCTGTCAATGTGAAAAATATTTGTTACAGTTGTTTCACCTTCAGTTGCAAGAGCGGCCAAAACTAAACAAGCACCACCTCGAAGGTCAGAGGATTCAACAATAGCAGGCTTTAAATGTTTTTTCCCAATAATATGTGCTGTTTTCTTTAAGGTAATGATATTTGCACCCATTTTGAGAAGTTCAGGGACATGTTTAAACCTTGTTTCAAACAAATTCTCAGTAACGCTACAATTACCCGAACAAATACAACCAAGAGCCATTATTTGAGGTTGAAGATCGGTTGGAAAACCAGGATAAGGTTTTGTTTCAACTGATTTAAAACTCATGAGGTGTCTATTACTTTCCACTACAATTTTATCACCTAAAACTGATATATTGCAACATTTTTTGTCTATTTTACGAATAAGACTTTCAATATGTTTTGCATTAGTGTTTCTAAGTTCAATTTTTCCACCCGTCATTGCACAGGCAATAATGAAAGTTCCTGTAATAATTCTGTCCGGAATAGGTGTCCAAGTAACACTTTTAAGTTTTTGCACTCCTTGAATTGTAATAATGCTTCCTCCTGCCCCGCTTATTTTTGCTCCTGCAGCATTAAGAAAATTTTGAAGGTCTTCAATTTCGGGCTCTCTTGCAGGATTAAAAATACGACTTATTCCTTTCGTTAATGTTGCTGCAAGCATCACGTTTTCAGTTGCACCTACGCTTGGATAATCAAAAAAAACGTCACCGCTTCGCATATCGCTTCCGTCACAATTTAAGAATCCATCATTTTCTTCAATTTTTACATTTAATGCTCGTAAACCTTTTATATGTAAGTCAATGGGTCGCAATCCAATAGCACATCCTCCAGGAAATGAAATTTTTGCTTTTTTAAATCTGCCAAGCATTGCACCCAAACAAAAAATAGAAGAACGAATCGGTTTTGTTTGTTTTTCTGGAATTTCCCAACTGTCAGCATTGCGACAATTTAAAAATAAATCATCATTTGAAATTTGTTTCTTTATCCCAAGTGTGCCTAAAATGTTACACATACTTGTTATATCTTCAAAATTTGGGACTTTATGTAATACTACCTCACCCTCACAAAGAATACTTCCTGCCAAAATTGGTAAGAACGCATTTTTTGCACAACTAACTTCCATGCAACCAAACAGCGGTTTACCTCCATTTATCACAAGTTTATCCATTTTTCCCCCATCAGTTCAGTATATTGTGAGGTTGCTGTTTTTGTGTTATTGAAAATATAAAGGAATAATAAATAATATATTCGCAAAATTTTTTTTTGGTTATTAATGATTAAACTTAAAATATAAAATATTACCAAAAGACTTGAAATAATTTTTGTTATATGCTAATATACTCACATGACTTCGGGTGTTCCGCTGTTTTATTTCTATAAAAAACGTAAAGTTTTCAAATTAAATTGGACAAATAGCAAGCTTTTGCTTAATCGTTATTTAGAGACATAATTATTTAAAATAAGAACACTTTGTAATAGGAGGAAAGTCAATGAAAAAAATTATAGAAACAATTGAAAAAGAAAATCAAAATAAAAATGCTCCAACTGTAAAAATTGGCGACACAGTGAAAGTGTATTTTAAAATTAAAGAAGGTGACAAAGAAAGACTTCAAGGTTTTCAAGGAGTTGTTATTGCAAAGAAAAACGGAAGCATTCGTGAAACTTTCACAGTAAGAAGAATATCTCACGGTATTGGAGTTGAACGAACTTTTCCAATTCACTCACCACTGATTGACAGTGTTGAACTCGTTAGAAAGGGAAAACCACGAAGAGCAAAACTTTACTACGTTCGTGAATTAACTGGAAAAGCAGCAAAAATTAAACAGTCTAATGAAAGAATACAAATCGAAGAAAAAATTACAACAGATGAAAGTCCTTCAAATGAAGGTTAATATTATTTATCATACGTAATAATAAAAAAAATCGCACATTAGGTGCTTTTTTTTATACACTATTATTAGTATTTTTAAAAATATTAAAACTTTTTAGAATTTCAATAATAAAAATATTTCTAAAACCGAAATTGTTTGCAAACTCATTAAGGCAAATATAAAATTTTTCGAATTATTTAATCACCAAAATCTTTAGGCATCCAAGAATTGCCCTTTCTTTTTTTGTTTGAAGTAAGGTTACTATATTTTTTTTGAGTTTCTTTTTTTTGCGGTTTAATTCCTTTTACAAAGTCTCCTAGATTTTTTTGTACCATATTATTCTCCTTGAAATTTTTTATATATGAAACACCCTAAAATCAAGTTCGTTTAATCACCTTTTTTTGAGTTATAAATTCAATATTAAAACTTTTAAAAAGCATTGATTATATGATTAATTTCATTATCATAAACCTCAATAACATCAAACCGACAAGGTGCATCAATAAGTTTTTTTTGTTTTAAATATAAAGATGCAATTTGACGTATTTTTTGTTGCTTAAACTTGGTTACTGCCTCGCTAGCATTTCCAAATTTTTTTGATGAACGTGTTTTTACTTCAACAAAAACATAATATTTTTTATCTTTTACGATTATATCAATTTCACCTAAAGCATTTTTATAATTACAAGAAATGATTAAAAATCCTTTTTGTAATAAATATTTTGAAGCAATAGTTTCACCAATTTTTCCTGTTATAATATGTTTCATTGAATTTTCCTTATATATTATCTCAATTTTAACATAAAAACTTTTCTTATGGCAAATCTAATGTGATTTTACCTAAACTTCCTTTTCTAAACTCATTAATTATCAATATTGATGTTTTCTCAAAATCGACTTCACCGCCCTTTAAAAGTATTCCTCTTTTTTTACCTATTTCATAAATTATTTCATTTATTTCTTTATTTTCAACTTCAATACCATAGCGTGAGATTAGCATTTTAGGGTAATTTTTAACAATAAATTTAACAAAATTTCGGCATAATCCCGACATATCCAAAACATCATCCTTTATGCTTCCAATTAATGCCAAATTTATTGCAACATTTTCATCTTCAAAAGATGGCCAAAGAGTTCCTGGCGTATCAAGAAGTCTAATACCACTTTTTAGTGTTACAACTTGTTTACCTCTTGTAACACCTGGTTTATTTCCCGTTAATGTTCGACTACTACCACAAAGATTGTTAATCAGAGTACTTTTTCCAGCATTTGTTATTCCAATAACCATTGCACTAGGATAAATATTAATCCCTTTATTTTTGAATCTTTCAATTTTTGATTTAGCTAGGTCTTTAATTAAATTTTCAATTATTTTTCCTGATTGAGATTTTGCCGCATTAAATTTTATTACTTTTGAATTATAATTTTCAAGTTTTGGTAAAAAATGCTCGGTTTTTTTATCATCTGCTAAATCAGATTTATTCAAAACGTACAAAATAGGCTTTTCGCCAATAATTTTAACAAACTCCGGATTAAGTGATGATAAAGGTGCACGAGCATCTAAAACATAGATAATAACATCTATATTTGCAACCTCTTTTTGCATTACACGCAGGGATTTTGCCATATGACCGGGAAACCAATTTATATTCATAATAATCACCCTTTATTTCAATGCATAATATTAAACTGAATGTTTTAAATCATTTAATCAAAATTATAAAAATCAAAAATAACAACTTCTTCTAATTTTTGCTTAATGATTTAACAGGTCCGCTCTCATCTTTTTTGTTAAGTTTTTTGCTTGTTCTTCCCTAAATTTTTTTACTTCTTCATGATTTCCTGAAATTAAAACTTGTGGAACGGACAAGCCCATAAAAACTTGCGGACGAGTATATTGCGAATATTCAAGTAGTCCA
>CAZKOT010000034.1:0-6142 GCA_964554475.1 uncultured Christensenella sp.
TATTTAACCACAATGCAAATATAATTGAAGAAAACGAAAATGCAATAAATGAAAATGAAGTTTTCAAAAAACTACTTTTTATTTTTGAACCTAATGAAGATTTTAATAAATATCGTAATGAGATTGATATTCAACAAGAATTTGCTTTGCCAAGAATTAAAAATATGCCAGCTGTTATAAGAAAATTATCTGAGTTTATGTATCGTTTCAAATGTTTTATTAATTTAATTGAAATTGCAAAAAGAAAATATCATAAAGATCCTGATTTTATTGAATATTATGAAAATATTTATAATGTATTATGTGAGGCATATCCTAGAACATCACTTGCAATTGATAAAAGAATTGAATTTGAACAACAAAAAAATAAAGCTGACAACTCATTCAACACATTAATAGAACAATACAATTAATAATAAAAAACACATACTATAATAATCGTATGTGTTTTTTTATTTATTTAATTCCATATCATCTACAAGCCGTTTTTCAAATGCTTGTGAAGCTTCGGGAAAATAATCTTCTAAAATTTTACATTTTTCAACACAAAAATCAACTATTTCATCTCCATCGTCTTTTGCAAATATTTTTTTTACATTTATTAAGCATTTACGCTTAAACATAAAAAATATGAATTTATGAATTGATTTAATCTGTGCAAAAATTGGATATGCCCTTTTTAATTCAAGTACATGTTCTAATTGTTTCCCAAAACTAGCAAAATATTTTAATTGCTCTTTTATCGCTTCTTCATTAGGAATTTCTCCAGTTTGATAAATATAAAATAATTCGTTTTTTTGTTTTAATCCATCCATAATACAAAATACCTCCAAATTATTTAATTAATCCTAGGTCTGTAAATCGTTTTTCAAATGCCAGTGATGTTTCAGGAAAAAGTTCTTCTAAGATTTTACATCCTTTAACACAAAATGCAACAATTTCATCGCCGTCTTCTTTTTTAGAAATTTGAATCAAATCTATCATGCATTTACGCTTAAACATAAAATATATAAATTTATGTATTAATTTTGCCTGTATAGAATCTGGAAATGAATTTTTTAAAGCAAGTTCATCTCTTAATTGTCTTCCAAAATTAGCATAATATCTTAATTGCTCTTTTATTGCTTCCTCATTGGGAATTTCTCCAACTTGATAAATATGAAATAATTCCTTTTGTTTTGTTTCTTCCATTATTTCCATATAATATAACCTCCTATCTTTTTTCTATATCTATATTTTATTATATTCATGAAAAATCGAACTCTTCCTCATTGGGGTTTTTATTTTTTTCTTTTTTTATATTTTTTTTACTTTCAATTTTAGGTTTAAACTCATCTATTGAAATATTAAAAAATTCATCTTCGGTTTCTAAATTATGCGTCTCTTGTCCTTGTTGCTGACCCCCAAGCCCATGTGCCCCTGCCACCTGCGGTATTATCGGCACCACTGCACTTCTTTCCGCCCTAGGTGACGGTTGATTTTGTGCTTGTCTTGGCGGTGCTGGCGGTGGCGCTGGTCTTGCTGGTGTTCTTCCAGTTGTAACCCCCGTTGCTCCTGCTACGCTTTCACCTGTGTTTGTCTGCCCAAAATCAATAACCGAACCACTGCTTTGATTTTGTTTCTCCGCCCTGTCTTTTGGCAAACTAAACGGACCAAATTTGGGTGGATTAGCTCCCGGTAATTTAATTTCTCCCTCTTTTGATTTTCCTTTTGTTGCAGTTTGTACCTTCCCAACAATCTCATTGATTTGTTCAAAATTTGTGTTGTTAGTCTTTCTTAATGACGAAATCACGCTTTCAATTTCTTTTGGAACATTTCCACGCTCATCAAACAAAATTTTGTCAAGTAACAACTTTTGATTATGATAATATCTTGGATCATTCGGGTCTAACAAATGCCCGTATTCTCGAAGTAACGCATTAAATCTTCTAATAACAAATGCCCCAAATTTTTGGTCAGCAGTTAAAACACTTAAAATCTTGTCAATATAAATTTTATCATTAATCCGTGTTTGAATCATAAGTCTTTCAAACACACTTTTGTTTTTGTCAAGTTTGCTTAAAATGATTTGAGCAAGTTCTTCGTTGGCTTTGTTTCTTCCCTCACTGTCATTGTCATCATCAGCAATATTAAACAATTTTTTTATCTTTGTCATAAAGTAAACGTCACTATCATCTTTGTAATTAACAATAGGAGTGACAATCTCAACACTTTTTTCGCCCTTAATATATGACTTTTCTTCAATTAATTTTAACGTAGCATAAGAAGTTTCTATTTCTTTTAAATCAAAATCTTTCTTTTCGCTATTTTTTAATTTATCAATTAACTTGTCAGTGGCCTGCTCGTTTGTGTTTTCTTTTTTTTCTATCCTTTGTTCTAACTCAACAACAAACCTGAAATAGTAATCCCCGCAACGTGCTTTTAAATATATTAATTTGTTTTGACCCACGCCCTTTGTCGCAGGTGTTGAGTTTTCAATAGTCTTTTTGAGCATTATTAATTCTTTCATAACTGCAGGGGAAATAACATAACGCCCTTGGTTATCATATTCGCCCAAAAGTGAATTTTCCAAAACTTCAAAATAGCGTGCTTGTTTAAAATAATTAATATTGTTTAAATCAGTAAAAATTGAATCATTATATTGATATGAAATTGTTTTTGCACCTTTTGGCTGAACATTTTCATCCTTATTTTTTATCTCATTTTTAATTGAGGTTGTTTTAACGTTTTCGTCTTTTTTTGTTGTCACGGGGACTTCTTTTTTTACTTCGGTATTTTTTTCTGTCGAAGTATTTTTGCCCTTTTTCGGTTCAACATTTACTTCCGCAACTTTTTTTGTTGCGGTTTTCTTTTTGATTTCCTTATCCAACTTCTTTTTTTCTTCTGCCATACTATTATTATATATAAAAACTTTAACAAATGCAATAAAAAAATTTAGAATAAAAAATTATGCATTAAATTATATTGGCTCAATCAATAAATTCATGATCCATTAATACTCCATTACTAAAGTTTGCATAGAATTCTTTCCCGTTCCATCTTACTTTCATTCTACCATTTTCTTTATCATTTGTCCAATAACCTTCTCTTGTATCTCCATAAAGACTAAAATATGTTCCATATCCTTCCCTACATATATTCTCTCCATCATCCGCCATATTTCCAACATATTTATCTCCACAACTCATTTCTTCTTCCATTATACCATTTGGCTTATTATTTTTCCATTCACCCTTCAATATGGTTCCATTAGAAAAAGTCATTATTCCATATCCAGTTTTACATCCATTTAAAAGGCATCCAACATATTTATCTCCACTATGGTATTTTAATTCAATTTTACCATCTGTTTTATTATATTTCCAATTACCTTCAATTTTATCTCCTTCAGAAGTAGTATATATTCCAGATCCATGTCTTAAATCATTCATAAAATATCCAATATATACATCTCCTTCATTATAATAAAAAGTTCCATATCCATGTTTTTCTCCATTTTTAAAGTTTCCATCATATTTATCTCCATTATTATAATGATAAATTCCATATCCATGTGGAACACCATCTTTTAAATCTCCAACAAATACTGATCCATCTGTCATTTTATAAGTTGCCATAATTTTTCTCCTTTTTATTTCTTTTTCTTTTGTATATCATGATTATATATTATAATATTATCAAATGCAATAGTGATTTTTTAGAATATAAATTGTAATATACATATAATCATTTTTTTATTTTTCACATAAGCAAAATAGAATAATGTTTTAGAACGAAAAACAGGCAAAAACAAATTAAAATGGAAAAAACAATATCAAAATCTTGTTTCGAGTTATCAAGCACAAAAAAAACGAAGTACTATGCACAGCAGAACGTTCTTAGTCTTTCTTTTGCTGTAAAATTGAACAAAACAATACAGGTAAAAACTTGAATTAAAATCAACAAGAACAACTGAAAAAATACAAAGAAATACAGTCGCAAAAAGAAGGACAGAACCAAATAGACTTGCATAATAATTTCATTGATTTTATTATTAAATGGAAATTTAGAAACAGATAAAATAAAAAAGATAAAAAATGAGCGAGAACAGTTTAAGAATTTGCTTTCAAAGCAAGGAAGGGAAACTGATACACGCACCACAAGATTACTTGGAGAACTTGGAATAGGAAAAGAAAAAGCTTATCTCATAAACAAAGTAAGGCTATAATTTCAGAGAAGCAAAAAATATAGAAACACAAAAATAAAAATTGTGAAATTCACAACTAACTTACTAAAACTTTCCTCTAGCCACTAATATCTAATCCATAAATTTCAAACCAATTATGAAATTGATATAAATATGCAATCAGTTGCGGTCTTGTCATTAACTGTCCAAACCAGGGATTTTTTAATGAGGGATTTTCGTTTGTTAAAAGTTCAAAAATTACATTTTTGTCAAAAATTTCATAAAGAATTGAATTTTTGTTTTCTAAAACTTTTTCAAGTGCATTTGTTACTTTTTCCAAATATTTAGGATTATGAGTTTTTGGATAAGGATTTTTCTTTCTCAGCAAAATTTCACGAGGTAAAACATCTTTTACCGCTTCACGAAGAAGTGCTTTTTCAACTCCGCCGTAAAACTTAAAATTCCATGGAACATTGTAAAGATATTCAATTAATCTATGATCCGAAAAAGGAACACGAACTTCAAAACTTGCCCCCATTGTCATTCGGTCTTTTCTTTCAAGAAGTGTTTGCATGAACCAATGAATGTTTAAATAAAACATTTGTTTATGTTTTTTTTCTTGTTCATTTTCAGTTCCCAAAAGAGGTGTTTGATTAAGCGTGTAGTTATAGTTTGCCAAAACATAATTTTCAAGTTTTAATTTTTCTTTATAACTGTCATTTAAAAGAAGAACTCTTTCTTTAATATTTCTCAGCCAAGGAAACCCAAAAGAATTTGTATCACGATAATACCATGGATAACCGCCAAAAATTTCATCCGCACATTCTCCCGATAATCCAACAGTAAAATTTTTTTTGATTTGACGACCAAACCAAAGAAGAGAGGAATCAATATCAACCATTCCCGGATAATCTTTTAATTTTAATGCAGGCAGTAATTCATCAAACAATTCATCATTTGAAATTTCTTCACAGTGATGTTTTATTTCATATCTGTCAACTAATAATTTAATAAAATCTTTATCCTGTGAAACAGTGAAATCGTTTTTTTCAAAATATTTATCATTATCTTTGTAATCAATGCTATATGTTTCAATGTCATTTTTATACTTTGTTGCAAGAGCAGTAATAGCGCTTGAATCAAGTCCATCCGATAGTAAAAGGCAAAGCGGAACATCTGAAACAAGTTGCCCCTGCACACTATCTTCAAGTAATTCTCTTGTTTTTTTAACCGCTATCTCAAAATCACTATTAAAAGGTTTTGCAACAACATCCCAGTATTTTTTTATGCTAAAACCATCATTAGAAATTTTTAAATAATGACCTGGCTTTAATTCATAAACATCGGGATAAAGTCCATAACCTTCTCTTCTTGAAGGACCTAGTGCCAAAACATGACGAATCCCTTCAAGTGAGATTTTGTGAATATCATAATAATGTAAAAATGCTTTTAACTCGCTTGAGAAAGCAAATTCATTATTTTTTTGGTAATAAAAAAGTGGTTTAACTCCCGCACGGTCACGGCAAGCAAAAACTTCACCAGTAAATTTGTTATAGATAACAAAGGAATAAATTCCATTTAATAAATGAACACAATCTTCTTTGTATTGCGCATACATCTTAATTAAAACTTCTGTATCACTATGCCCTAAAAAAGTATGTCCACGCGCTTTTAAAAGTTCACGAAGTTGCTTTGTGTTATACAACTCACCATTATAGATCATTATGTAGGGCTCAAAAACAAAAGGTTGCTTTCCATTCTCCCTATCAACAACAACAAGTCGATTGTGTCCCATGTAAATCTTGTCATCAAAGTAAAACGAACTTTCATCAGGTCCTCGGTGTGAAAGTTTTTTTAATGCTTCGCTTGCTTTTTCCAAATCGGGTTTTAAAGATAAAACTCCAAAATAACCACACATTTTCTTCTCCCATTCATGAACTTACAATTTATATTATGCAAACACAATAAGAAGTGTTG
>CAZKOT010000034.1:6242-13610 GCA_964554475.1 uncultured Christensenella sp.
TTTTCACTATTTAAATCAATTTTACGTAAACTGAAAATGTAAGGTTTACACCTTTTAAAAATATATAAAATTAAAAAATTTCATAATCATAAATCAAATAACAAGTCGCAAAAACATAAAATTTATTTTTTACTCTAACGAAATCCATAATCATATTATTTGTTTTATGAATTATTTACAAGCCCAAAAGTAGGATAGCAAATGAAGAATATAATATTAAAATATGGCGGGATTTGCACAGCAGACACCCTTAATTTAAAACTTGTTCTAAAAAGCATTAATGATCACATAAAAAAATCAGAAAAAATTTTTGTGGTTGTTTCTGCTCCAGGTAACCTCACATCTTCCTCAAAAAAATTTGAGCAAGAAAAAATAACCGATTGTTTGATTGAACTTAACAAAACAATGAAAAGCAATGGTAATGCTACAGATATTTGGGAAAAAATAAAAGAGCGTTTTCTTAAAATTGGAGCAGGTTTTGGTTTATTTTTTGAAACAAAATTACTTTTAAATGAAGTATTTAAACAAATAAAAGAAAAAAACGATTATGATTTCACTCTTTCAAGGGGCGAATTTATCACAGCAAATATTATTGCAAAAATTTTAAATACAAAATTTCTTGATGCAAAAGATTTTATTTTAATCAAACAAAATGGAGAAATTGATTTTAAAAAATCAAAAGAAAAACTTGAAGCTCTAATTGAAAACAAAAAAAATTTTGACCCACCTTTTCCTTCCATTTTTGTTGTTCCGGGTTTTTATGGAGCAACTGAAGAGGGTGAAATCAAAATTTTCACTCGTGACGGAACAGATTTTACGGCGGCAATTGTTGCAAATTTAACAAGTGCCGAAATATATAAAAACATAAAAGATGTTAACGGACTTATGACTGCTGCTCCAAGAATTGTCAAAAATCCAAAACAAGTTTACAAAATTGCATATTGTGATTTAAGGGTTTTAACAAATGACGGAGCAAAAATTCTTCACAATCAAACAACAGCACCCATAGTTAACACTGACACAAAACTTGAAATATCAAATCTTTTTAAAAATAAAAAGTCAACAATTGCGGTTAAAGAAAAAATACTTTCCTCTCACGGTTTTGTCAGTATTACAGGAAAAGAAAATTTAACACTTCTTGAAATTGAAAAAAGCGAAAATGAACTTCTAAATATCCCACGAATTTTTGAAACAATTTTGTCTTATGCAAAACTTGTAAATATTCATTTTGAAAATGAAAAAATACTTCTTGTTCTTGAAAATTTTACAAACGCACAAAAAGCTGATAGCATACAAGAAGAAATTAAAAACAAAAAAAGTTTAATTTATAGCGATAAATCCATATCTCAACTATCACTCGTTGGAGTTAATCACAAAAAAAAAATTATTAAGCGAATCAAAAAAGCACTTAAAAAAAGCAAAATTGAACTTGTTCACATTTCAACGTCTGACAATGCCCGAACGGTTAAAATATTAATAAATAATAATGATTTCAAATCGGCCACTTTGGCAATATACAATGAATTTTACAAAAAATTTGGAATAATAAAATATAAATTTAATATATAATTTTTGATAAAATTTTTAAATTATTAAAAATCAATTGACAAATAATAATCTTTCTATTAAACTAATAATAGTAGTTTATACCATACCAAATGAAACTAGGCTACTAAAATAAGGGATAATTTCGAAAGAAAGGTTCCCGTAAAGCTCTGAACTTGCTTAAATTCTTAAGCAAGTTCATCTTTTTTTTAATGTTTGCCAAAAATAAATGTTGTTGATATACTAAATTGTAAAAAAAAATATTTTTAAACAAAAGAAAAGGAAATAAGGTTATGAAATTTAGAATTGGTTTAGATTTAGGGGTTGAATCTGTTGGTTGGGCTGTTTTAAAACATAATGAAAAAAATGAACCTTGTCAAATTGTTGATTTAGGCGTGAGAGCATTTGATGCAGCAGAAAATCCTAAAAACGGAGACTCTTTGTCAAAAGATAGAAGAAAAAAAAGAGGATTAAGAAGATTAATTCAAAGAAGACACGAAAGAATTGTTCAATTAAGAAATTATTTATACGCTACTTTTGCTAATAAAGATAAATTTAAACCGTATTTAAACAAAAATACTGAAAACTTTGATGTTGGAAAAAATTTTTTTGACTATATTTTTTCAACCTATAAAGAACCTGTGATTTTACGTGCAAAAGCATTGGATGAAAAAATTAATGATAAAGAACTAATCTCAGTAATTTATCATTTAGTTCGTCATAGAGGATTTAAGAGCAATAGAAAAAGCGAATTAAAAGAAGAAGAAGGTGGAAAAGTTAAAAAAATGCTTGATAGCAATCAAAAATACATGAAAGAACATAGTTACAGAACAATTGGCGAAATGTTTTTCAAAGATGAAAAATATGTTACTCTAAAAACTGACGGAAAAAACATTTTTCACTATAGGAATAAAGAAGGCAAATACGACAATTGCGTTTTAAGAAGTTTGTTAGAAGATGAATTAAAACAAATTTTAGACAAACAACAACAATATAATAAAAAAATAACAAATGATTTCAAAAATAAAATTTTAGAACTTTTTAATAAGCAACGAAATTATGATGAGGGTCCATATTATTTTGAAACCGATCCTAACAAAAACAAGTATTCGGCCAATTACAAAATCGGAAACTGCTTATATGAGCCAATTGAAAAACGCGCTCCGCGAAATAGTTTTTCAGCAGAATATTTTGCACTACTACAAGATTTAATGAATTTAAGCATTTTAACAATAGATGGAAAAATGTCATTACGAAATTATTGTGATGAAAAGAATATTAATTATGACGAAATAATCAATTACTGTTTGTCAAAAGAAGATGTAAAATTTGCCCAACTTCGAAAAAAATTGAATTTATTGCCTTCCGACCGTTTTGTTTCAGGAAAAATAAGTTACCTTTCAAAAAAGAAAAAATCTAAGGAAGAAAAGAAAAATAAAGAAGAAAATAACACCAAAGAAAAAACAAATGAGGAAAAACAAAACGAAATTGTAACAGAAGCAGAAAAAGTAGCATTTTGCAAAATGAAAGGGACATATGCAATTCAAAAAATATTAAAACTAAACCCCGTTGAAAATGAAAATTATTTGATATTTGATGAAATTGTAAGAATTTTAATCAATGCAAAATCTGATGACAAGAGAAAGATTGAATTTGAAAAAAGTGCAATTTTAAAAAGCAAAATTAATGATGAACAATTAGAAGAATTATTAGAATTAAATTTTGACAAAGTAATACATCTATCTCAAAAGGCATTAATAAAAATAATTCCACTAATGAAAAAAGGACAAAGATACGATGAGGCAGTAAGAAATGCTGGTTATATTTTTTCTGACCAATTTGGCTCAGAAAGTTTAAAGCAAAAGAAAATTTCTTTTTACATTAAAGAAGGAGATAAATTTGTTCCCAATCAACAATTATTTGAAGATTTAGAAAATATAACAAGTCCAGTTATAAAAAGAACTATTAGTCAAACAATAAAGGTTTTGAATGCAATAATTGACAAATACGGCAGTCCTACACAAATACATATTGAAACAACAAGAGAATTAAAGAAATCATTTGAAGAAAGAAGAAAAATTGTTGAATTTTACAAAGAAAATGAAGAAAAAAATGAAAGAATAAGAAATGAACTTATTACCAAATTTCACATGGTTAACCCAAAAGCAATTGATATTGTAAAGTATAAACTTTATTTAGAACAAGACGGAAAATGTGCTTACAGCGGTAAAAGTTTTGAAAACGTGCTAGGAAGCGTAAGTGCAATATTTAGTAACAATGAAACACAAATTGACCACATTATTCCTTACAGTCTTTGTTTTGATGATTCTTACAATAATAAGGTATTAGTTTTGGCAAATGAAAATGTCGAAAAAGGAAATAGAATTCCATTTGAATATTTTGGAGAAAATGTTGAAAAATGGAACAATTTTGAAAAATTAGTGCATAGTCAATATAGCAGTAAAGGTCTTAATAAAAAAGCAATAAATTGTTTGAGGAAGGAATTAACTCTTGAAGATTTGAAAGGTATGTCGAATTCACTTTTAAATGATACTTCATCAATTGCACTTAAAATTACCGAAATTTTAAGAAAACATTTGAAATTTGAAACAAAAAACAACAATGAAGTAAACAAAAAACCCGTACGAAATGTCGGAGGAATAATCACTTCTTTTTTACGAAAAATTTGGGGACTTTCAAAAAATCGTGAACAAAATGATTTACACCATGCTCAAGATGCTGTTGTTATTGCTTTGGCGGAAGATAGTTTAATTCAAAAAATTTCCCGTTATGAATTGACAAAAGACAAATATAAAATAAAAGATGCGACCAATAAAATTTTTTATATTGACATTGAAACAGGTGAAAAATTAACCAAGGAAGAACATTTTTTACGTTTTGGCGAAGCACATATTAACAGGCCTGTTGGATTTGGTGAAACAAAAGAAACAAATCATTTTATAGAGGAATTAAATATAAGATTAAATTTGAAAGAAAACAAAGATTTTGAAGTTGAAAAAGCCAAACTTAAGGAATTTGGATATTCTGAACAAGATTTAATGGAACTTCGTCCAATTTTTGTCAGCAGAATGCCAAATAGAAAAGCAAAAGGACAAATTCACAAAGATACAATCAGTTCAGATACCGGAATGAAAGCAATGAACGGTAATTTTATTTATGCAAATAAAAAATCGATCGGTGATTTAAAATACAAAGACGGGGAAATTGTCGGTGCACAAATAAATTATATTGATGAAAATGGAAATGAAGGAAAAACCGAACTTGACAAACTTGTTTATAATGCTCTTATAAACAGGGTCAAAGATTTTGATTATAATTTTTCAAATTTGCAAAAAGAAATTGCAAATAAAAAAGTTGAACCAGTTTACAAAACCCCAAGTGGCAAAAAAGATGAAAATTACCCGAATGCCCCTCAAATTAAATCAATAAAAATTTATGATAATGCAAGTGGCGGATTTAAACTAGAAAACATAAAAGGTATTTCAGAAAATGCTTCAATTTTCCGCATTGATATTTATTCCAAAATTAAAAATGGAAAAAAACAATACTATTATGAACCAATTTATCTCTCCGATGTCTACGCAAAAAAAGAATTAAAAAATCAAGATGAATTTTGTTTCTCACTTTTTAAAAATGACCTAATAAGAATAAAAGAGAAAAACCGAAAAATATTTTTAAACACAAATGGAGCCATGCAAGAAATGGATGAATTTGTTTATTATAATAGACCACATGGCGGTATTGCAATAACAAGAATTTATTTCAAAGCACATGATAGAAGTATTAAAGAGGGCGATATAAGCATACAAAATCTAAACATATTTGAAAAATACACTGTTGACGTTTTAGGAAACATAAGCAAAAAGGCTGTATGTGAAAAAAGAATTGATTTAAACAAAGTGGAGAAAAAATAATGGCATTTATTAATTTAATTGTAACAAAAGATGCAAAGGTTTCGGTTTGTAAAAATCAACTTAAATTAGTTTCTGAAAATGAAACCGATTTTCCTCTTGAGGACATTAACAGCATTATGTTTGAAAGTTTGTATTGCAACATTTCAACTTACACATTAAACAAATTTGCTGAATTTGGAATAACAACATTTTTTTGTGATGAAAAGCATTTACCAAATGCAATATTAATTCCATTTAATTCTCATTTCAAGCAAAGCGAAGTTTTTGAAATGCAATTGTCATTACCAAAGCCCTTGCAAAAAAGATTATGGCAAAGCATTATAATTCAAAAAATTTTAAATCAAGCAAAAGTTTTGGAGATTTTGGGTAAAGATTTTGTGAAGTTGATTGATTATTCAAAAAAAGTATTATCGGGAGACAATCAAAACATTGAAGCAAGTGCAGCAAATTTTTATTTCCGTCAACTTTTTGGAGCAAAGTTTATTAGGGAAAAAGAATGTTTCATCAATGCTTGTTTAAATTATGGTTATGCAATAATTAGAGGACTAATTGCAAGAACATTGACAATTCACGGTTTTACAAATTGCATTGGACTAAAACATTCAAACAAATTTAATCAATTTAATTTGACTGATGACATAATTGAGCCTTTTAGGCAAATAGTAGATTTGTTCGTTGCAAACTTAATTCAAGACGACAATTTTAATGAATTAACAAGTGAAGTAAAATACTTAATTTATAATTTAATCAACACAAATGTTCTTATAAACAATCAAAAACAAGTTTTACATTATGCTGTTGAAATTGTTGTTTCAAGTTTATTAAACAGTTTAAAAACAAAAAATAACAAAATTGTTTTGCCAACAATTATACCAATTGAGATGCACGAATATGAGTGAAAAATTTATGAGAATAATTGTTTTTTTTGATTTGCCAACATTAACAAAAAGGGATAAACAAAATGCCCAAATTTTTCGCAATGCTCTTATAAAGGATGGTTATTATATGATTCAAAAGAGTGTTTACGGCAGACTTTGCGGAACAATTGAAAATGTTTCAGTGCATGAAAACAGATTATCAAAAATAATCCCTGTAAAAGGACATATTAGAAGTATGGTGATAACCGAAAAACAATATTCACAAATAAAAATTTTAATTGGACCAAAGAGCAAAAAAGACAAAAAAGTTATTGAAAATCAACTATCGTTTTTTTAAAAAGCAAAAAAAATTTATTATTTTTAATCATAAACTTTTCATTTTTAAAAAAAAGAAAAAAATTAAGCATCAAAAAAAGCCTGTAATATACAGGCGTTTTTTTTGATGCTTTTGTTTCCCTATTATACCATACCAAATAAAACTAGGGAACTAAAACTGCTTTTAGTTTAAATAGATAATCTTTAATATTATACCATACCAAATAAAACTAGGGAACTAAAACTTGATTTGACAACTTACGTTATAAAAAGACATTATACCATACCAAATAAAACTAGGGAACTAAAACCAACGAAAAACTTATCAACAAGGACTTGAAATTATACCATACCAAATAAAACTAGGGAACTAAAACGGCGGAATTAGATTATAATATAAGGAGAATATTATACCATACCAAATAAAACTAGGGAACTAAAACACATATCAAAGAAATCATTACTGACACTTTATTATACCATACCAAATAAAACTAGGGAACTAAAACGTGTGCTACAGGTATATAAGGCATTACATCATTATACCATACCAAATAAAACTAGGGAACTAAAACCCCGCAGATGTTCCTATTTTCTTAAAAAATATTATACCATACCAAATAAAACTAGGGAACTAAAACGTTGCAATGAAAAAACCGAACAATTATTTTATTATACCATACCAAATAAAACTA
>CAZKOT010000035.1:0-12920 GCA_964554475.1 uncultured Christensenella sp.
GCGGGGGCAGGATTTGAACCTGCGACCTTCGGGTTATGAGCCCGACGAGCTACCGAACTGCTCTACCCCGCGAAATTAAAATGCTTTGTTAGTATAAACCTTAAAAAATATAATGTCAACATTATGTTCTTTTTTATTAAAAAAAATTATAAAAAAGTGATTTAATAATTGTAATTTTTTTGAAAATTCCAAATTATTTACATTTTTTTAATAAAATAATATAATATATTCATGAAAATTGAAAACAATGCAATCTGGTTAATGTATTCATATGAGGGAAAAGAACACTTTTTTTCAAAATTTATAACTACTCACACAATTGCGCCTGCCTATAGCATAATTGGCGATAACAAAAAATTTTTAATTGTTAATGCTTTAGATGAAGACAATGTTTTAAATGATGAAAAAATTAAAGATTTTAAAAAATATTCTTACACCAACAATGAAGAAAGAAATAACATATTATTAAAAATTTTTAAAGAATTAAAATTTCCAAAAACAATATACTTGAATTTTTCGGTAAATTTTCCTGTTGATACCTTAGGTCATGGAACTTTTTTATATTTACAAAAACTTTTAAAAAAAATATATAATGAAAATTACTTTAAAATCAAATCATCAGAAGACATCTTACTTTCTCTTTTAGAAACAAAAACTAAAGAAGAAATTGAATTAATGAATTTTGCTGCACAAGCTGCACAAAAAATTTTGGAAACAACCTTTTCAAAAATTAAAATCGGTATGAGTGAAAAAGAAATTGCACAGCTTTGTTTAAACGAATTGGAAATTTTAAAAAGTAATTTTTTTAAAAATGAAAATTTTTCAGATTTTACTCAACAATCGCAAATTCAATCAATAACCCCCTCATGGCAACATCCTTGCCCCATAGTTTTAATTGGCGAAAATTTAAAAAAAGGCGGACACAGTGCACCAAGTGAAAAAAAATTACAAAAAGGCGAAACAATATATTTTGATTTTGGAGTAAAACTTCACTTGAAAAATGAAAAAACTTATTGCAGTGACATTCAACGCATGGGCTACGCTTTAGATAAAAATGAAATTAAACCTCCAAAAGAAATTCTAAAAATTTTTAATACTTTAATTGAAGCAATTGAAATGGGACGCAAATTATTTTTACCAACAAAAAGCGGTTATGAGATTGATAAAGTTGTTAGAGATTACATTAATAAAAATGGCTATCCCGACTATAAACACGGAACCGGTCACCCAGTTGGTGAACAGTGCCATGACATAGGAACAAATTTATCAAGCAAAAAGTCAAAAAAATCCAAAAGAAAATTAACCAAAAACGCAATTTACACAATTGAACCCCGCATACAAATTGAAAATGGTGGGTCAATTGAAGAGATGGTTTTGGTAACTGAAAATGGAGGAGTTTTCTTAGGAAAACAACAAACGGATTTATATTTAATAAATAATTAAATCATATTATAATTAATAACTAAATTTTTGAAATAGGTATCATTTAGCATTGTATTAACATTATCAATAATTGTCTGTTCTAGATTATTGTTTTCTCCACGTTGCAATGTTTTTAATATTTGAATAATTATTTTTTCTTTTTTTGCAACAATAGAATTCACAATTTCGTTAGTAGGAATTTTTGTTTCAATGTAATATTTTAAACACTCAAGTTGCATTGAAAAACCAATTAGGTCAGTAGCAATACTATCTTCATCTTGGAAATTTCTATGAAGTTGTTCAAAATTTCCAAGTTTACAAACGTTTTTTTGTCCCAAAATAATAGCATTTTTAATTTCGGAAAAAGTGATTAATCCCTTTTTCAAAAATTTGCTTAAATGCAAAATTGCACAAGCAAAAAGTAATTGTTCATCACTTAAAATTTTTCCAAATTCAGATTCCTTTAAAACGTAAAAAATTGAAGCGAGGTCTTCAGTAAAAATCGTATTTTCGCTAATAATTAATCCTTCATTTAATTCTTTGTCTTCATTAAGCATTTAAAAAAACCTTTTTTATTAATTTATTTCATTAAAGGAAACAATACGACATCCCTAATTGATGGTTGATTAAAAATTATTGCCATTAGTCTGTCAACTCCAAAACCCAGTCCACTATTTGGCGGCATTCCGTGCTCCATTGCAAGAATAAAATCTTCATCGAGGTCACATGCCTCTTCGTCTCCTGCTTTTTTTGCTCTTGCTTGTTCTTCCAAAGCATTCCTTTGAATTATTGGGTCAATCAGTTCACTGTAAGCATTGCAAAGTTCCATTCCATAAGCAATAACTTGAAATTTACCAATAACACGTGGGTCTTTGTCAGTCCTTCTTGCAAATGGAGTGAAAGAAGCGGGATAATTAAAAATTATTGTAGGTTGAACAATTTTTTCTCTAATTTTTCTTTTGTAAACAAGGTCTATTACACCACCTATCGTTTTAACACTCTCAAATTCACTTGATGGGAGAATTTTTCTTTTAACAATTTCAGTCACAAGTTTTGATTGATTATCAAAATCCAAAAATTCAAATCCAAGTATTTTATTCATTTCTTGAACAAAATCTAACCTGGTAAAACCGTTGTCGCTAAAATCTAATAATTCATCTTGATATTGAATTTGCAAAGAACCTTTAAGTTCCATAAGAAGACCTTGAATAAATTCTTTAAAAAAACGAATATTTTCTTCCAAATCCCAATACGAAGCATACCATTCACACATTGTAAATTCTTGCAAATGTTGTGTGTCCATTCCCTCATTTCTAAAATCCTTGCCTATTTCAAAAACTCTATCAACACCAGCAGTAAGCATTTGCTTTAAATAGGTTTCAAAAGCAATTCTTAAATTATAAACTTTATTAAGAGCATTGTGTTTTGTATAAAATGGTTTTGCAGCAGCACCACTAACCGCTCTTTGAAGTATAGGGGTTTCAACTTCCAAAAACCCGTTTTTCTTTAAAAATTCTCTTGTGTAATCAATTAATTTACTTCTACCAAGAAATACCTGCCTTGTCTCTTCATTTGCAATTAAATCTAAATATCTTTGACGATATTTTGCCTCGGTGTCAACAAGTCCGTGAAATTTTTCAGGAAGAGGTCGAAGTGCTTTTGAAAGAAGGGTTAATTTTTGGCAACGAATGGTTAACTCTCCTGTTTGAGTTTTATAAAGTTCACCTTCAATCCCAACAAAATCAGCAATATCCACCATTTTTTTATAAAAATCATAGTTTTCCTCTCCAAGTTCGTTAATGCCAACACTCACTTGAATTTTTTCCTCAATATCACGAATAATAATAAAACCGAATTTTCCCATGATTCTGCGAAAAATAATTCGACCTGCAATTTTGATTTTGGTGTCGAGTGCAAGTTCTCTTGCTTGTTTAATGGAGTGTGTTCTGTCAAATTTTTCTTTAAAAACAACAACTCCCTTTTGTTTTAAAATTGAAATTTTTTCTTTCCTTATGTCAGTCTCTGTTGAAAGATTTATCTGTTCCATTTAATCTCCTGTTATCATGTTTGAATAACAAAAGATTAACACACTAAAACATTACTTGTCAAATTTAATCAATATCTTGAACAACATCATTTCGTAAATGCGAGCAAGAAAGTGAGCATCAATCCCCAACTGAATAAATAATAATAAAAAAAGAACAAAACGACGTTAAAGGTAAGTAGTTTGACACCATTATATGTTTACAATCTCATGCAAAACTTTTGTATTATAAAAAACCGGCATCTCAAAGATGCCGGAATAAATTAATGTTTATTTTCCACAACGTCTAGTTTTCGGACAACATAAACATCTTTTTAATATGAATATGCTAATAATGAGAACCGCTAAAACAACTATTATTGCAATTAAAATTTGAATAATACTCAAAATAAAACCTGAAAAAATTGCACCCAAAATTACTCCAATTAAAAAAAGTAGTAATTCTGCAAAAAATATTAAAATAATATTAAGACACATGCAGAGTGAAACGGGTGAAGAAGATTTTGTTAAATTTTCTGGAGTTGATGGTTCAGCTTTGTTCTCTTTATAGCAATCACTATGACCTAAAAGCATATTTAAAACCTCCTTTGAAGGCTATTACATAATATGTTAAAAGAATTTTTAATGCTAATAAAGAAGAACAACTTATCGTTTATAATGCTAAAATTTTTTTTTATATTTTTCAATATTTTTTTCAAGTTTTTCTAAATAATTTTTAGTTTCTTTAAAAGGTATATTTGTAACTTTTTTTCCGTCATTTGAATACTCATTTTTTGAAAGCCAAAACATTACCGTTCCCTCACCTGCATTATAAGCACAAAGTGCGGTTTCATAATTGTTAAATTTATCAAATAAATATCTCAAATAATAAGTTCCCAAACGAATGTTTATTGATGGACTTGTAAGCATGCAATTTTCAAAATTTTTTAATCCCACTTTTGGAGCAATCCACTCTGCTGTTGAAGGAAGTAATTGCATTAGGCCAACAGCACCTTTTTTCGATTGTGCAAATTGTTTAAAAGAACTTTCTACATTAATTAAACTTGCTATTAGATATGGTTCAATTTCAAATTCATTTGCCGAACTAATAATATCTTCTTCAAAATATACAGGATAAAACTTATTGTCTAAAAAATTAATAAAACATATTATCATAATTACGATAACAGTAAAAAAAACAATGGTGGCAAAAATTTTTTGCTTCACTATAATATTTTATGAAGTTTATCATAAATTATTTTACAGGTTGTTTATAAAGGGCAATGGACACAAAATTTTAAAAAATTTTGTTACTGCGTTTACTGTCAAACGAGCCAAAAAAGTCAGTTACCCAAAGTAAACCTTGTAAATTTGCTAACGCAAATTTAACGGTTCAAAATATTTGTCGAGCCCCCGAGCATCAAATTGTCTTTTAGCAATTTGCAGGAATTACAAAAGTAATTCCGTCATGGAGAAAATTATTGCTCTTTCTCAACAGCATGGGTTTGTCTTAATTTCAAAATATTTATTTGCATTCAAACCAAGTTTTTCCAACACTCACTTCAACCGGCAAGGGTACGGAAAGATTAACAACATTTTCCATTGATTCTTTTAAAATAATTTTCACTTCTTCGAGTTCATTTTCGTCTGTGTCAATAATTAATTCGTCATGAATCTGTAAAATAAGTCTGCTTTTTAATCCTCTTTTTAAAAGTTCATTACTAACCTTAACCATTGCAATTTTAATAATATCCGAAGCTGAACCTTGAAGAGGCATATTCATTGCCACTCTTTCTCCAAATTGTCGTAATTGATAGTTTGGTGAGACAATTTCGGGAATTCTGCGAAGGCGTCCAAAAATTGTTTTTATCATTCCATCTTGTTTTGCTTTTGCAACATTATCGTCCATATACTCTTTTACTTTTGGATATGTTGCAAAATATTTTTCAATATATTCTTTTGCGTTTTTACGTGAAATTCCAATATTAGTTGCCAAACCGTAATCACTAATACCATAAACAATACCAAAATTAACCGCTTTAGCATCACGTCGCATTTGTGAAGTAACTTCATTTTGAGAAACATTAAAAATTTGACTTGCTGTTGAAGTGTGAATATCTTTTCCAGTTAAAAAATTTTTTATCATGTTTTCATCTTTTGAAAAACTTGCCAGAAGTCGAAGTTCAATTTGATTATAATCTGCCGAAACCAAATAACCATTTTTAAATTTTGAAATAAAAAGTTTGCGTAAATTTCTACCCTCATCATCACGAATTGGAATATTTTGCAAATTTGGTTCACTACTTGAAAGTCTTCCCGTTGCTGTCAATGTTTGATTAAAAATGGTGTGAATAATTGCTCCACCCCTTAATGTGATTTCTTTGTAGCTGTCAAGATATGTGTTTTTTATTTTTGTTAGTTTACGATAGCGAATAATTAATTCAATAACGGGATGTTGAGATGATAGTTCGTTTAAAATCTCAATATTAGTTGAAAGTTTTTTGCTTATATAACTTTTAAGTCCTAGCTTATTAAAAAGAATTTCGGCAAGTTGCTTTGGAGAATTAATATTAAATTCAACCCCTACGCTTTTGTAAATTTCATTTGTTAACATTTTTATTTCATAAGAATATTTCTCCAGCAATTCATCAAGTTCTTTTAAATCAATTTTAAAACCTTCTTTTTCCATATTGAAAAGAACGTAAGAAAGCGGAAGTTCAATTTCATTATACAGTCCAATAAGACCTAATTCTTTTAATAGTTCTTTGTCATTTTCTGAACGAGTGAGCATTTTTGCACTATCGCAAAACATATTTTCATTTTTTGCACCCGCCCAAATTAAATATTCCGCTAAAGCACAGTCAAAGACTTCACCTGAAATTTTTATATTAAATTCATCTAAAATTGAAAGTTGTGTTTTTAAATTAAATGTTACCTTATTAATTTCTTTTGAGGAAAAAAGATTGCTCATAAGTTTTAAACAAAGTTCAACATCAATAGAATTTCCAAAAAGAGTGATTTCACGCCTAATAAAAAAAACTTTGTCCTTGTCATAGGAAAACTCAATTTTTCCGTTTAAATCAAATGAAAATACTTTTGTTTTTTGAGCATTAAAAACAAAGTTTTTAACATCATCTTCAGTTTTAAATTCAATTAATTCGGCCTTGCCATTAATTTCTTGTGGCACTGTTGTGAAAAGTTGTTGACGTTTTAAAAGACTTAAAAACTCCATGTCTTCAAAAAAATTGCGAACATCAAGCGAAAATGGAAAAAAAACCCTGCAATCATCCAAATTAAAATCAATTTCGCAATCGGTTTTAATTGTCGAAAGTTTTTTCGAAATATAAGCAAGTTCCTTTCCTTTTTCTAATTTTTCTCTGAGTGCTCCACTAATTTCATTAATATTTGCATAAACTCCGTCTAAACTCTTGTATTTATCAATCAATAATAATGCTGTTTTAGGTCCGATTCCATTTACGCCGGGTATATTATCAGAAGCATCACCCATAAGCGCTTTAAGGTCCGCGACTTGCTGAGGTTGACAACCGTAAATATTTTTTAGATTTTCTATATTTACATTTTCAATTTGACTAATTCCTTTTTTAGTAAAAATGACATTTGTTGTTTGGTCAATCAATTGAAAAATATCTCTATCACCTGTAAGAATTTGTGTTTCAAAGGGGGTTTTTAAAGCAACTGTTCCAATTATATCATCTGCTTCAACACCTTCTTTTTCGAGCCATTTAATTTTCATTTGAGTAAGCATCTCACGAAGAAGTTTAAATTGAACAGCAAGCTCTTCGGGGGGTGACTTCCTGGTTGCTTTATATTCATGATAAATTTCATTTCTAAATGTTTTACGTGCAAAATCAAAAGCAACAACCATATGAGACGGTCGTTGCTCTTCTAAAATTTTACATAAAATATTTGCAAAACCAAAAACCGCACCTGTGAATTGCCCTTTTGAGTTTGTTAGTAAAGGCAAAGCATAAAAGGCACGGTTAATTAAACTGTTACCATCAATTATAATTAATTTTTCACTCATTAACTAAATCTTACAAACCAAAAATTGATTTTACTGTGTCTGGGAAACCAAAAACAAAAACTCCAGCTGTAATAACAAGAATGGTCAAAATCAAAAATAAAATTTTGATTCCTTTTCCCCAAAAATAAACAAGTAATGTAAGAGCAAGAATTCCAATTCCCATATAAGCATTAATATAAAGAATTGCTTTTAACATGTCTATTGAGGTTATTGTTATGAAAGAAACAATTTCTGTGTTAATTCCCCAAACAACCATCCATGTTAGGTACAAAAATGCCAAAACAGACAAGATAATATAAAGTACTTTTTTCATTTTTTTTCTTTCCCCTTTTATTTTTTTGATGATGTTATAACATCAACAATGTCTTTAACAGTTTTTAATTTAGCTGCTTGCTCATCAGACAAAGTAATTTTAAACTCTTCTTCAAGAGCCATAAGCATTTCAACAACGTCAAGCGAATCCGCTCCAAGATCTTCAATTATTTTTGAATTTTCTTTTACTTTGTCTTTAGGAAGATTTAATTGTTTAGCGATGAGAGCAATTACTTTTTCATTCATTTTTTAAAACCTCTTTTTTTATTATAACTAAATTATACTAGCACAATTTTTTTCCTTTAGCAACTATTTTAATAATATTTGCATAAAATATTATATCAAATTAATTTTATTTTGCTACTTTAAAAATTCTTTAAAAAAAACAGAATAATCTGTTTTTTGAAAATTTTTAATGAATAATTTCAAGAGGGGTCATTAGAGAAGGCGAAGATAATTCCGACACATTTAATGTTTGTTTTGTAGAAAACTTACGTTGGTCATTATCTTTACGAAACAAAGAGGGTTTCATTGGGTCTTTTTTAGCAAAACATGCAAGCTTTTCAACAAAATTTTTATCATTAGCAGCTAGTTTTTCTAGGGTTTCAGGACTGATTTTTCCCGCAGTTTTAATTATATAATCCATCTTTCTACCTCCATCAATTCCATGATTAAATATTAACACAAACCTTTCTTTTTGTAAATACTTTTTAAAAATATTTTTTAATGATTTTTTTAAACTCATCAGATTATCATTCACTAACAACTGATTTTGCCTTGTATTCCCAGTCTTATAAATAACTGCGAAATTAGGTAATATTACCCGTTTTTTATAAATTAACCTAATAAAGTTGTTTTGTATTAATAAATTGACATTCTCCTCACTTGACAGTCCCGAACAACAAAAACACACTAGTGTTTTTTGAGGGCGCCGAAGTAAGTTGTGAGGAGCGTAGCAAATTGCCCTATTTTTTTCAGTCTATCAGTCTATATCTCACTTCTTGCTTCTAAAGCTCTAGTCAATGTAACCTCATCAGCGAATTCAATATCTGTTCCCATTGCAATTCCTTGTGCAAGGCGAGTTACCTTAACAGAAAGAGGTTTTAAAAGTTTTGCAATATAGTGTGCTGTGACATCCCCTTCAACATCGGGATTTGTTGCCATAATTACTTCCTCGGTATTATTTTTTACAACTCTTTCGACAAGTTCTTTAATTCTAATATCATTTGGTCCCCTCCCTTCAAGAGGACTTATTGTTCCGTGAAGAATATGATAAACCCCATCAAAATTTTTAACTTTTTCAATTGCAACAACATCTTTTGGCTCTTTAACAACACAAATTATTTTTGTGCTTCTATTTTTACAAATTTTACATATTTCCTTATCTGTAAAATTGCCACATTCAGCGCAATATTTAATCTTTTTCTTTGCCTCTAAAATATTGTTAGCAAATTCTTCCACATCTTCCTTTGTTTGCCCAATTAAAAAATAAGCATACCTTTGAGCAGTTTTAAACCCCACTCCTGGCAGTGATTTAAAAGATGCAATTAATTTTTCAATAGTTTCTTCAGAATTCATGTTTATCCTTTTTAAAAGAAGATTAAAAAAGCAAGCTACTCATTTACATAGGTAAATTTGGTAATCTTTCTTTTTCTATTTTTTCAATTTGAGAAAGACCATCATTAATTGCGGCAACAAGTAGATCTTCAAGCATTTCAACATCGTTAGGGTCAACAACTTCGGGTTTTATTTTCACACTTTTTAAAGTTCGATTTCCCATTAAAATAACTTCAACCATACCTCCACCCGCTTTTGCAGAAAATTCGGATGCTTCAATTTCTTCCTTTATTTTGCCAATGTCTTCTTGCATTTTTTGAGCCTGCTTCATAAGCTGTTGTATATTTCCAAATCCTCCGCCACCACCAAAGCCACCTTTAAAACCATTATTCATATCATCTCCTTATTAAAAATTTTTTTATTATATTTTTTTACATAATCAATATGTCCAAAACTCTATAATTCAATCTCAATTCTCAATTCTTAAATGTTCTCCCAATATTTTTTTTAATTTTTCAACATCTTCTTGCATTTTATTTTTTTCTTTTTCTTTTTTTACGATTACAAATTCAAGTCCCAATTCTTGCCAATCAAGTGCTCTTTTTAAAACAGTGAAATTTTTCGCATCATTTAAAAGTTCAAAAGTAAAGTCATCTTCCAAATATAAAATAAATTTATTTTCTTCCAATATAACATTTGAAAGCCCCCCACAAATCACATGAAGAGCTACTTCATTATGCTGTCTTAAGTAAAAAATTATTTTTCCCCAAATATTTCTAGGATTAATTTCTTTAACTTGGGGTGGGGAAAAATTTAGTTTTTTTTTACATCCTCATCTCCGGAAATTGCACATAGCATAGCTGTTTCAAGTAAAATACGCGGAGAAATTGCATATTTTAATTGCGATTCAATTTCACTAAAAATTTTCATATCTTTAATTAACTCTGTGGTTTCGACATCTTTTGCAATTTGTGAAAGTTTTTCAAACACTTCACTTGTAAGATTTAATATTTCAAAAGAATTTGAACAAGTTTTAATTATTAAAAGATTTCTAAAAAAAACGCTTAAATCTTTTGCAAAAATAACTAAATTTTTTCCTTCAAGATTAACTTTGTTAATTGTGTCCAAGCAGTTTCCAATATTTTTTGAAAATAAAGCCTTTGAAAAATCAACAAGTGATTGATTATCGCTTGTACCCAAAATTTGCTCAACTTCCAAAAGAGTAATTTCTTGAGCACTTGAAAAAGAACAAACTGCATCGGCAATTGAAAGCATATCCCGAACACTTCCCTCTCCGCTTGTTGCAAGTGCTCTTAAAGCATCCGCATTACATTTAATTTTCTCCTCGTCAAAAATCTTTTTTAAATGTTTTTCAAGTTTTGAAACAGAAATAAGACGAAAATCAAAGCGAATGCATCGTGAAAGAATTGTTTGAGGAAGTTTATGAACTTCAGTTGTTCCCAAAATAAAAACAACATGCGAGGGTGGTTCTTCAAGTGTTTTTAATAATGCATTAAATGCATTTGGTGATAGCATATGCACTTCATCAATAATATAAACCTTAAATTTGGAATTTACGGGAGTGAACTTTACTTTTTCTCTAATTTCACGAATCTCTTCAACACCATTGTTCGAAGCGGCATCAATTTCAATAATATCAATATTCCCCGCATCATCAAGTATTTTGCAAATTTCACATTGATGACAAGGTGAAGGTTTAGGATTTATGCAATTTATTGCCTTTGCAAAAATTCGCGCCGTGCTGGTTTTTCCAGTTCCGCGACTTCCAGTAAAAAGATAAGCATGAGAAATTTCACCTGCTTTAACTTGATTAGCAAGAGTTTTTGTAATATGTTCCTGACCAATCACTTCTTCAAAAGTTTGAGGTCTGTATTTTCTGTAAAGAGTTTGATAGGACATTTTTCCCCACTTTATTCTTTAGAACTTTTCTTAAATTTGTCAATAGTAGATTTAATTTCTTTGCAAAATTCGTAAGGTTTTTCAATATGTGAAAATCTATAATGATTTGCCATTCCATTTTGATTTGTTAAAATAGGACTTGCCATACTTCCAAACGAAATTGTTCCTGTGTTTTTTCCAACAATTTTATCTAAAAGACTAACGTAAACATTAACCGCACCAATCATTCCCATATCTAAACTTTTATAATCAACGCCAAAAATTCCGCTTCGAATAATAACGCGCTTGTTTGTATAAGCAAAGAAAAGATTTTTGTAATAAATTATTGAAAGCAAAATAAATAATAACGCAATTAAAACCGCAATCCCAATTGGTATGGGATAATAATACCAAACAAATGGATTATTTTCTTCAAAAGTTATTCCTAAAAATGGCATTGTTACCCATATTAAGATAAAAATTAAAATACCGCTAACTTTAAGCGCCATTGATGAGTAAAACTTTCTTTTGTTTGGTTTCATCACCTTGACAATTTTTTCATCATCATCAAGCACATCATTAAACATTTTTTCCATGCTATTTCTCCTTTGTTTTTATAATATCACACTCAAATAAAAAAACACAAATAAATGATAAGTGGTTAGTGTTCAGTGATAGAACGTAAGTTGCTCGTTTTTTGTATTTTAATTTTGATTTATTACTTTTTTTGTTTTGGTTATAGTAAATGCTTATTTGTTATTTGTCATTATTTGTATTTTGTATTTTGTTATTTGTTATCTGTTTTGTAACGCTTATTCCATCTCCTAATTCAAAAAGATCTGTTTGCAGGTTTTCATTTGTTGAAATTGCCTCAATAAACATTCGCATTTGTGTTACAATTGTTCGATGTTTATGAGGAATTTTACCCTCTTGTTTAACCTTTCCATGAAAAAAAATATTGTCTGCAATTAAAAAACCTTTTTGATTTAAATGCGTGAGCAAATGAGGTAGTAATTTATAATACTGTCCTTTAGGTCCGTCAAGAAATATTAAATCAAATTTTTCTTTTAATTTTAAAACCTCTTCTTTGGCGTCACCTAAAATCTGTTTAACTCGCTTATCATAACCGAAAATTTTAAAATTTTTGAATGCTTTCTCATATGCTTCTTTATCAATTTCAATTGTTGTGACAAAACTTTCATTATTTGCGTCCAACATTAAACATGCACTATAACCAACAGATGTTCCTATTTCCAAAATGTTTTTTGGTTTTTCTTTTTTGCAAAATTCAAACAAAAAATTTGCGCCTTCATCTAAAATCAAAGGACAAAAATTTTCTCTTGCTTCTTTTAAAATTTCACTATATTTATTCATTGACTTATTTCTTTCATCGCTTATTACTTTTTTATATATCAAAAAAAACATAGAATAAGGGGCAAGCATAGTGGAAAATTGAGAATTGAGAGTTGAGGTTAAGGATTTTTTATTTATTCCTCTCTTGAGAAGGGTGTTCCACCCGGGCGTCAATTGCACTTGTGCAAATTTTAGGAATTACGAAGTAATTCCGTTATGAAGCGAGGGAGCGACGTGTTTTCCGTTTTTACAGTTCCGAACAACAAAAACACGCTAGTGTTTTTTGAGGGCGAATACTTGAAGCCCGAA
>CAZKOT010000036.1:0-11801 GCA_964554475.1 uncultured Christensenella sp.
TCCATAATACAAAACAAGTTCACCATTTTCAATTTCATACATTATAAACTCATCAAAACCCCAATGCATGTAAATTTTTAGATTTTTTGTCTCTTTTGCCAGGACTCCAATTGTTAAATAATCTAGCCCAATTTGTTTTGCATAGCCTTCCACAATTTTTAAAAGTTGTGAAGAATATCCGTTGTTTTGAAATTCTTTATCAATTCTTAACCCGTCAACATTCGCAATATTTTTTCCGTCACAAACAAGAGGTTTACCTTTAACAGCACTGCAACTTGGATTTAAAATCAGTGTCGCTTGTCCAACAACTTCTCCATTTATTTCAACAACAAAAGTTTTACATTTTTCTTCAATATTATTTTTAATATATTCGTCTTTCCATTTTAACCATCTTTTATCATTCGGGCGGTCTTTAATTTCTTTATCCCACCTTTTGTTTAAATCATCAATTGTTGCAATTCTAAATTTTGCTTCGTTTTTCAAGTTTTTTAATTCTCCTTCATTTTTGATAAATACTTTTTTTCAATTTCAAAAATTTTATCATTCAAGTAAGCTAAAGGAGAAGTTTTTTCTAATTGAAAAGTAATTTTGTAAGCTACTAGTTTTTGAGTTTTTTCCTTGTATTTTCTATTTTGCTGGTAAGAGCCGTATTTCCCATCACCTATAATAGGAAGTCCTAAATATGCTAGATGTGCTCTTATTTGGTGCGTTTTTCCTTTAATCAACTCAACTTCTAACAAACTTGTTCCCCCACTTCGCTTTATAACCTTGTACTTTGTTTTTATAATATTCCCTCCCTTTATAGGATGAGAAAAAATTTTTACTTCACTTTTCTCAGCATCTTTTAAAAGATAGGCAATTTCTTCAACTTCATCCTTTTTTGGAGAGCCAACAACTTCGGTTAAATAATATTTTTTGATTTGTTCTTTTTTTATTGCAATTTCGAGCAATTTTTGGACGTCTTTGTTTTTTGCCATTATTACTAGTCCTTCAGTATTTCGGTCTAATCTGTGAACAGCAAAAACTCTAAAATTTTCAAAATTTTTGATTTCACTAATCAAATTTAATTCTCCATCTGCCACTTCAATACCTTTAAATTTGTTTACAATTAAAACATTCTCATCGTTAAAAATGATTTCGTATTTCTTTGAAAGTTTCAAATCTTCAGGTAAAAATGCCGTGATTTTATCACCATCATTAACATCAATATTTTTTGAGATCTTTACATCATTAATGCGAATGTCTTTTTTTCGAAGAAGTGAATTTGCCATATTAAAACTTATTTCTGCCACTTCTTGTGACAAAACTGTTAAAACTTTACCCTTTTGCATTGCAATAATTTCAATTTTTTTCATATTAAAACTATAGCATAAAATAATAATAGATGTTAAACTATTCTTGATGAAAAATATTTTAGATTATTCTTTAAACGAACTTGAGGAAATAATAAAAAACTTTTCCCTGCCATCTTACAGAGCAAAGCAAGTTTTGGAAGGTGCGTATAATGGATTTGATTTTTCGAGTCCTTCATTAAACCTACCAAAAAATCTTATAAGCATGCTTGAAAAAGAATATTTTCTTCAAAGTTTAAACATTTTAAAAGCAGTAAAATCTGCTGATGGAACAATAAAATTTTTATTCAAATTAAATGATGAAAATATCATTGAGGGTGTTTTAATGAAGTATAAATTTGGTAACACCGTTTGCATTAGCACTCAAGTTGGTTGTCGTATGCAATGTACTTTTTGTGCAAGTGGTCAAAACGGACTGATTCGAAATTTAACCGCTGGAGAAATTATAGGACAATTAATAGCTGTAAACAATTATCTCGGAGGAAATTTAAAAAACCGTCTTATTACAAATGTTGTTTTAATGGGTAGTGGAGAACCTTTAGACAATTACGACAACACACTAAAATTCTTATATCTAGTAACAAATGAATTTGGTTTTAATATTAGCGCAAGAAACATTACAATTTCATCTTGCGGACTAGCTCCGCAAATTAAAAAATTATCTGATGAAGGTTTTCCAATCACACTTGCTTTGTCACTACATGCAAGCAATGACGAAACGCGAAAAAAAATTATGCCTGTTGCAAAAGGATATTCCTTAAAAGAAATAATTGAAAGTGCAAAATATTTCAATAAAAAAACAAGTCGCCGAATTATAATCGAATACACTTTAATTAACAAAGTTAATGACTCAACTTCAAATGCTCAAGAATTGTCACAACTTTTAAAGGGTTTGCAATGTCATGTCAATTTAATTAAATTAAACGAAGTAAAAGAAAGTGATTTAAAAAGTGCAAATTTAACTTCAATAAAAAATTTTTTAAATACACTCAAAAAAAATGGAATAAGTGCAACAGTTCGCCGCACTTTAGGAGATGACATCACCGCCGCCTGCGGACAACTGAGAAATCAATTTAATAACGGGGTTAAAAATTGAATACTTGATTAAAATTGATGCCTATTTGAATAAAAAAATAATATATAAATTTCAAAATTTATTTAAGTTCTTACTTAATTTCAAAATTCTTCCCATGGGTCGTTTTTTTAGCTCTTTTTAAATCAATAGGGTTAACTTTTTGAGCCATAGCGGACGAACCAACACATTCTTTTGGAACTTGTTTAACATTTTCACTTTGTTTGTAAATCCTAACATCTTGAGCAAAATTTGCCATGAGTTTTTTAATTTTTTTTCGCTGTTCTTTCTCTTTCATTTTATCTTGAACATTATTCATTGGTTTTCTCCTACTAAGAAAGCATTAGCATTTTTTCATATTAAAAGTCAACTACGACTTATAGTATTGAAAATAAAAAATTTTTGTTGTTTTGTTTCCTATGTTTTGGTTTAATTTGATAATATGGTTTGTTTATATATTTCCTATGCAAAAATTAAAGGGCAACTAATACGTAACATTTTCGATAAAAAAATGGACATTTGTAATGATTTCACTGTCGCATGCGGACAACTTAGAATTTAGCGGGCAAAATCATCTAAAGCTTTTAAGTTCTTGCTTAACCTCAAAAAATCCTTCCCATGGATTATTTTTTTTAATTCTTTCCAAGGCAATTTTTAAATCAATTTGATTTGGAGAAATTTTATAAAGTTCGCTCCACTCAATCGGCATGGAAACTTTTGCTCCAATCCTTGCTCTTAACGAGTAGGGAGCAATGCTGGTTGCACCTCTTGTATTTCTTCCAAAATCCACATAAATTTTATTTTTTCGTTTAATTTTTCTAATGTTGCTTGTATATTTTTGTGGCCATTTTTCTTCCATCACTTTAGCAATTTTTTGTGAAAAATCATGAAAAATTTTCCAATTAACAACCGGTTGAAAAGGAAGAACAACATGGTAACCTTTCCCTCCGCTTGTTTTTAAAAACGAAACGAGCGACAATTCATCTAATATGCTTTTTAAATCATTCACTCCTTGCCTAATATTATTTATATCCATTTTTTCATCAGGATCTAAATCAAAAGTCATGATATCAGGGTTTTCCAAATAATTAACATTACTTGCCCAAATATGAAATTCAATTGTATTCATTTGAGCTTGTGAAATAATTCCGCTTGAGTTTTCAATAAAAAAAAACTCATGTTCTTTTTCTCCAGTAACAATAATTTTTTTTATGCCTGCTAAATCATTTTCGGGATGCTTTTTAAAAAAACATGCAGAATCAATTCCTTGCGGACATCTAACAACGCTAACAATACGATTTTTTAAAAAAGGAAACATCAACTTTGAAACGGCATTATAATAATTAACCACATTAATTTTTTTGACACCATTATCAAATACAATCTTATTAGGATTTGTTATCTTTATGTCATTAAAAATAATTTTTTCGTTCATTTTCTCTCTCTTTATATTCGCTATTAAAAGAAGTATGACAAGTAGCAATTTTCAAAAAAATTTAGATTACAAAAGCAAAAAAATTAAGAAGAGCAGACTGTAAACAAACTCAGGCTATCGAGAAAGAGCAATGGGCAAGGCTCGACAAACGCCGAAAGCAGGAGTTTACTTCCACGTAAATGACTGTCTTTCGGCGTTTGGCAGTAAACGTAGCAACAAAATTTTGCTAAAAATTTTGCGTCCATTGCGCTTTGTCGACAGCATTTATTGTTCAAGAACCACTTCTTTTGGATTTTTGTCAGTTCTTAAACCCTTATAACTAGCCTGTCTTAAAAGTCCGTCTTTAGTTATTTCGGCAAATTTTATTTGTGCAACGTGTTTTATCTTTAAAAAAATCACTTCTTCATTTTTTGAAATTTTTGGGGAGTTTTTAAAAGGACATTGATTTTGCTGAATCAAAGCAAACTGCTTTTCTAAATCTTTCATTTCTTTTTCACTCATGCCCGTTCCAACGCGCCCGACAAAAATCAAATCGTCGTTTTTATAGTACCCTAAAAGAAGTGCACTAATTCCACGTGTTTTCTTCGTTTTTGTATAACCCCCAATAACAAATTCCTGCCCAAATTCACATTTAATTTTAACCCAATCTCCATTTCTTGTTCCGCTATATGGTGAGTTTATTTTTTTTCCAATTATCCCTTCCAATTTGTTTTTACAACTTTCTTCAAAAATTTTGTTTCCGTTCCCTAAAATATGTTGTGAAAACAATAGATTTTCCGGAGCATTTTTTAAAATTTTCTCAAGAATTTTTTTTCGCTCAATTAATTTTTCTCCTCGTAAATCAATTCCGTCTAAAGAAAGTAAATCAAAAATCATATATGTTAAATTTCCGTTTTTAGTATTTAAATGATTTTGTAAGGTTTGAAAATCTGTTTTTCCACTTTTATTAACTGCAACAACTTCCCCATCTAAAATCATTTCACGATTTTTAAAAAAATCACTAAGAGATGAAGAAATTTCTTTGAAAATAGATGTGTAATCTTTTTTGTTACGAGTAAGCAATTTCACTTTATTATTTTCAATTATTGCAATAATTCTGTAACCATCATATTTAATTTCAAAAAGGAAATCTCCTTCGGGGATTTTTTTTAATTGCTTACAAAGTTGTACATTAATTTTTTTCACTGTTTTTTCTCATTATTTATTTTTTTATTTCAATGCAATCCTAGCTGCAATAGTTTATTTAAAAAAGCATATCATCATCCCATATCATTAGTTATTTGATTCATTTTTTTTCCTGATTTTATGCTTGTTGTAAATTTTTCAATTCCTGTTTCATTTTTTGAAAACTCATCCTTTTCTTTTATTAACAAAAAGGATTCTTGTTTTGAAAATGGTTTTGTTTTAATTAAATTCCACTTCCCTTTTAATCTTTCTCCGTTTAAAACAAATTTCAAATCACCCTTTATTAATGCTTCTTCAAAATTTAAAAGAGGCTGATAAGTTCCCACATCCCATAGCATAACTGTCCCCCCACCATACTGCCCTATGGGTATTATGCCTTCAAAATCCCCATAATCTAGAGGATGATCTTCAACTTTTATTGCAAGTCTTTTTTCAAAAGGATTAAATGAGGGGCCTTTTGGAATCGCCCAACTAAGCAAAACCCCCTTCCATTCAAGTCTAAAATCAAAGTGGTCATGTGAAGCAATGTGATGTTGCACAAAAAATTTAAGTTTTTTTTCTTTATTTTTTTTTATATTAATAATCTCACCTTTTGGTTCAGGTGTTTTTTCAAAATTTCTTTTTTTATAATATTTTTCTAATTTACTTTTCATATAATTATATTAAACAAAAATTTATTTTATATCAATTCTAAACAATTATTTATTGACAAATCACAACATTAATATATAATAATTACAAAAAAGGAGATAGTTAATAATGAGTGAATTAAAAAATTCGTATAAAAATCTTTTAATAGAACTAGATGAAATATTAAAGCCCTTTAATGCATTTATACCCATGGATTATATTATAAATGAAGAAAACAAGGAAAAGCAGGCCTTTGAAGTTGTTAAAATTTATATTAACATTAGAGGATTTTTTAAAATAATGCCAAAATTAAAAAATGAAAGCAAACAAGAGTTACATAATGCATTAATAATTTTAGACATGATAAATCAACCAAAAGAAAAAACTTTTATGTGTTCAGACATGGATATTTAAATTTCTTTAACTAATGCCACCTTCAATTACCGTTTTTATAACGAAATAGCCTACAACAGCACAAATAACAACAAGAATAATTGAAAGAATTAAACCCGATGTTCTTCTTATTCCTTTTTTTGAAACAGCAAAAAGAACAAGAGCTATAATTGAAAAAAGTGTTGCCACTCCATAAGAATAAGGTAATGAAATATATAAATTTTTAACTACTTCCATTGCTTCATTTGTTTTTGAAAACAATGCCCGAAAGTCTTCATTCGCCCAAATTGTGAAAAGAGTAATAACAGAAAAAACAAATAAAATAAGAAAGTAAGCGGCGAAAAAAATCCATGAAAAAAGAACAACCACTGTATAAATTGATGCTAAAATCGCAAAAGTTAGAAAAAATGACCCGAATTTTATTGTAAGCGGGGATTTTTCTTTTTTTACTTTTTTACCATTATTTTCAACCTGATTTTCTTTCGGTTGCACTTTGTCTATTTCATTAGATTGTACTTTGTCTATTTCAAGATTTTCATTATTTTCCATACTTTAACTCCCCTTCTTTTATTTACTCTCTATCTATATTTTGCTTAATGTTTGATTTAGCATTCTTTCTTATTTAAAACAAAATATGACTTTTCATTAATTTTTTTATAATAACTATTTTTTCTATAAAGAGATTACTTCATTTCTTGTTTAAAGTCAAATAAATAGTTTAGAATATTGTCTTTTTAAGCCGTAACAAATCTTCTTTCAAAATTTTTTTCTAAAAGACAAAGCGCTTGCTCTGTGATTTCTTTATTAGGTTTTATTGTAGAAAGTCTTTCATATTCTGTTTGTTTAATAATTTTAAATATATTATTAACAGGAAATGAAATTCGCTCCGAAAAACCATTTTTACATGATGCACAAAGAACCTCTCCTGTGTCAAAATTAAACCATCTGCTCTCATTCAAATTATTTTTGCAATTTGTACATTTTTCGCAGAAAAATTCGTATCCTTGATTAAAAAATAAAGAAATTAGAAATTTTATTAAAACAACATTTTCACAAACGTTTTCATATGTTAAAGTTTTTAATGCTTTCAAACACTCCAAAAACAAAAAACCATTTTCTTCTCCCTCATTTGAAACAGTTAAAATAATTTTAAAAATCCTTCCTGCTTCCAAAAAGGCAGAATATTTTTTTGTAATATTGAAAAAAGAATCAATACAATCAGCTGAAATAATTGTGAAAAAGCCATTTTTTTCTGTTAAAGTAAAGTCAGCAAAACAAAAAATCTCTTTTGCAAATTTTAATTTTGAACCGCTATTTTTAACGCCTTTTAATTTTGCCCGTAATATTCCTTTTTCCAATGAAAAAACAGTGATGATTTTATCTTTTTCTCCACTATCTAAACTTTTTAAAACAATTCCTTTAATTTTTAAGTCCATGCCGTAATTATAACTTTATTCAAAAAGGAAAGCAAATTTTAGAAATGAAATCTACATTTCCCGCTCTTCTTTCTCTTTTTTATCTTTAGTTTTTCCCTTTCTTAATTCTCTTAAGAACATTATTAAAAACCAAAATGGGGTAGCAACGGGAGCATCTGCCGAACGTTTAATTATTTCCCACATTTTTTTTGCTTTTTCGGTTGGAAAATCATCCATTTTTTCCTCCATAATTCAATTATCATATGAAATAATAATCCAAAATGCTAAAAACTTTACTCTCAAATAAAAAAAGGATTATTTTCTAATCCTTTTCTTGTAATTTAAATGTGCTACGCCAAGACGTTTTGTTCTCCTGCTTCTAACTTTTTTGCTTTTAATGAGGCACTTACAAAGGTTTGAGCAGGTACAAGCGAACGTTCAACAGAAGGAATATTTAATTTTTTAAGACATTCTAAAACTTTCAAATCTAGAACAAAGCTTTTCCAAGCATTTTCGTATTCTTTTGTCGGAAAATTATTTTTTGGAGTTTTTCTAAAATCTGTCATATGCGTGTACCTCCTTTTCTTTAGTCACGTAATAATTGCAAATTAATTATACAATATTATATGAACATAAACAAGTAAAAATTAATCGAAAAAATTGAAGTTTTTTAATGGAATAAATCTATTGTTTGCAGAATTAAACCTAATATTCGTCATTTTTTTTAATTTTCTAACAAAAAAATATATAAAAATAATTATATCATTATATTCGCAAAAATTTGTATTCATGCAATATTGTGCATAAATATTCATAGTATAATTTAAGAACCAAACATATAAAAGCAATTTGCTAGTGCAGAAACAACAAAGCACTCGCCAAAAAGCGAGTGTTTGAGTTTTAGCCATTTTATTACCTTTTATTTAAAATAAATTGCATTTCAACGCAATCATTACCGTTATTATAATATTTTTTTCTCACTCTAGTTTTTTTAAACCCTAATTTTGTGTAAAGATTTATTGCAACGGAATTTTCAGCATCAACTTCCAATGTTATTTTAGAAATTTTCTTTTCTTTTGCCCGCTCAATTGCAAAAAGCATAAGTTTTTTTCCAAAACCCTTTCTTTTAAATTCTTTCAGAACTGCTAAATTTAAAATGGAAACCTCATCTGGTGTAAACATTAAATTTAAAAAAGCAATGGTTTTTTTATTAAGTTCAATAATATAAGCCTCTCTTGAACAATCAATCATTTCATCTGTAAATTGAGAAAGCGACCAACTTCCTTTATCGAATTGCTCTTTTGAAATTTTATAAACATCTTTAAGATGTTCTATTTGCATTAATTTGATTTCGAACATAACTTTAATGATTCCTCTGCTTGTGAGTTTCGTAAGTATAACGGTTTTATATCGGTAACAAATTCACCCATTTCAAATTTTTTAATAGACATTTCTAACAGAGTTTGTGGTGAAAATGAAACATTAACTGTTGCAAATTCTAAATTATCATTTTTTAAGCAAATAATATTTTTATTTTTTTTCACTTCGTTTTGTTCACAAAGTTGGGGCTCGCCAAGTTTTTCAAAAGACGAATTAAATTTTTGCAAAAAAAATTTTTCACTCAATGCATTAATTACACAAACAAATTCATTAATCTCTTTAGTTTTTAATTTGTTTGAATTAATTGCTTTTAAAAATTCCATAGACATTAATTCAAGTGAATTAATGTCAATTTTTTTTAAGGAAGGAAAAACAGTTTCAAAACCTTTAACAATGGAAATTCCTATACGAATACCTGTAAACGACCCGGGACCGACAACAATAGCAATTCCATCCAAATCCTCAACTTTTAAACATGCTTCACTTAAAACTTCATCAATGCCGGGCATAACACTTTCACTGTGACGAAGATTTGAATCAAATTTTTTAAAAATTTTTTTATTTCCTGCCAGTAGTGCCAAATCGGCCTCAATAGCAGAAGTATTAATTGCAAGTAAATTCATTTTTAACCTCTAAAGTAATTTATTGAGAAAATAATGTAGACCAAATTCAGACTGTCGAGAAAGAGCTAATGGGCAAGGCTCGACAAATACTTTGAGCCGTTAAATTTGCGTTAGCAAATTTACAGAGTTTACGAAGTAACTCGTTAAGAGGCGAAAAAGGCAGGAGTTTACTTCGTGTAATGACTGTCTTTCGGCATTTGACAGTAACGCAACAACAAAATTTTTTTAAAAATTTTGTGTCAATTGCCCTTTGCCGACAGTCTGAATAATTATTTTTCTTTTATTTTCGCCCAAAACTTCAAATGTAATAATAAAGTAATTTTTTGGAAGCAACTGTGGCGTATTTATTGCCCATTCAACAAAAACAGCTGCTTTTTTCAATGATTTTAAATCAAAATAATTTTCAAAACCTAATTCGGTTATTTCTTGAATGCTTTCAATACGATACATATCAAAATGAAAAAGTTTAATATCATTGTCTATATATTCATTTAAGATTGTAAAAGTTGGACTTGTAATAATTTCTTTAATTCCAAGTCCTTTTGCAAAGCCTTTAACGAAAGTAGTTTTACCTGCACCCAAATCACCTTCAAGCGAAATAATACAAGGAAAAGATATACTTTTCGAGAATTTTTCAGCAACTAAAATTGTTTCATTTTCATTGTTTGTAATTATTTCAATTTTCACTTTTCAATCCTAAAGCAATTTAGAAAAACATCTCTATATCCTTTAAAAATGCTTTCCGAATAAATTTCTACAAGAGGTTCACCTATTTTAACATTGTCTCCCAATCTTTTTAAAATCTTAAATCCTTTGTAATTTAAGTAACGTGAAAGTGCACGGTTATTGAGTCCCAAACGCTCCGTAGAAATATTTGTTATTTTTCCTTCACTCATAGAATTAATAATTATATCCGGAGCAAATTTTCTCTCAAAAAGTTCTAGACTTCCGCCCTGTGCTTTTATAATTTCTTTTAATTTTTTTAATGCCTTTCCGCTTGTAACCAATTCCAATGCTGTTTTGTATGCTTCATCTTCACTCATTTTTCCACTTGTTGCAGTAGCTTTTACTACAATTGCTAAACTATGCTCTAGTAAAGGAGTACGAGGAGCAAATTTAAGTGTTTCAATTACTTCCAAAACTTCCATAACATTACCAACACATTGCCCTAAAGGTTGGTTCATATCCCCTAATAAGTAACACATTTTTCGCCCGTAAAGAGTGCCTATTTTGAACATTAATTGTGCTAATTTTTCAGCTTCTGGTTTTGATTTAATTATTGCACCGTTGCCATATTTAACATCCAAAACAATTGTTTGCGCCCCACATGCCAGTTTTTTGCTCATGATTGAACTTGCAATCAATGGAATACTGTTTATAGCACCAATTTCATCTCTTAAATTGTAAATTACCCTATCTGCAGGAGCCAAATCATCTGAGGCAACAATAAAGCAAGCACCATGTTCTTTTATAATTTTGAGTGCCTGTTCTGTTGTAAATTTATTTCTTAATCCTTCGAAAACTTTAATTTTATCAGCAGTTCCCCCAGTGTGCCCAAGCGCTCCTCCACTCATTTTTAAGCATTCTAAGCCCAAAAGTGCAAAAATCGGAACAACAATTAAAGTTGTAGAATCACTAACACCACCAGTTGAATGCTTATCAACAGTATCACCAAGTTCACTTAAATCAATTATTTTTCCACTTTTAAGCATTGCTCTAGTCAATGCATAAGTTTCTTCAACACTCAAACCTTTTCTAAAAACAAGCAATAAAAATTTAGTCATATCCTCTTTTGAAATTGTTCCATTTGTGAAATTTTTTACAATAAAGTCAATTTCAAAATCAGTTAAAACATCTCCCTTTTCTTTTGCAAGAATAATATGACTAATTTCCATAAGTTTAATATAGCACAATATGAAATATTTGTAAAATAATTATACAATTAAAAATAATTACGAAAAAAATATAATAAAATAAGATAAGAAATGTTTTTTTTGTCCATTTTTTTAAAAGCTTCACTGTTCACAAGTTTCTATCATACAATAACAAGGAGGAGGAAAAAAATGGACTTCAATTCTGAAAAATATAATGACCCATGCTCACCGTGCGAAGAAAAAAAAGAAGTATGGAAACCATGCTTCTACAAAGAAATTGAATGTGAAGAGCACAGGGAAACTGAACATCACGAATGCAAAGAAGAAAAACACGATTACGGATGTCAAAAACGCTGATGCTGTTGTTTTTTAATCAAGCTTTGCAATTATTTTAGAAAATAATGCAAAATAGTATAATTTCACGACATTAATACAAAAAATT
>CAZKOT010000037.1:0-11440 GCA_964554475.1 uncultured Christensenella sp.
GTGACAGCAATAGGTGATGGAACTCTTCCCCCAACGACTATTATTGGCTTGGGAGCATTTTCAAGTTGCTATATTGAGGGATTGGCTCCAGAGCCAATCACTGCAGGTCCTTGCACTGCTTTACAAACTGTGAATTTTGAAGCAGGAAGTCTTTTGCAAACAATTGGGGAGAGTACTTTTGAAGGATGCACGGCATTATCATCAATTACAATTCCTCAAAATGTTACGACAATAGGAAATTGGGCATTTAAAGGAACAACTTCTTTAGCAACGATAAACTATAATGCAACGAATTGCGGTGATATTGATTATCAATATGTCATTTTTGAAGACGCTGGAACTTTACCGACTGGCATAACTGTTAATATAGGTTCTAATGTAACATATATTCCGGCATATATGTTTTGTGGTTCAAATGAAATTCCTCCTGGTGGATTTGTGATTTTTATACCTGAAAAATTTTCTAATATTACCTCGGTTGTTTTTGCACCTGTAAGTAGTTGTCAAAGTATAGGAAATGCAGCATTTGCTTTTAGTAAAAATTTAATCTCTATCAGTATTCCTGACAGCGTCACAAGTATTGGAGTTGCAGCATTTGCTATGTCGGGTTTAACAAGCTTTACTTTTTCAGATAGTATTGAAATAATCAGTGAAGGAGTTCTTGGATACTGCTATGATTTAGAAAGTGTGACAATACCGAATACAATAACAACCATTGAATCAGTTGCTTTTGTTTTTTCGGGTTTAACCTCTGTTAGCATACCTGATAGTGTTACAAGTATTGGTTTTGCAGCATTTGCTGGTTGTCAGTCTTTAACACAATTAAGTGTTGATGTAAATAATTTGACTTATTCAAGTCTGAATAATGTTTTATTTAACAAAACCCAAACGGAATTAATTTATTATTCGGCAGGCTTAAGTGGAAGTTATCAAATTCCTTCAACAGTAACAACAATCGGTGAATTGGCGTTTGGTTTGTCAAATTTACCCGAAATTATTATTCCTAACACAGTGGAGAGCATTGGAAATTCTGCCTTTATCGAATGTGAAAATTTAATTACTGTTAAAATTTTACGCTCAATTCCGACATTAACGATTGCTGGAGAAAATATGTTTGGTATTTTTGACGAAGTTGAAGAGGAGTATTATTTGCCCGAAAACTTTAAAATTCTTGTTCCTGCAAACTTTGTTATTGCTTATAGAACGGCGGAGAATTGGGGAATGTATGTTGATTACATTTTTGGCGGAATTACTGTTGTTGCAAATGATGCCGAAAATCAAAAAGTATATGGGGAAGTTGAGACTGGACTTGCATACACGATTTTTGATGTTGATGGAGTTACACCTGTTACAACCCTTACATTATATGGCGCGCTTGAACGAGTTAGTGGCGAGAATGCTGGGACATATTACATTTCAATTGGAACACTGGCACATGCAGATTATTTTATTTCTTTTGAAGAAGACACTTACTTGTTTACAATTAATCAAAAAGAATTGACTATTAATATTAATCAGGGAAGTGTTACAAAAGTTCATGACGGTTATGTTAGTGCAACCGTAACTGAAGGAATTAATTTTTCATTGGTAGGTATTGTTTTTAGTGAAGATGTTACCTTAAATATAACCAGTGCGGAATTTAATTCTGCTGAAATTGGAGAAGATAAAATTGTAACTGTTACTTATTCTGGTTTAAACGGTGAAACTGGAGTTATTGCAAATTATTCTATTTTGGGGACATCATTTGTAATAAATGGTTGTTCAATTACCCCATTGGATACTTTAAATATTGTTTGGAGCGGATTAACCCTAGTTTATAATGGTGAAGAACAAAAGCCTACTGCAAGAGTTACAATTGATGAACTAGAAACATATCTTGAAGTTACTGTTCCCGAGGGGAACGGAATTGATGTTGGAACATACATGGCAACCGCACCATCAACATACAGCGGTTATAATTTGAACAATCCTACAAGTGAATATGATATTAATGCTTTGGAAATCATGATTTCTCCCGGAATTTCAAATGTCAGTAAAACATTTGATGAAACAACTGATATTTTTGATGGAATAACTTATGTTACTGATTTTAATTTAGGAACACATTATACGTTAAATATTTTTAGTGGTGATGATGTTGTTTTGAATATTTCAGGTGTAGAATATGATAATGCTAATGTTGGAACGGGAAAGACAATATATATTTCTCAAAGTGGAATTTCAGGTATGGATATTGGAAACTACTCAATTGCAATAAATCCGCTTGAACTTTATAATGGAGAAATTACCCCCAAAGCAATAACAGTAACAGCAGATGATAAGAGTAAAATGTTTGGAGAAGTTGACCCGAGTTTTTCGTACAGCGTAATTGATGAAGGTGGAACACTTTCAATTACTTTAGATGTTTTGATAACTCGCGAAGTTGGGGAAGATGTTAGCACTTATTCAATCACAGTCATGCAGAATACGGGAGCAAATTCAAATTATGCAATTACTTTTGTTGACGGAATTTTGACAATTACCCCCAAAGCAATAACTGTAACAGCAGAAGATAAGAGTAAAATATTTGGAGAAGTTGACCCGAGTTTTTCTTACAGTGTAACCGATGAAGGTGGAACACTTTCAATTACTTTAGATGTTTTAATAACTCGTGAAGATGGGGAAGATGTTGATACGTATTCTATAACAGTCACGCAGAATGTGGGAGCAAATTCAAATTATGCAATTACGTTTATTGATGGAATTTTGACAATTACCCCTAAAGCAATCACAGTAACGGCGGATGCAAAAAATAAAACTTATGGGCAAGTTGATCCCGAATTAACTTACATTGTTATCGGTGAAATCAACCCTGTTTTATTTGGAAGTTTGGCAAGAGAAACGGGCGATGATGCGGGAACTTATAACATTACAGTTGGGACTTTGGAAAATCCAAATTACTTAATTAATTTTGAAAGTGCAGTGTTTACTATCAACCCAAAAGAATTAATAATTAGTGGCGTTGGTACAATTGTTAAAGAATATGACCAAACAACTAATGCAGATTCATTTGTCAATTTAAGTAATTATATGTTATTTGGTAAGGTTGGAAGTGATGAGGTAGGGTTAATTTGGACATCAGCATCTTTCAATAGTCCAAATGTTAACTCTGAAAATAACTTTGTTACAGTTGTAGGAGTTTCGCTTGATGGTGCAAAAAAAGATAATTATTCTTTAAATGGAGTTTCTGAATTTACAATTAATGGCACCATTAATCCAAAAGTTTTGAGTGCTACAGGTTCGGGCAGTTCAACGAAAGACTATGATGGAAATTCAAATGCTATGCTTGAAAATATTACTTTTGAATTAAGCCCAATTATTACCGGAGATGTGGTGAATTTGAATTTAGATCAGTCATGGGCATTTTTTAGTGATATAAATGGGGCAAGGTCGGATGTTGGAGAAGGACTTAATGTTGTTGTGAATTTGGTTTCGGAAAATTCAAATTATATTATTGAAGAAACTGTTTTAGAAGGCATTGGAACAATCACGAAAAAGAAAATCACTGTTAAAGCGGTTAATATTACAATAACAACAGAAGAAGGTAATGAAGTTGAACTTGATTATGTTATTGAAGATGAATACGGTGTTAGAATTTATGTTTCTTTAAATGGTGCTCTCTATGTTCCAAGTGCAGAAAATCCAGGGGAATATGAAATACAACAAGGAACATTAAATGAAATGAATAATCCAAATTACGAAATCACATTTATTGCAGCGAAGTTGACGATTATTAAACCTACCGATATGGGAGCTGTGCTTCTTTATGTTTCTTATGCAATGTTTGCTTTGGTTGGAATTATGGGTGTTGTTTCTTTGATAATGAAGAGAAAAAGCCGAAAGGTTATTTAATATGTCGTAATTAAGTAAAGATTTACGACTTAGGACTTACAACTGACGGTTAATGACTTTCATATTGCCGACTGAGGAATTGAAAAAGCGAAAAAGTCAGACGTTGAAAAATTTTTTTAGTGAAAAATAAAATTAAGAAAAAGTAACATTTACTTTTTCTTGTTTATTTTTACTTTTTCTATTTTATTTTTAATTGACTTTTTTGAAAATAATCTTTAATATAAAACATATAATAAATTATCACAAAAGAGGATAGAAAAATGGGATTGTTAAAAAATATTAGTTGGACCGATCCAACAAATAACACAATAGTTTATAAATATGAGTGTAAAGATGATTACATTTCAAAAGGTTCGGCATTAACCGTTAGACCTAGTCAGGTTGCAATTTTTACAACTCAAGGACATTTGGGAGATGTTTTTCTTCCAGGTTTTTATAAATTAGACTCAAATTCAATTCCAGTTATTACGAAATTAATGAGTTGGAAATATGGGTTTGAAAATCCTTTTCGATCTGATATTTTCTTTGTTAACACAAAACAGTTCACAAATCAAAAGTGGGGAACTGTTAATCCTATTATTATTCGTGACAAAGATTATGGTGCTGTTAGAGTTAGAGGATTTGGCACTTATGCATTTAGAGTGAAAGATTCCTTTGTTTTTATGCAGGAACTTTTTGGAACAAATTCAACATTCAAAACAAATGATATTGAAAATTATTTACGCAGTATTGTTACTTCGGGAATTAGTGATGCTATTGGGCAAAGCAAAATTCCGGTTTTGGATATGGCGGGTAACCTTTTGGAATTTGGAAAAATGGTTGAAGTTGAATTGCAACAAACATTTAAAGATATTGGTTTGGAATTAACAAAATTTAATTTTGAAAATTTCTCTCTTCCTGAAGAATTGGAAAAAGCACTTGACGAAAACACTTCGCTCTCAATGATAAGAAAAAACATGGATATTTACACTCAAAAAGCTCAGGCAGATGCATTGAAAGATGCAGCAAAAAATCAGGGTTCATTGGGCGGATTTATGGGTGCTGGGATAGGAATGGGTATGGGAGCTCATATGGGGCAATCTTTAGCGAATATGGGAAAAACTCAACCGCAAGATAGCGATTCTTCTTATTGTCATGATTGCGGAGCACAGGTTAAAAAGGGTGCGAAGTTCTGCCCTGAATGCGGAACAAAATTGAGTGGCGCAACCTGTCCTACTTGCGGACATATTCTTAAAGCAAAAACGAAATTTTGTCCTGAATGCGGAACTAAAATTTAATTTTGCATTGAAACAGTTAAAGATAGATTAAAAATATAAATAAGTTGAAAATTCACGCTTACGAAGTTGCCACGATTAATAGGTTTTGTCTTACAGTACTTGACAAAGTATTTGTTAAATTAAGGATTTTTTTAATATCAATTTTATTTTTAAATAACACTCTTTCATTCCATTACCAAGGAGAAATAATGCAAAAAACCGAGGTCGAAAAGCAGACTGAAACTTCAAAATGCAATAATTGTGGTTCAAAAATGGTTTTTTCGCCAGAGACACAAACTCTTGTTTGTGAACACTGTGGTTCAATTGCAGAATTTGAATCCTTTGCAACTTATGAAAAAGAGTTTTCAGAGTTGTTTAATTTTCAACAATGGCAAGATGAGACAATAGTTTTCCATTGCAATAATTGTAATGCAAGCGAAGTTATTTCAAAAAATGATATTGCAAAAGCTTGCTCATTTTGCGGAACAACAAACATTGTTAAATCAAGTGAAATCCCCGGTTTAAAGCCCGATACTGTTGTTCCTTATAAAATTACAAAAGATGTTGCATGTCATAAATATGTGGAGTGGGTTAGTAAAAGATTTTTTGCTCCAAAGGAATTTAAAAAAAGTGCAACGCCGGAAGATTTAAAAGGAATTTACACTCCTGCTTTTACTTTTGATACAAACACGAAATCAAACTATCAAGGTGTTTTAATTGAATATTATTATACAACAAGAAGAATTGGAGATAGAGTTATTACAGAAAGACATGAGAAAAGATTTCCAATAAGTGGAAGTTTGAATATGCGATTTGATGATATTTTAATTCAAGCTTCAACAGAAATTCCAGCAAAAACTCTTAGCAAACTCGCACCTTTTGAAACAAATTCTGGAAAACAATACAGCGAAAAATACTTGCATGGTTTTACAGCAACCCTTTACACAAAAGATGGAATGACATGCTGGAAAGAAGCTCGTTCGCAAATCGATGCAATCATTAGAAATGCAATTTTAAGCAAATATCATTACAATGCTGTTGCATATTTAAATGTTCAAACTGATTGCAAAGATATTAAGTTTAAGTATACTTTACTTCCAATTTATGTTGGACATTGCAATTGGAAACAAAAACTTTACAACTTTTTTATTAATGGTTTTAATGGAAATGTTACGGGAAAAACACCCGTTGCTGGATGGAAAGTTGCACTACTTGTTTTTGGAATTTTGGCTGTTTTGGCGGGTATCATTTTTGCAAGTATTTACTTTAAAAAGTAAAAATTGCTTTTCTCAAATTGACAAAATGTGAATAAATACTTTAATATATATAAAAGGAGAAATTTATGAATATTGACACAATTATTATTGTTGCTTCCATTGCTCTTCTTGCAATTATTGTTATTGTTACTGTGTTTGTGATTAAAAAAAATCCAAACATCATTGAAAAAGTTAAAATTAAGGGTAACGTTCGTTACACGAAAGACAAAGAAGTTGTAAAGGATGGAAAACTTAACATTACTTTAAATGAAGGTGATTTTCTTTTGGAATGTAAGAAAAAATATGTTGTCAACAAAAAAAGTCTTTTGCCAGGAAAATATACAGCACTTTCTGCAGATAAAAATTCGGAGGCTTTCAATCTTCGAATCGGCGGTATTGTTCGGGAATATAAACATAACACCGAAATTGTTTTATCTGAAGGAGATGAAATTAGTGCTGTTTCGCATAATGTTATTTTGCGCTAAAAATTAATAATGAATAGATTAGTTAATAATAAGGAATTAATATATTTAAAAAGGGGATTAATAAACAATGATTAGTAAAAATATTTTAGGGAAAGTTTTTGTTGCGTTGGCTTTTTTGGTAGCAGCAGTTTTTTGGTTACTTTCTTATGTTATGCCAGAAACTTTTGGTTGGTTTAATGGATACTGGGCAGTTGTTATTGCTTCTGGTTCGCTTGCTCTTTTCTTTTTTCTAAAAGCGTTTTTAGGAAAAGATGTTGTTGCAAAAAAATTTAAAATAATAATGGGAAGTTGCTTTGCTTTAATTTGTGTGGGTGCAATTGCACTTCAATTTGCTTTTCCGACGCAGTGGTATATTCCTATTATTGCTGTTGTTGTTATGTTTGGGATTTTAGTAGGTATTATTGTTACAGGTGGAAAACAATGGGACCAAGGCGACAATAAAAATGTTGGATACAAAAATTATCACCAAAGAAAAGCTGAAGAAGAAAAAAATGAAAAGAAATAATTTTTAAATTTATTTAATCTCATTATAAATTGAAAAATTTATAATGAGGTTTTTTTTATAAAAAAGTAAAAGAAAAATTAAAAATTGAATTTAATTGTCTTCTTCTTTTTCTATTAGGGAGATTAAAAATATGTCAAGACATAATATTTTCTTTTAATATACAACACGTTTTCTAATACATATAAGAATATTTGACAAAAAATAGCAAAAAATTTATATTTAATTAGCAAGAGAAGCAATTCATTACTATTTTATTTTTGAATTGGCATAACTAATTACGAGAATAGGTCTAGATTGTCTCACCACTATATTTCTTCAATGTGTAAAATGTTTAAGTTTTGGAGAATAAGATATGTTTAAAATTGCAGTAAATTTTTGGGTTAGAAGTTTGGTGCTAACAATTATTTCTATTCTTTCTCTTTCTTTGGGAATTTGGTTACTTACGATTTCATTTAATAAAGGAACATATGCCGACATTGATCCTGTGACAGGACTTGAGTTTTCTTTTGTAGAAAACGGAAATGATGATTACTACTCAATTACTTCATATGGCTCATTCGATGGAACTGATTTAATTATTCCCTCAACTTTTAATGGACTTCCTGTTAGGGTAATTGAATATATGGCTTTTGATTCCTGTACAAGTTTAACAAGCATAACAATTCCAGATAGTGTAATAAATATCGAATACTATGCTTTTGTTGGTTGCTTAAATTTGACAAGCGTGACTTTGCCTAATAATTTGACAACAATTAAAGCGAGTGTGTTTTATTATTGCACTAATTTAACAAATATTACAATTCCAAATAGTGTGACAACAATTGAAGAATATGCTTTTCAGGATTCAGGTCTTCCCAAAATTGTTATTCCGGAAAGTGTTACTACTATTGGAATGTTTGCATTTGAAAGATGTTATAATTTAAGTGATGTTGTAATAACAAATAATGTTACAGAAATTGGAATGTATGCTTTTCGTTCAACTAATTCAAATTTAAAAGTAACAGTTTTTGCAAGTTCACCTGCCATACTTGTTGAAAATGTTTTTGGAACAGGTTCGGGAGAAGCAGGGTTGCAAATTAAAGTTTTTCCCGAAAGAGTGGATGAATTTCAGTCAAGTTGGAGTCAATATGTAACAAAGATTTCCGCACTTGATTATGACAACCTTAATTATACATATAGTGTTAATGCTGGCGGGGTTAGTATCCCAGGATACATTGTTGATTATGGTACAATTTCAACTGAAACAGAAATTGAAATTCTTCCGTTTTGGGATAATGGAACAAATGGCACTTTGCCCGTTTATCAAATTGCCGCGAGCGGATTTTTTAACAAAGGTATCACTTCGGTTTTTATTCCCGAAAGTGTAAACAAAATAGGTGCCGAAGCATTTGAGAGTTGCGTAAATTTAACAAGTATAACAATTCCGGAAAATGTTACAAATATTGAAGATTTTACGTTTTCGTGTTGCACAAGTTTAATAAGTATAGTAATTCCAAACAATGTAACAAATATTGGAGTTTGTGCATTTGAGAATTGTTCAAATTTAACAAGTGCAATAATTCTAAACAGCATAATAAGTATTAGAAGTTATGCTTTTTATCATTGCTCTGGTTTAACAAGTATAACAATTTCAAACAGTGTAACAGTTATTGAAGAATGGGCATTTGGATATTGTTCAGGTTTAACAGAAATTATTATTTTTGCGACTGTTCCGCCTACGCTTTTTAATGTCCTCAGTACCTTTTATTTAACTAACAACTGCCCGATTTACATTCCTTTTGGAACATATTCAACATATACCAATCCCACTTTACAACCTCAATGGTCGCAGTTGGCAGGAAGATTATTTACAATACCATCTCAAGGACTTTCTTATGTTTATGACGAAAACGCAGGTGGGGTAGGACTGGAAGGATATATTGTTTCTCACACAATTGCCTGCACTGATTTAGATATTGTTATTGCAGAACAATATAATGACGGAATTAATGGACTCTTTCCGGTTTATCAAATTGCCACAAATGGTTTCTCCGGTTTAACATCAATAACTTCAATTACAATTCCCGTAAATGTGAAACAAATTGGGACTTCTGCTTTTTACGGAACAACCGCTCTCACAACAATTAATTTCAATTCAACTGCAATGAATGATGCTTTTCTTGGAGATGTTATTTTTTCTAATGCGGGCATTTCGGGGGATGGAATTACCGTTAATGTCGGAGCAAATGTTACAAAAATTCCTAATTATTTATTTACGGGCGCAAAAATAATAGAAGTCATTTTTGCAGAAGGAAGTCTTTGCGAAAGTATCGGTATATTTACTTTTGTGTATTGTTCAGATTTGGAAGCAATAAACTTGCCAAATAACCTTTTAAGTATTGGGCAGTATGCATTTGGTCATTGCTCAAGTTTGATTGGAATTGACATTCCAAACACTGTAACCAGTATCGGACAACTTGCTTTTGTTGATTGCTCGAATTTAATAACATTGTCTTTTGAAGCAAACAGTGGATTAACAACTATTGACAATTCTACATTCCTGGGTTGTTCAAGTTTACAAACGGTTGTTCTTCCAGACAATTTGCAAGCAATTGGATATAAAGCTTTTCATGGTTGCTCGGCTTTAACAGAAATTACAATTACCGAAAATGTGACAGCAATTGATTGGGAAGTATTTCACGGATGCACAAGTTTAAGTAAAATTAATTTTAATGCTACGACAATGAATGATTTAGCCGAATATAATGATATTTTTAATATAATAGGCGGAGTTGCAATAACAGTAAATTTTGGAGCTAACGTGACAAAAATTCCATCATGGTTGTTTTACAATTCTAATCTTATAGAAGTAAATTTTGATATAACAAGCGAACTTTTAACAATAGGGGAATATTCTTTTTACAACTGTTTAACTTTAATTTCAATTGCAATTCCAAATAGTGTGACAAATATTGGTATAAATGCTTTCAGTGAGTGTTCGGGTCTTCAAACCGTGTCGCTGTCAGAATTAGAAAGCGGACTTTCAACAATCGGTGCACAAGCTTTTGCAGAATGTGAAAATTTAACTTCAATTATTCTCCCCGACAATCTAACGACAATCGGCGACCATGCATTTTATGGTTGTTCAGGTTTAACAACCATCACAATTCCAAATAGTGTTACAAGCATTGGGGTAAACGCTTTTCATGAATGCTATGGTTTAAAATCGGTTACTTTTGAAACAGGGAGCATATTAACCGAAATAAGTGCTAATGCATTTAACAGTTGCATTGAATTAGATACAATAAATAATTTACCTGATAATCTAAATATAATTGGCGTGGCTGCATTTTTTAATTGTTCAAAATTAACAAGTATTAGCATCCCAAATAGTGTTACTGAAATTAGACAAGGTGCATTTGCTGCGACAGCTTTGACCTCGGTTTCAATTCCCGCAAGTGTAACAAGTATCGGTTTTGGAGCATTTGCTTGTTCTTCGTTAATATCAATTGATGTTAATGAAAGTAATACTGTTTATTCCGATATTGACGGAATTTTGTTTAATGAAGAATTGACAAGCATATTAGCATATCCAGGCGGTTTAACAGGAAATTATTCAATTCCTTCAAATATCACTAATATTGAACATATGGCTTTTGGTTTGTCAAGTTTATCCCAGATTACTATTCCGGATACTGTTACAAATATTGGAAGCATGGCATTTATCGAATCTCCAAATTTAATAACTGTAAAAATTTTACGTTCAACTCCGCCAATAATTGTAATTAATGAGGCAGTTTTCAATTCAGCAGAAATAATTTTTGGAGTGGGAATGTTTATAGGGGAAATAACAATACCCGAAGACTTAAAAATTTTTGTCGCTTTAAATTCCATTGATGATTATCAAATTGCTGACGGCTGGAGTGCCTATTCGGATAATTTTTTCAGTTTGCAGTATTCGCCTGAAGGACTTTTCTATGAATACAGTGTAAATGCAGGTGGTGAAGGAACCCCGGGATATGTTGTTGACTATGGTATTTGCACGGATACAATTATTGAAATTGCTTC
>CAZKOT010000038.1:0-9879 GCA_964554475.1 uncultured Christensenella sp.
TTTTGTTTGATTTTTAGAAGTTTCTTTCTCCGACCTTTCGAGTTCGGTCGGTTCCTCCTCTTCAAACAAAACTTTTTGCTCTTTTCTTCTTTAACTTTTTCTTATTCTTTTTTGCAAAAACTTTTGTTTGATTTTTAGAAGTTTCTTTCTCCGACCTTTCGAGTTCGGTCGGTTCCTCCTCTTCAAACAAAACTTTTTGCTCTTTTCTTCTTTAACTTTTTCTTATTCTTTTTTGCAAAAACTTTTGTTTGATTTTTAGAAGTTTCTTTCTCCGACCTTTCGAGTTCGGTCGGTTCCAGGTTCTTTTGCCTTTTTTCTTTTAACGTTTTTTAAATTCTTGCTGGATTTCCATTCTTGAACTTAATTCTTTTTCCTTGTTACGTTTATCAAATTGTTTTTTGCCTTTTGCAAGTGCAATTTCAATTTTAACAAGTCCAGCGTCATTTAAGTAAACTCGAAGAGGAATAATAGCCATGCCTTTAGATTGTCGGTTTTTTTGAAGTTTTTGAATTTCATTTCTGTGTAGTAGCAGTTTTCGAGCTTTTTTACTTTCTTTAATCAAATCAACTGCATTTGCATAGGGCTTAATGTAAGCATTTTCAAGAAATACTTCGTCGTTTTTTATCGAAACATAACTCTCATTAACGCTCATTAAACCTTCTCTAACAGATTTTACTTCACTTCCTTCAAGAATAATTCCGGCTTCATATTTGTCTGAAACAAAATAATCATAAAATGCTCTTTTGTTGGTTGCTACAACTTTCATTTAAGTTTACCCATACTATTATATCACATCTTTACAAATTTTCAACATTTAGAGCAAAAAATTTTTTAGAGCAACAATAAAATAAAGTCGTTAAAAAATAATTACAAAGACATTCTTTCATAATCATCCGAACTTACAAATGCAGGTAATACAAAATTATATTCATTTTTAAAAAATCTTGCTAGACATCCTAAAAACGACTTAAACTCATTTTGATCAAATTTTTGAATCATTGTTAAAATTTTCGAGAAATTAGGTTTGTTAGAATTGCATTCGTTAATAACGTTAAAAATTGTTTGAATTAATTTTTCAGGATTGCTTTCATTTATTATTTTTGATTCAATCCACTCATCCCATTTTTTATGTAAATAAACCTTGTTCTTAAGTAAATCTTTTCCTCTTTGTTTCCATTCTTCCAATTTTGGTTGTTCATTAAATAGTTTATTAATCTTTTCTTCCGAGTAAGGGAACCTTTTTTCCAAATTATCTTGAGATAATTCAACAGAAGAACAACCTACCCCCACAGAAGTGATTCTATTTCCATAAGCTAAAACAGAAACATATTCACCATTATCATAGTTATGATATGAAATTGCTCTAGCAATATCTGGAAAGGTTTGTTTTTCTCCAATGCTCACAACATCCAAATCACCAAACTTTTCTATAAATTCTTTTTTTGTTAGTCCTGTTACAATTTTATAAGCGCAATTAATTATTTTTTCAACATCTTTAATTATAGGTTTAAAGTTAATTATAAAACCATTAAAATAAATATTAACACTTTCGTTTTGATCTTTATTTTCCCATAATGCGTCCTTCACAACTCTTAAAAGATTATCTCCATAATCTGCCATATAAACATTTTTTTTCAAATCTTTATGCATAATTTCCTCCTTTATTATAATAAAGTATAAAACAACATTTAAAATAATGCAATACTAATTCGAAAAATCAATAATTTTCAATGTTCACTTTTATTTATTTATCATTGGCAAAACAAGTTCAAATTCAATTTTTCTTTCATAAACATTGCTGGAAACAACTTTAACATCAACTCGATCCCCAATTGAAAATGTTCGTTTTTGTCCTTTTAATTTTAATGTTTTTTCATAAAACAAGTAATAATCTTGGGGCAAATTTTCAATTTTTATTAATCCTTCAACTGTGTTATCAAGTTCAACAAAAATGCCAAAATTTGTTACTCCGCTTATTATTCCCGTAAATATTTCACCTATGTGTTTCTTCATTAATTGTGCTCTTTTTAAATCGTCAACATCCCTTTCGGCCTCTTCAGCACTTTTTTCTTTCAAACTTGATTGTTCGCTCGCTTCAAAAACAAAATCTTTTAAATCTTTTTCTGATTTATTTGTTTTTATAAAATTCTTAATTATTCTGTGTATCACCAAATCTGGATAACGTCTAATCGGCGAAGTAAAATGGCAATAAAATTCAAGAGCTAAACCAAAATGTCCCACACAATCATCCAAATAACGTGCTTTTTGAAGTGAACGTAAAATCATTTTGTTAAGATTTTCTTTAATGGGATGATTTTCAATCAATTTTAAAAGTTGGGCATAAAAACTCGGTGTTATAATGTTTGGAAGTGGAGGGGTATTAATGCCTAAACCTTTCAAAAAATCAAGCAATGCAATTAATTTTTCCATAGTAGGTTTTTCATGAATACGATAAACAAAAGGAATTTTTAATTTATTAAAATGTTTTGCAACAATTTCATTACAAACAATCATAAAACTTTCAATTAATCTATGAGCATCATTTCTTTCACGTTTTTTAACATCTGTAATTTCACCATTTGCATCCAAAACAAAATAAGGCTCTGAAATGTCTAAATCAAGTTCACCTAAACCAACTCTTTTATTTTTTAAAATTTTTGCAAGTTTGTTCATTTGAATTAATATTTCTTTTAATTTTTCTGCCTTCGTTTCTTTTGCATTCTTAGAAGAAATTAAAACACTATACACCTCATCATAAGTAAGTCGTGCAACACTCTTTATGTAACTTTCTTTAATTTCATGATTAACGACATCTCCTTTGGGATTAATTTCCAAAAAAACTGAAAGTGTTAAACGTTCTTCATTTTCAGAAAGAGAGCAAATGCCATTCGATAAACTTTCAGGAAGCATAGGAAAAACCATTGTGGGAAAATAAACACTTGTTCCTCTTAAAAATGCTTCCTTGTCAAGAACATTATTTCGTTTTACATAATGCCCCACATCTGCAATATGAACGCCCAAGTAATAATTACCATTATTTAAAATTTTTAATGAAACAGCATCGTCGAAATCTTTTGCATCAGCACCGTCAATAGTAAAAATTTTTTCTTTTGTTAAATCAAGCCTTCCAATTTTTTCTTCATTTGAAATGCCTTTTTTTGAAAGTTTATCGGCAAATTCAATTACTTCTTTTGGAAAAAATTCATAAATGTTATGCTCTCTTAGTATTGAAAGTTCTAAAACCTCATTTGAATTAATATCTCCCAAAATTTCAATAATTTCCCCTTGAAATTGCTCTTTAAGATTTTCAGGTTGATAAGTTAATTTACAAACAACTTTTTCTCCAAATTTTGCATCTAGCAAATGGCGTTTTTCAATTTTAATTAAATTACCGATTTTCTTATTATCTGGTTTAAAAAAAATATTATCTTTAATTCTTACAAGTTCACCCACAAGTTGAGAGTTGGCACGTTTTTTAATTTTAACCACTTGAGCAAGTGTTGATTGCTCATTTTTGGTGGTAATATTATTATCAAGCAAACGCCCCGATGAAAATCGAGGATTTGAAAGAACCTTAATTAAAATTATATCGCCATCAATTGCACCTTTAGACTTTGTAGCGGGAATAAAAAAATCAGGCATGTTTTCAACTCTGCAAAACAAAAAATTCTTTCCAGAGCCCATAACAACGCCTTCTAAAATCATACCGTTCTTGCTTTTGTAATTTTTATTTAAAAATTGCGAATGTTTTTTTTCTTGATTTGATCTGCCATTTTGTGAAATCTTTCTATTAGAATTATTACTTCTTTCAAAAGACTGCTTTTCGGATTTTTTATTTCCGTAATAATTTTTTGTCATTATTTATTCCTATTTTTATTCTTGATTAATTAGCATTTATTAAAAGCGAAACAAAATACAAAATCATTGAAAATCCTATTATTGAAGACAAAATAATTGTCGCTTTTTTTAATTTTCCATCTCTTGATTCACCTCTATTTTGTGAATAATAGCTTTCCCTAACTCCAGAAACAACATTTGTTCCACCTTGTGATGCATCAGATTGAAGAAGTACTGCAATAATAATTCCAATTGCACAGAGTAAAATTATTCCAACTAAAACGTAACGAACAATAGGAAAAACTTGAGTAATCCAATCCGCTTGAAGATTATCCCCTTCAGCTAGTAAAAAACCGAAAAAATTTTTTAATGTCATTGATTAAGTCTCCTGTTTATTAATACATAATGCACAAACAATGCAAAATTTATTTTAAAGAATTTTAATAATGATGTTATTAACATCCACTATTTAATAGCGTGCAAGGCAGAAAAGTATAATACAAGTAGTAAGAACAGCAATTAAAATAATAGGCATTACAATTTTTTTCTTATACTCTGGAACATTGTAAACGCTTTTTACAATAAACCTAACTAATACAATAATGCAAAGCGTTAACAAAACAATTATAGCAGAAAATACAATCGGGTCAAGCGAACTGAAAAATCTTATAAAATCAAGTTTCCACTGTTCAAACATCTTTTCTCCATTGTGTAAAAAAAATTTAATATAAATCTTTTTCGCTTAATATTAACATTGTTATTTTTAAAAGTCAACTTTAAAAAAGTAAAAGTTATTTATACATAATTAATCATTTTTTTTAATCAACTTTTTAAAATCAATTGATTTATATTCAATAGGTCGTTCTGCTTTGATTTTATTACTTAAAGCTGACCAAATAATAAGCCCTGCACATAGCAAAAATGTAGATAAAAGAGAAGTAAGCCATTGCCACAAATCCAAGGAAGGTATTCCACTAAAAGCAAAAAAAGCAAGCGGAGTATAACTTACTAACGATTCACCTCCAATAACAATAGATTCAAGCACATTTGTTACAATCATAACTAGTATTAAAACAGTCACAACCGGAACCCATCTTTTTTTGGTTATTGCATTTAAAGTAATTGTTAAAATTAGTGCAAATATTATTCCAATTGTTAAAAAAAGATAACTAATTAAAAAATCTTGAAATAAAATTGTTCCTGGATTACAAAAAATCACAGTTAGAATACCATGTAAAATGAAACTAATAATTAAACAAAACACTGCGCTAAAAATTTCCATAATTATTTTTGCACCAATTAAAATTCCCGGTTTCATTCCCGAATTAATAGGTAAAACCCATTGTTTTTGCCCTATAGGTTTTGAAATTGCAGCACAGTTGTAAAATACAGTAAGAAGTAAAAAATAACTTATTATGAATGATGCAAAAAAATTAATACTTGCCAAATAACTTTTTTCAAAAAATCTTGCAATAGGTCCCAAGTTTTCAATCGGTAAATATTCTTTAATAATACTCATAATAATCACATAAACAACAGACAAAATAGAAATAAAAATTGCCAAACCCAAATTTATGTAAAATTTTTTTGTTCTAATTGTTTCTAAAAATTCTTTTTTTAAACATGCTTTAAATTGCATTATATTCTCCTTTTATTTACTTTTCATTACTTACCTTTAAAAATATTTCTTCCAAAGTCATTTTATTTACTTCAATTGCAGAAAAAACAATCTCACCATTTACAATTTTCTTTAAAATTTGTTTTTTATTATCATTGTCTTTAAAGGAAATGATTGCACCGTCATGTTGAATATCCATATCTTGAATTTGTTCTAATTCTTTGAGAATCTTTCCAATTTTTTCTATTTCGTCATTACCACAGTAAACTTTAATTTTATTTGTTGTGTAAGAATCTAAAACTTTACTAACAGTACCTTCAACAGCAATAACACCATTTACCAAAAGTCCAACTCGGTCACAAAGCCTTTCAATATCATTTAAAATATGAGTGCTTAAAATTATTGTTTTTCCTTGTTTTTTTAAATCTTTAATTATGTCAATAACTTCTGCCCTGCCTTGTGGGTCAAGAGCACTTGATGGTTCGTCCATTACTATTAAATCAGGTTCAAAAATTAATCCGGCGGCAATTCCCATTCGTTGCTTCATTCCTCTTGAAAATGAATTAATTCTTTTATTACCTACATCTTCAAGTCCAACCAAATCAAGAACAACTTTTGAGCGAGCTTTAATTTCTTCTTTGTTTTTTTTACTTGAAGAATAAAGGAATTCCAAATATTCGTTTGCTGTTAAATACTCAAACATTGACGGAATGTCAATTATGTAACCCACTTTAAGAGCTAAATCATTTATTGTTTTAATTTCTTTCCCATTTAAAAAAACCTTACCTTCTTCATGACTTAAAATTTGAGCAATAATATTAAAGAGAGTGGTTTTGCCAGCACCATTTGATCCGATTAATCCATAAATTTCTCCGTCAAAAATTTCAAGATTTAGTCCTTTTAAAACCTTGTTTTCACCATAACTTTTAACAATATTTTCAACTTTTAACATAATTCTTTCCTTTATGTTACATTATAACAATAACCTAAAAAAATTAAAAACGATTTTTTATAAAATCATATTACTTCAAGTTTATATGACAAATAATTTTAATTTTCAACATTTAAGTTTTGTGTAATTTAAAATTGTCAACATTCAATCACAATGCGATCATTACCTCTTAAATACTTTTTGTGTATTGTTGAATTATTATAATATTTTATGCCTCCTAAATTTAAACAAGGTTTTACTCCACCCTTTCTTATAACATCAATTTGTTTCGAAAATCCTTCAAAATAAATTTCAATTGAAAAATTTCTTGAAATAAAATCTGTTTTAATAATAAAGGCTTCATCATTTTCTTCAATCATCAAATACTTTAATGAAATAAATGTTTCAAGAGATGTGATTTTTTGGCTATCGTATAAATTTAAGATTTCCTTATATGATAAGTTATAACATTTTATTTCTTTGTTCTCGTTATTTAAAAATTCAAAAAAACATTTTTGACGAAGAATTTGATTAAATAAATTATTTAAACGTTCATTATGAGTTTTAATTTTAAAATTAAAAAACTTAGAAAAAAATTTTTTTGAAAGACCGCATAGCTTTTCAAAATTAATTAATTTAACTGGCTGAACATAATTACTAAAACAAAAACAAAATTCTTTTTTTTCATTAGGGGCAAGTAATAATTTGTAAATTAAATTTACGCAGGGTAAATTACTCTCTTTAAAATTTTCGAAACAATCATACTTAATTTCAAAAGGTAAAAAAGAAAAATTTAAAAATTTTACATCACTTGAAAAAGCATCAAAAATTCTCACAATATTTTTTGTTGTTTTAAAAAACTTGTAATTGATTTTATTTTTAGCAAGGTCAAGAAAATAATTAAACTCAAACTTTTTTTCTTCATTTGTTTTGTTTTGCACTCTTACAAAATTTACTTTTTCACCTGTAAAAAAATTAAAATCTTCAATAAAAAATTTTTCATTTTCCAATTTGTTCAAAACATATTTATCAGAAATTATTTTTGAATTATTGTAGTTTCCATAAAAATTTAAAACATTTGGATATAAGTTTAATTTTAAAGGCTTTTCAATTTTAAAATTAATATTTAAACAATAAAGAAAATTTTTAATTTGTTTTGAGGTTTGTGGGTCTAAAAAAATTGCTTCAAAACCCAAATCAACCAAAGAATAAGAAAAAATAACAACTTCAAAGTCTTCAAGAGTTTTTGCAATTTTTAAGCATTCTTTTTCAAATCTTTTTAAAGATTGAGAAACAATAAAAATAGGCAATTTTTTTATTTTTAACTCATTAAGAAGGTTTAAATTAAAATAACAATTTAAATTTCTTGGCTTATTAAAACGAACTTTAGAAAGTATTTTGTCAACTTCTTTTACTGTTTTTAAAGAATATTCTTTTAAAAGAAAAAAACAATCATCATTAAAAATTTCATTTTTAACAAAAAAAAATCTACTTTCAGCATATTCTGCAATTTTAAATTTTATCTTTTTTTTTAAGATTTTTTTTCGCTCAAAACTTTTTAACAACAAAAAACCAAAAACTAAATAAAAAGCAAGAATTAAAACTTCCATAAGAAAAATTCTTGCCATTTCAATTTGTATTTAATCTATTTTTTTATATAAATAAGTTAAAACTAATTTTTTATAATTATAAAAATAATAAAAAATTAAATTGTTTGGATTTCTCCAATTCGATAACCATATTGTTTTCTTTCTTTTTCAACTAATTCTGCAATTTGATTACGAACTTTAAATGGATCTTTAACTCTAATAAGAGTCATATTTTCAGAATTTTCTGTTTTTTCTTCATTACAATAAAGATAAATTGTTCCAAGACCAAAAATTTTATCAAATATTGTTTGAGTCACAGAAATATCAAAAATGCGATAAAGATTGGTTTCTTCATGCCTTGTTGAAAACAAACCGGTATCTAAAAATATTTTAAGCCATGAATTTTCTTTCTCGACCAAAGTATATCTTGTAAAAGAAATAGGTAAACCAAAATAGTGCTTTTTATCTGTCCACAAAATCCTAGTATTTTTACCAAAAAATCTTGCCATATTTTACTCCTCTTGAAAGGTTTTTTTATTACCAATTTAGTATAATAAATATATTATATAATTGTCAACTTACATTAAACTATAAGTTTAGTAACTTTGTTTTGAGAAACAATCATCCTTATTAAATTTTGGTATAATAACAATAAATTAATTATTTAATTAAATATTCAGCCGATTATTAATATTAGTAATTAAATAAATCTGGTAAATCATTTTCAAAAAGAACAACAGGATTTTCTAAATTAAGTGAAGTTAGTTTTGTTTTCGCTTCTTCCAAATTCGCAACAAAAAACATTTTTTCGCTATCAAAATTTTCACTTTCAAGTCCTTCACGAAGTGCTTTTGCATTAATTTCATTAACAATAATCACATAATCAAAAATTTTTGCAATTTCTGCGCCTAATTCAAAATTAACTTTTGTTTCTAATTTTCCCATTTCAATAATACCAGGAGTAATTATGACTTGAATTCGCTTTTCAAAAAGTGCTAAAGTTTCAAAAGCGGCTTTTGTTCCTTCAACACTTGCATTAAAACTGTCGTCAATAATTAACGAACCATTTTCTGCTTTAATAATTTCCATACGATGAGGCACTGTTGAAAGATTTTTTATTGCTTTCTTAATTTGCTCAAGTGAAACACCTAATTGGTAAGAAAGTGAGGCACACATTGTAATATTTTGCAGATTATATATCCCCAGAAGTTTTGTAAAGCACTCAATTTTTTTGTCTTGAATATGAAGAATAAATTTTAAACCCTCTGCATCAGCAGTAATATCAGAACAATAAGCAAAAGCATTTTTGTTTTTTCCATAAGTAATAATTTTGTTATCATTTTCGTAATTTTCATATAGTTCTTTACATAATGGACTATCACCATTAAAAACCATAAAACCCTCTACCGCTTCTGCAAGTTCAAATTTGGTATCTTTTATATTTTCAACCGTTTTAAAAGTTTCCAAATGTTGACTACCCACACCTGTTATAATGCCATGGTTTGGTTTTATTAATTTACACAAATCTTTAATTTCGCCCTTTTTCTTCGCTCCCATTTCAGCAATCAAAACTTCATCATCTTCTTTTAATTCACCCAAAATAACCCTTGTTAATCCCAGCGGAGTGTTATAACTAAAAGGGCTTGCAATAACTTTAAATTTTTGAGAAAGCATTTCTTTAAGAAAAAATTTATTAGTTGTTTTTGCAAAACTACCCGTTATTCCAATTGTAATTAGATTAGGCAATTTTTTTAATTTGTTTTTTGCTTTGTTGATATATTTATTGTTAATTAATTTTTCAATAGGATATAAAACATAAAAAACAATTATTACAAAAAGCGGAATTAAAATCGGTGTCATTGTAATTATTCCAGAACGTAACAAAGTAAAAAATTCTGTTGATA
>CAZKOT010000038.1:9889-11133 GCA_964554475.1 uncultured Christensenella sp.
AACAAAAGTAACGATGGAATAAAAAACAAAAAGTACTCCAATCATTCTGTTAATTCGGTTTGTTTTGACTAGAGGCATTTTATTTGGTTCATTAATCAAATTATGGACAAACACACCAGTAAAATAAAAATAAAAAATTAAGCCCAAATATGAAAAAATAGTTTGATTGTGGTATGCATCAAATAATGCGTTGGTTACAAGTGCACATGCAATAGACAAAAGACCGAGCATTAAAAGACGGGAAACATACTTATAACGAGTTCCCCTAAGCCACATATTATAACCTCTGATCTCATATCCCGCTTGTTGAAGAACTTGTAAAAATTTGCTTGAAGAAAAACAAAGAATCGCTCCGTTTACAACCGAAAGAAAAATGCCAATGTAAAGATGAATATTATTAATTTGAAAAAAACTCATTATTTTTACCTTTTAAAAAATTATATGCTAAATCAAAAAATTCTTCTTTTGAGTCCAAAAAACAAAAATGTCCGGAGTTTTTTAATATTATTAATTTAGAATTTTTTATAAGCTTGTTTAATTTTTTAGCCATATAAACAGGGGTGGCATCATCATTTTTTCCATAAATTAAAAGTGTGGGGCAAATGATTTTTTCACAATCTTCGGTTTGGTCGTGTTTAATAATTTTAACAAAACTTTTTTTCATTTGATTTGAAAGTGCACGATAATCAACCGAGCCCATGTTTTTACCGACATAAAATTTCTTAAAAGTTTTATAAACGCTAATTTTAAGAAAATTTAAAAGATTAAATTTAGACTTTAATCCCGCTGCTCCGGTTAAAACCATTTTAGTAACATTATTATTATAGCAACTTGCAAGATTTAACGCAACTCTCCCACCAAATGAATGAGCAATAATTTTAAATTTTTTTATATGTAACATGTCTAAAAATTCTTTAACCATTTGTGCATAATCACCAACTCCCCAAATTTCTTTTGGCTCCTCACTTTTTCCAAAAGGTGGAAAATCTATAATTAAACAACGGTAAAAACGTGAAAAGATTTCAGATAATTCTAAAAAAATCTTACCATCACATCCCCACCCATGTAAAAACAATAAGACATCCCCTTTTCCAAAATCCTGATAACCAATCTTTTTTTCTTTGTATGAGAAGAAAACCATATAAATATAATATGAAAACTCTAATGGTAGTGATTAAAAAGTTTACTTAAAAATTACATTTTACAAATTCATAACGATGATAATGTTGCAATGCTAAAGCTCC
>CAZKOT010000039.1:0-10963 GCA_964554475.1 uncultured Christensenella sp.
CGGTTATGCAATCGGTAATGTTAGTTTTGCGCGTATTATTTCTAAAAAAATGAATATTGACATTACAAAAAAAGGAAGCGGTAATCCTGGATCAATGAATATGCTTAGAACTTTTGGTTTTAAGATAGGACTATTAAATCTAGTTTTAGACTCTGTCAAAGGTTCTTTGGCAGCATTAATCGGTTTTTTTACATTTGGTGGTAGTGTTGGAGCGGATCTTGCATTAAATTTAAATTTAGCAATAGGAATTTATGTTGGCGGTCTTTCTGCTGTTATGGGACACAATTTCCCTATTATTTACAAATTTAAAGGAGGAAAAGGTGTTGCATGTATTTTGGGAGTTTTTGCCGTCGCAAATCCAATATGGTCGCTGGTTGCTTTTGGTGTTGCTGTCATTTTTCTTTGTGTTTTTGATTATGGAGCGGTTGCATCTTTTGCTTTCATAACAATTTTAACAATTTTAGAAGGGGTTAAATACAGTGGAAAAAATTTAGTTTTGACCATTCTTCTTTTTATCTTATTTTTTCTTACATTTTTTATGCATCGTCATAACATTGCCAGGTTACTTTGGGGAAAAGAAAATAGAGTTAATTTAGCAAAAGCATTTAAAAAGAAAAAACCTAAAGTTCAAGGAATAAATGATAAATAATAGAAAGCTTGAAAAAATGACCTAGTTTGTCAGTTAAAAATTACTCATTTTTTTCTCGTTTCTGCCTGCTTATGTAAATTATTACGCTTTTTAATACTCGTTTTACTATTCTAAAGAAGGGAATTTTCTTTTCGTCAATTACTTTTTTTATCATATATCTTCAAAATTTTTCATAAAAATATAATAGCAAAATTTTGGAGGTGATATGGAAAATTTTGAAATATATAATGATATTGCCACACGAACAAATGGCGATATTTATGTTGGTGTTGTTGGTCCTGTTCGTTGCGGTAAATCAACTTTCATAACAAAATTTATGGAGACGTTAGTAATTCCAAACATTGAAAATCGTCATGTTAGGCAACGAGCAATAGACGAACTTCCTCAAGCTGGTGAAGGAAAGCAGGTAATGACAACTCAACCACGCTTTGTTCCAAATGAGAGTGCTAAAATAACTCTTAATGGTAACATAGAATTAAAAGTGCGTCTTGTTGATTGTGTTGGTTATCTAGTTAATGGTGCTGTTGGTTTTGAGGAAAATAAAAAGCCTCGACTTGTCAAAACTCCGTGGAGTGATTCGGATATGCCTTTTCAGCAAGCTGCCGAATTAGGAACAAAAAAAGTTATCGAACAGCATTCGACAATTGGAATTGTTATGACAACAGATGGTAGCATTACTGATTTACCTAGAGAAAATTATATTGATGCCGAAGAACGAGTTGTAAGGGAAATACAAAAAGAAAACAAACCTTTTGTGATTATTTTAAATTCATCTAGACCTTATTCTGAAGATGCAAAATTATTAGCAAAATCTCTTGAAAAAAAATACGAAAATCCCGTTATTTTACTTAATGCTAAAGAGTTGAATGAAAATGATATTGAGCAAATTTTTGAAAAAATTTTACTGGAATTTCCTATTAGATCGCTTAAAATTAAAATGCCTGATTGGCTTAGAGCACTTTCATATGATGACGAAATAATTAACGAAATTATTGTTGAAGTTAAAAAATTTGGAGACAACATTTCAAAAATTGGACAAATTGATAAAACTAATGTTGCCTTTTTAGACAGTGAAGACTTTGAACCTGTTACCATTGGAACAATAAAAACAGGTGAAGGAACAGTTTACTTTGATGTGGTTCCAAAACATCACCTATTTTATAAAGTTTTATCAAAGCAATGTAATACAGAAATTTCTAGTGATTTGCATCTTGTTAGTTATATTAAAACATTATCATATGCAAAACGTCAATACGACAGATTAGAAAATGCACTCAAGCAGGTTGAAGAAACAGGTTATGGTATTGTTGTTCCACAAATTGACCAACTTACCTTAGAAGACCCGCAAATTGTTAAACAAGGCTCACGCTTTGGAATGAAACTTAAAGCTTCAGCTCCAAGTTTACATATTATGAAAGTTGACATTGAAACCGAAATTAGTCCTCTTGTTGGAACTCAAACACAAAGTGAAGAACTTGCAGCTCAATTAATGAAAGAATTTGAAAATAACCCTGGGTCAATTTGGGAAACTAATATCTTTGGAAAATCATTAAATTCTTTAGTTAATGAGGGGATTAACTCGAAAATTTATTTAATGCCTACAGAAGCACAACGAAAGTTAAGAAAAACTTTATCTAAAATTGTTAATGAAGGAAAAGGCGGAATCATTTGCATTTTGTTATAACTTTGATAATTTAAAATAGAAAAGATTTTTAATTTTAAAAAAAGGAAAAACATATCTAATTGTGTTTTTCCTTTTTGTTTAAAAATTTTTCTTGAAGATAATCTTTAAATTTAATTTTTTTTTAATTTTTTACTTAATTTTAATATATTGAATTTAAAAAATAATTTTTTATATTTCCTTGACTTAAAATGAAATGTAATTGTAAGATAGAGTTATCAAAAAAAAATTTGAAAATATTTACAAAAAAATAATGAATTTAAGGAATTGTATGTTAAAATTTTTTAATAGGTTGACGAAAAAAAAAGAAGAATTTAAACCTTATGACGGAAAAAAGGTAAAAATGTATTCTTGCGGCCCAACAGTTTATTCATATCAGCATATAGGGAATTTCCGTGCTTATATTTTTATGGATACATTAAGACGTGTAATTAAATATAATGGTTATGATATTGATCTTGCGATGAATATAACAGATGTTGGACACATGACAAGTGATGAAGATGTCGGTGAAGACAAAATGCTTGTTGCAAGTAAGCGTGAAAAAAAAAGTCCTTGGGAAATTGCACAATTCTACACCCAAATTTTTTTTGAAGACTTTAAAAAGTTAAATATTGAAATGCCAACTTATGTTTGCAAAGCAACAGAACATGTTCCTGATATGGTGGAATATGTTAAAAAATTAATGGAAAAAGGTTATGCTTACGAAACTACGACTTCTATATATTTTGACATACAGAAATTTAAAGATTATGGTAAGCTTTCAGGAATTAAAACAGAAGATCGCTTGTCAGGAGCTAGAATTGAAGTTGATGAAGAAAAAAAGCACCCTGCTGATTTTGCACTTTGGATTAAAGCACCAAAAGAACACATTATGCAGTGGCCTAGTCCGTGGGGGATGGGATATCCTGGCTGGCATATTGAATGTTCGGTTATGGGACAAAAATATCTAGGAGAGCATATAGATATTCACACAGGAGGAATTGACCATGTAACCGTTCATCATGAAAACGAAATAGCACAAAATAATTCTCTTAATAATCACGATGTTGTTCGCTTTTGGATGGAATTAGAATTTTTGCAAATTGATGGAAGCAAAATGAGTAAGAGTCTTGGGAATATTTACACAATTAGCGACCTTGAAAAAAGGGGATTTAATGCAATTGATTTCCGTTATTTTCTTTTAACCGCACATTATTTAAAAATGCAGAATTTTACTTATGAAGCTTTGGAAGGAGCAAGAAATACTCTTAAAAATTTGTATAAAATTGCATTAAAGCATAAGAATTCAAAAGAGTTTGTCACAAATGAGAAATTGCAATCATATAAAGAAAAATTTTTAGAAGCAATCAATGATGATTTAAACACTCCTCAAGCTTTGGGAGTTGTTTGGGACTTACTTAAAGAAAAACCTTCAAAAAATATTTATGAATTATTACTAGAGTTTGACAAGGTTTTAGGAATTAAAATTTACGAATATGAAGAAAAAGATTTGTCTGTTCCTTTCGAAATTGAGCAATTAGCAAAAGAAAGATGGCAAGCAAAACTTGCTAAAAATTGGACTGAAGCAGACAGATTAAGAAAAAAAATAATTGATTTAGGTTTCAATGTTCTTGATGAAAAAGAAGGATATAAAATAACAAAACAAAATGAAAAATAGCAAAAAAAATTTTATATTTCATTTTTATAAATAAAAAATAAAAGGAGAAAAATATGACTGGAACTGAAAATTATTTAGTAAAAGCAAAAGAATTGTTAAAAGATTACGGAAATGATTTTAAAAAATTATTTTCTTCCGAATTACAAAAGGCAACATTTAAAATTAAAAAACAAAGAAAAAAAATAGGAAATCTTACACTTATTAAATTTTTTATTCCTGAAATGAACCCAGAATTTGCAAAACAAGTTGTGTATCGAGATGAGTTAAATTTTTATATAGATTTATTTCAAGAATTTTTAAATAGATTTAATTATCAATATCAACTTGAAATCGCAAAAAAATTATTCGGAATTTGTTTTGGCATTGAAGAGGTTTATAAACAAAAAAAAGACACTGAAGGTTTTGATAAAATTGTTTATAAATTTGTTGAACTTTTAAGAAAAAAAATTAAATCAAGAAGTTTTTTAGATGAAGAAAATGAATTTGAGGAGTTTCAAACTTATTATTTAAAAATTGTTTATATCAGTCCTTTTTCAAAAGAAGAAGAAAAACTTTTACAAAACATTTTAGAAAAATTGGTTAAAATAATAGGGTAAATTTTTAAAGATTATAAAATTTAATTACTTAGTTGTAGAATTATTAGGATTAAAAAATTTTAATAATTATAATTTCGAAATATATTTCATTTGAAGTAATTTTATATTAAAAATTATAAAGTTTAAAGATTTAATTATTCATTAGAAAATTTCTAATATTTATTATTTAATAGTGAAAAAATTATTGACAAATGAGAATTTATTTGATAGTATGATTGAGCATTTTGTAAATGCTTATTGCCCGACTTTTGCGGGTGTAGTTCAGTGGTAGAACTTCAGCCTTCCAAGCTGATAGCGAGGGTCCGATTCCCTTCACCCGCTCCAGCCTGCATTTGTAGCTCAGTTGGATAGAGCAGTGCCCTTCTAAGGCAAAGGTCGGGGGTTCGAATCCCTCCAAGTGCACCATTTGCCTTTCGGCAAAAAATTGAACATTGAAAATTTAACAGTAATAGGATTGAAAATTATTAATTTTTTTTAATGGGGTGTCGCCAAGCGGTAAGGCATGGGACTCTGACTCCCACATTCCTAGGTTCAAATCCTAGCACCCCAGCCAGTAAAGTCTAGAAATATTTTTTGAGAGAAAAATCATTGAAGGATTTGAACCATAATTCGAATAAAAATAACGGGGTCCCAAAAATATTTTAGAATAAAATTTTTTGGGGTAAAAATCCTAGCACCCCAGCCAGTATGCTAAAAATAGCATATAAGTCTAGAAATATTTTTTGAGAGAAAAATCATTGAAGGATTTGAACCATAATTCGAATAAAAATAACGGGGTTTTTTAGAAAAAATTTTTTGGGGTAAAAAACATTAAAGAAAAAAATATTATCCATAATTATAAAATTGTCAAATTTTATATTAAATAATAGTGGGGTGTAGCCAAGCGGTAAGGCACGAGACTTTGACTCTCGCATTCGCAGGTTCAATTCCTGCCACCCCAGCCAAAGTGAACAATGCTCAAATATAATTATTAAAAAATGAACATTGGACAAATTGGATGACTTGTTAATTAAGAATGTTTATTTTTATTTTATGAAATAAAAAAACTTTTCAAAAATTAAATTTATTTTAAATTTAATTTACAATTATAATTATATTTTTAATTCTCAATTTTAATATGGTTCACTAGCTCAGTGGTAGAGCACTTGACTTTTAATCAAGGGGTCCCGGGTTCAAGCCCCGGGTGAGCCACCAAAGAAAAGAAAAATGATTTTTTAATTTTATTAAACTGCTTTTATTTTTTTAACATTTTCTTAATTATTTTGCTTTATTATTTTTAATTTTAATTGTTATTATTTCGATACAATATTTTAGATGAATGTTAAAATATTTTTCAAAGAAAAATAAATTAAGAAGAAGAAAAAGATGTCTTTTTTAAAAAATATTTATTAGATATTAAAAAATTTTACTTAATAATTAATTAATATTTCTAAAATAAAATAATATTTTTACTCGCTTGTTATCTTTTTTTTAAAAATTTTCTTAAATTAAGTAATAGGGCATATTAAAACAATCTTTCTCAAAAAAAATAATAATTTAAGCGGACATGGCGGAATGGCAGACGCACCAGACTTAGGATCTGGCGGGAAACCGTGGAGGTTCAACTCCTCTTGTCCGCACCAATTGTGTCAATATTTGAACTCAAATATTGGCATTTTTTATTTTTTTTATTGACTTGGGTGAACTTTTTTTGTTTTATTTAAAAATTATGAATAAAATTGTGTGATATAAAAATATTATTCTTATAGCAATAGGGATAAATAATTTTAAAAAATTCTTGTAAGCATTAATAAAAAATAAATTATTATTCTTATTTATTTCACAATCCTTTTTCCTCTAAAGCTGTTAAAACGGACTAAAATTTCATGATTGTTTGTTTTCTGTGCTTTTGCCCACTCTTCAACATTATGTAAAAGTGTAACTGTGTCATCAACTTTAGTGTTTTTTGGAACCTCTATTATTGTCATATCCATGCAAACACTTAAAATTTTACATTTTGTCTTTCTTATTTTTACAAATTGCCCTATTGAATTTCGAGGAATTCCATCATCGTAACCAGTTGGAATAATACCTATTTTCATATCTTTTTCTGCTATGTAATCTTTTGAATAACCAATGTAAGCACCTTTTTTTACATTTAAAACTTGAATTATATTATCTTCAATTTTTATTACTTGCTTAAAAAGGGGACTTCCAATACCATAAAGTAAAATTCCACACCTTAACATATCGTAATTATGCTCATGAAAAATTGCTAATGAGCCACCGCCGTGAATAATAGGAGAAAATTTTTTGGGAATTATTTTTAGAAATTTTAAAAATTTATTTTGTTGATTTTCATAATAATCAATATCATTTCTCAAAGTTGAAAAATGAGTAAAAATTCCTTCAAAAGTTAAATATTTAGAACTTTGAAATATTTTTAAAAATTTTTTAAATTGATTTAAGTTTACAATTCCAATACGATTCATTCCTGAATTAATTTTTACATGAACATTACAATTTTCTTTTAATCTATCACTTTCTAATTTAATATTTAAAAGTTCTTCAACTGAGAATGCTGTAACGCTTATACTATTTTTGATTGCAATTAGTAAATTAGAACATTTTCCCATTATTAATAATTTAGAAGTTTTGTCAAATTCTCTAATTTGTATTGCTTCTTCAATGTTTGCAACTGCAAAAAATTCAACTTTTCCTTTTAATAGCGTGCAGATTTCTTGACTGCCATGACCGTAAGCATTTGCTTTGACAACTGCAATAATTTTTGCTTTTCCTTGATTTTTCAAAACTTCAAGATTGTGTAAGAGATTTTTTTGATTGATTATAATTTTTTTCAATTCTACCTCAAATTTTTTCTTTTTAAGCAAATAAATTCAGTAATAATTATCAAAAAATTAATTATTAAGTTTTTTTAATAAACTAATAATATATATTAATAATTAATTTTTTATGCCACTGTTGACAAAAAGAATAAAGTGTTATAAAATTTTTTTTTGGAGGGAACAGTTTATGTTTGAACAAACTATTATCGATTTATCAAGAAGTTATCCCGAACCGAAAGTAGATATTATTGTTGCTGTAGTTGGAAGTTTTAATATTTGGTATAGTAATGTTAATAACATAGTTTTAAAAGCATTAGTCAAGTTAGGTTTAACAGAAAAACAAAAACAAGCACTTAACGTACCCACAGTTGAGGGAGAATTTTTTAACCTTATCAAACAAATTATTCCGTCTTCTAATAATAATATGAATAATTTGCCTCATTGGGGTTTTCCTCCATGTAATAATAATTCATGGGAAATTTGTGGAGTTAATTTGGATGCATTAGAAGTCATTTATGACATTATTACAAAAACCAAACAACATGTCACAGGCTGTGCTTTTGCTGGAGAAAATGAAAACAGAGAGATTAATTTATCAGAAGCAAGTAAAAAAGAAATTGCGGATGCAATTTCATCACTAATAGATAATAAAAAAGCATTTTTTGATGACGAAAATAATATGTTGAGATTTTTTCAAATCTTAAAAAATTTTGATTTATATTCAAAACATGAAACTTTGATTAATGAAATTCTTGACAGAAATTTCAAAGGTTATTTTAATGAAATGTTGAGAGACTCTTATTTTAAATGTTCCGAAGATAAAAAAGAGGAATTTTGGCAAAAAATAAGTACTATTTATGGAAGTGAAAAAGTAGAAAAACTAACACAATATTTAATTATTTCCCAAGAAAAAAAGATGAAAGAAAAAATAGCATCTTTTGACATGTAAGACTTTTTTTTCATTTTTTTTTGGTTTAATATTACAAAGATAAATGTCGGTCTTTTTTGAAAAAAGTTCATTATTACATTAAATTTTATAAATATGAAAACAAATAATTTAGTAAGGAAATTAATCCTTACTTTTTTAATTAAGTCGCTAATTATTCGATTGATATTTTATAAAAAAATATCAAAAACAAAAATTCAAAAATAGTAATTTAAATTATTAAATACATTATAAGTTTTTTACTTTACATTAAGAATAAATTTTATAATTTCTGGGAATAATTAGCAATCGGAGAAAAAATGCGTTTTAAATTATTTGCAATTTTTGATATGCTTTTTAGACTTGTTTTAATTTTTTTAATTGCGTTTGTTTGGATTAGGTTTTATGTTGACAGTTTGTCTCTGGCAATTTTTATCACATCAATTGTAACTCTTGTTGTAGATTTTGTTATTAAAATATTTAGTAGTCGTAGAGATGAAAAACAAAAGCTTAAAGAAGAAGAACTTAAGAAAATTGATATTTACGCAAATACTTTTATTTTTAATGATGACAAATTTTGCGTTGATTTTTTTTACAAACTTGCAAAAACAAGACATAATGCAATAAAGAAAAAAGAATATGTTTTAATTGAACATGATAGTGGTGAAAAAGTTGTGCTTTTTCCTTACTATACTTTTAGAAAATTTAATACTGATGATTTGGTTTTCACATTAAATTCAATTAAAAATTTACAGGCTAACAAATTAGTTTTGTGTACAAATGATTTCGAAAATGATGCATTAAAATTTGCTAATATGGTTGGAAAGAAAATCATTCTATTAAACAAAAAGCAAGTTTATTTAAAATTATTAAAAGAATATAATTTTTTTCCCCAGGAAAAATTAATTGAATTAAAAACAACACAAAAAAATAAAATTAAAGAACTATTGTCATTTTCATTAAGTCGTAAAAAAACAAAAGGATATTTTTTAGCTTCGGTAGTTTTATTACTTTCTAGTTTTATTATGAGGTACAATATTTATTATATTGTTATGTCAAGTATTCTTTTATTACTTTCTTTAGTTTCATTTATTAGTCCAAAATTTTCAAAAAAATTGCCCGAAAAAATTATATAATTTTTATTATTGTAACTCTCAAAAAAATATGTTATAATAAATTTTAGGAGAAAATTATATGAATGAAAAAATTATTATATATAATAAAATGCTTTTTAAATTTTTAGGAGACAAATTAGTTGAAATTGTAAAAGATGAAAATTTAAAAGAATCAGCCGATCTTTTGGTGGAAAGGCTTAAAAGCGATTTAGATAAAGAATTGTTAAATTTTAATTTAAATAAAAATGAAATAAATGAAATAGAAAATGATATAAAAAAACAAATGAGTAAAAATAACTTTGTAAACGGTTTAAATATTCTTTTTGTTATAATAGATATGTATTTAGAAAAAGAAATAGATATTGCATTTAAACTTTTTAATGGGAATGAGAATGTTAGAGAAGAATTAATTTTTATTAAAAAAATTAAACCTCTTGAAAAATATGTTAAAACAACAACTATAAAGGAAATGTTAAAGCTTTTAACAAATTTTGAGCAGCAAGACAATTTAAAAGGCCTAGAAATTATTAAGAAAATTAATTTTCTTAAAGAAGCTATTAAAGAAATAAATATTGAAAAAAATATTTTTTTTGAAAGAGCATTTAATGAATTTTATGCAATTGAGGATGAAATTGAACAAATAAATAAAAAAGGGATTACGCAAATTGAAAAAAATGAAAATAAAGAAGAACAAAAAGAATCAGAAGAATTAAAATTACTTAATAAAAAAGTTGAAAACTTAAAAGCAATTAAAGACGAATTGAGTGTTAAAAATTTTTCAATCTCGAAACTAAATGAATTAGAAAAAAAATTAAAAATTGATGAAAAAGATTTTTTTAATGACTATGATAATTTACTTGAAAAAATTAGAGTACAACTTTTTACAATGAAAGATGACTCAAAAGACAAAGAAAAACTCTCTAACGAAAATAAAAAGTTAAGCACAGAAAAAAGAGAAGTTGAAAAAATGCTAATTGAAATGAAAATTTTAATTTCTGAAAAGAAAGATGAGTTAAGCAAAATTTTATAATAAATTTTTGATGTTTTTTTAAACAAAGTCTAATATTATTTAAAAAAAAATATTTAAATTTACATAGTAAATTTAAATATTTTTATATTTTGTTAATTAAATGTTGTTATTTGTTAATTAAATTTTTTATTATTTTTTTCCGTCCTGCATTTTGAATAACATGTTGTATCGCTCTTCAGCATCTTTTTTTGACATTTCAAATAATTCCTTTGCTTTTTCAGGAGACTTTTTCAAAAGAGCGGAATAACGACTTTCGCCGAGAAGAAATTTTTCATAATCACCAGAAGGCTTAGGACTGTCAATTTCAAGTTTGTCAGTTACGGGATTATATCTAAACAAATTCCAATAACCACTGGCAACCGCGTTTTTAATTTCTTCTTGTGATTTTTCCATATTAAAACCATGATTGACACAAGGGGAATAAGCAATAATTAAACTCGGTCCGTCATAAGCTTCTGCTTCAGTCATTGCTTTAATTGTTT
>CAZKOT010000040.1:0-10019 GCA_964554475.1 uncultured Christensenella sp.
TATTCACACTTGTCTCGACACTGCTGGAGTAGGAATAGGAAACTATGACGAACTTTTGAAATGGACTGAACTTGTGATTTTTGACATCAAACACACAGACCCAAAAAAATACAAAGAACTGACCTTGTGTGGTATTGAAAAAAGCGAAGAGTTCATAAAAGCACTTGTGAAAAACAATAAAGATGTTTGGATAAGGCAGGTTATAATTCCAAATTATAATGATAACGATGAGTATTTAAAATCACTTGCAGATTATATTAAATCAAAGTTTAAAATTAATATTAGTATAACAATCCCAAGTGAAAACCAAAAAAAGCAAACTTCTTTTAGTAATTGTGAAAAGCAAGAAGCAACTTCTTTGTCTAACATAAAAAAAATTGAGTTTTTGCCCTATCACACAATGGCAACAAATCTTTACGAAGAAAACAAAATTTTTTATCGTTTAAAGGGCGTTCCATCTATGAACAGTGAAACCTGCAAAAAACTTGAAGAAAAATTTTTAAAAGAAATTTTTTAAATTATAAAATATAATCTTATGAAAAGCAAAAAAATTTTTAAGTTTAGAGAAAAAAATGGCAAAAATAATTATGCTTTGTGGCAAAATTGCAAGTGGAAAAACAACTTATGCAAATAGACTTTGTAAGGAATTAAATGCTGTCATTTTGTCTGAAGATGAAATTAAACTGGCAATTTTTGGTTCAAATTATCATCATGAACATCCAAAACTTTTTGTTAAATACTCTAATGCCATTACTGATTGGTTAATAAGAAAGTCGGTTGAACTAGTAAAATCAGGAATAAATGTTATTATTGACTCAGGCTTTTGGGGAAAAGCGAACAGAGTTAAAACTAAAACCTTTTTCAAAGAGCAAAACATAAAATGTGAACAGCATTTTCTTGACATATCAAAACAAAATCGTTTGAAAAATATTCGTAAACGTAATGAAGAAATTAAAGACGGAAAATTAGATTCCTATCTTATTAATGAAAAATCGGGTTTAAATTGCTTTTTTGAAACTCCGACTGATGATGAAGTTGATGTCCGAATTAAAGATTAAGTTTTTTTTCTTTTATCAGGTCAAAAACACCCGTATTTCTGATGACTTGAACTTGCTTTTAATTCTTCTTTATTCTTGTTTTGAATGTAAGCAAAAAGTGTTATGTTTCGAAAATAATTGCATAGTTTTATTTGATTCAAATCAATTTGATTTGGATAATTTTCAATCGTTGCCTTAAAAATTTCCTCATCGACTTCATAATAAATTGTTGCAAAATCACAAATCGGTGGATAGTAGGCCATATTACCAAAATCAATAATGCCAACAAGTTGATTGTTTTCATCCACCAGTAAATTTTCCTCATGCAAATCTCCATGCGTTACACAAAAATCACTTTCTAAATAAAATTGCTTTCTTTGTTTTTCAAGTTGTTTTAAGTGATTGTTTTCTTCCTTATTAAAATAGGGTTCTAATAATTGTAAACTTTTTGCGACCTTGTTTTTTTCGTGCTTAATTATCCAATCTTTGTTATTATGTCTTTTTTCAAATTTTAAATTATGGAGTTCCCAAAGAAAATTAGCTAATTTTTTTCCTATTTTCTTTTTCTCTTCTAATGTGCAATTTTTAACATTCAGTTTTTTTCCTCTTACTGCCAAATAATTTAAAGCACCAAATGGGTACTTTTCACAAGGTTTAATTAAGGTTAAGTTGCTTGGAATTTTAACACTGTTAATTTTACCTTCAAGTAAATCCATATTTTGTTTTATGTCCTCATAATTTTTAAATGAATCTTTTCTTTTACCAACAAGTAAAATATATTTATCATCACTGATAAATGCTTGACTAGTCAATCCTTCGCCAATTTTCTTTAAATTTTTCATATTCACATTATATGACAAATTATTCTATTGTCAAAATGTTATTTATTTTAATAATCCTTAAATTATATTTAATCAAGTAAGGTCAAATTTTATATTTAAAAAATTAGGTATATGGATTTTATTTAAATTTTATAAGAAAAACTCATGTCATTTTCAGTATTTAATTTGAGGAAAATATTGACATATCAATAGATTATATGTTAGTATTTTTTTACTACCTAAATTATTAAAAACCTTAATAAGCCAGTTATAGATTATAATATATTTTTTCCCGTTTTTCTTGTCGATGATAATTACTAATCACAATTATTATTTAGTGAAACTTAAAAAAGCGAATACTTATAACAATCTATAACCAAAATATTACTATTTGGAGGGTTACTCAAGAGGTCGAAGAGGCGGTCCTGCTAAGACTGTAGGCGTGTAACAGCGCGCGAGAGTTCAAATCTCTCACCCTCCGCCAAAGTTCGTCTTGTTGCCAACAGCGGGAAGTAAATTCCCTTGTCGCAAAAATTGCTTTTGCAATTTTACGGCTCACAGTCGCCTTTTTGGAGCTGCGAGAATGAATGTTAGGTAGCTTTTCCAATTTTTTCATAGTATCTTGCAATGATTTTATTTTATATGTAATATTTAGTTTTCAACTCCTCCGTTCTTATGAAAACAAAACCAAAATCAATTAAAATGAATGCAAAGCGACCATGACATTTTTATTTTAGGCTGTACTTTTTTATATAAGGACAAGGATAAAAAGTAAATCTTTTTATTCAAGTTTAAAAAAATATTTTTTTTAATTAGTAGAATTTTGATACTCTTGATATTTTTTATAAAGAACATTGTAATAATTTTTCCAAATTTTATAATCTTTGTTTTTTTTTAATGTTGTTTTTTTTAATGTTATTTTTAACTCTTTTTTTAAATCTAGTGAAAAAATAACTCTTTGTTCCTCTTTATTAAAAATTAATGGATTGGCTTGAATAAACTCGGTTAAATCATAATTAAAATTAACCAAACTAATCGATAATAAATATTTAAAATCAAATTGATTTAAATAGTAATTTGAGTTTAATTTTGATTTAAAATATTCTGAAGGTGTAATTAAATAATCATTTTTTAAGGCAAAAATTTTTAAACAATTAATAATTTGTGATTTTTGTTCAATAGTTAATGACATTGTTAAATTAAAATAATATTGATTGCATAGTTCAAAATGATTAATTAAATAAAGATCATCTTTAGTTATATTTTGGATTTCGGATAATGTTGGGATGTATGAATGAAATGTGCAAAATCCTAAAAATGAAAAATCTTTGTAAAATAATTTTAAATTATTTTGTTTTATTATATTAAATACAAAATCATAAGCTTCAATATTATTATGAACGGTTTTAAAAGGCAGTTTTTCAACCGGAGTGAAATTGTTTGTTATGTTATTTAAATTAATATTTCCATTATTGCATTTATAAAATTTAAGCCAATTTGATTTTGAATTAGTGGGCGAAATTGTAAGAGGTTTAAGTTTTGATTTTAAGGTATAATTATTAAGTCCTTGAAAAAGTTCATTAAAACAACGAAATAGTGCGATATTTAATTCTACATCTGATCCTGCGGCAATACAATATTCATTATTTTTAAAAATCATAACTCCCATTACAGGATATATTTGATTTAAGCTAAAATCTAATATTTTTACTCCATAACCTATTGAAATAATATAATTGATATAAGGAAAAATTTCCAAATTTTTTAATTTTTGAATATCAATGATATTGACTGGAAGATTATTTAAAATAATTGTTTTAAAACAATAGCGTTCAAAAATCTCACAGATTCCTTGGGTTAAGCATTCAGATTTTGTATTTCCAGAGGAAATACCATTTGTTTGTGTTAGACGTCTAATTATTTTTCGGGGTAATAGGTGATTGGTTTTCGTATTTTCACAAAAATAATCAGAAGCAGTTAAGAAACTACTATAATTTGGATTTAATATTTCATGACTGATAATTTTTTTTTCAATTAATTGATACATTATGTCACCAAAAGTGCTTTTTAAATATTCATTTGAATACAAAATTTCATTATAAAATGGAGGGTTTTTTTCATTTAGAAAATTTGAAGGAATCAGAGTTCCAGATTGTAGTCTTTCCATAAATTCAGCAAGTCCACTTGCTAAGGCTTGAAAATAGGAATTTCCTTTTCCATTTGTAAAAATTTTCTTATTTTTTCTTAAACCAATATTGACGGAAAAAAACTTCTTGCCGATATTATTTTTTTTAATCACAATCGGCATTTTTAATGATTTTAAAATATTTTTTATATGTTTTATTGTATTCTTTAATGATTCATCTTTTCGTAACATATGTTAATTATACTTAAAATCTTTAATAATTACAATTGAAATATTTATTGTTGTATAGTATAATAGCTTTAATTATGAGGAGTTTATGAAATTTTTTATTAAACAAATTAGAGAAGAAATGACACAATGCAGAATAATTCAAGTTAACAAATTTATCGAAAAAGGAAAATTTAAAAATGTTAGCGGGCATAAATAAACTTAAGGTTGATTTTGACAATCTTCCCAAGCCATTTTTAGCTTATTTTAAAATTTCAAATGTTTGTAATTTGAATTGCTATTTTTGCAGTCAGAATTGCAACAATGAAGTAAACAACATGTCTCTTTCAAAAGCTAAAATGTATTTAAAAAAAATTAGTGATTTTGGGGTAATTAAAATAATTTATACTGGAGGCGAACCACTCCTTTTTAAAGAACTGGCAGAACTAATGAAATATGGGCAAGAATTAGGAATTGAGCAATCAATTGTAACTAATGGAACAATGGTAGAAAAATTAGTTGAAATAATTCCTTATATTTCAAATATTGGCATTTCTTTACATGGTGGCGAAAAAATTCATAATCAAATAACAAAAAATGATAGTAGTTATAAAACAGTAACCAAAAATATTATATTGTTAAAAAATAAATATAATGTACCAGTTTCTGTTAATTATACTTTTAATAAATTTAATGAAAACGAAATAGAACTTTCTAACGTTAAAGAATTTTGTGACAAATATGATATTAAATTAGAAACTGCAAGAATAAATATGATTGGACATGCAAAGGATTTTGAACTACAAGACCTAAATAATTTATGCTCTATTGTTGAAAAAATTAATAAAACAACAAATGGCAAAAAAATTAAATTTAGTAATTGTATTATTCCTTGTGAACTTACCGAAGAAAATAAAAAATATGCTCATGGTTGCGGTGCAGGAATTAGCTTTTTCGCGATTGAAAATACTGGAGATATTAAAATTTGTGCAACAAGTGACAAAGTTTTAGGAAATTTAAATAGACAAGGATTAAAAAAAATATTAAATAAAAAGAATTTGAGGAATTTGATGTTTGGCAAATACTTGCACTTTCTTTGTAAAAATTGTAAATATCTTCTTTCATGCAGAGGAGGTTGCAATATTGAAGGAGAGAACAGAAAGCGAATTAATGATATTTATTTAATTAAAAAATTAGAGAAGGCAAAAGATTTAGTGCTCAAAAATAAATTATTGCTTTCTACAAATACAGCAATTTTATCAAAAGAAAAAGTTGTCATTCCAACTTCACCAATTAGAATAATTGATAAAAAATTTTTTAAAATGTTGACAATGTTAAATGGCAATATCACTGGGGCGGAAATACTTGGAAATCTCCCACAAAAATTAAGAGAAAGGGCTCTGGAAATATTAATAACTTTAAAATTAGAGGATTTAATTTATGCAGAGGAAATATAAATTAAGATTTAATAGATATTTAATAGAATTTCAAGATAAATATTATGTTGTTAACAATTACACATATAAATTTATTAACACACTTAAAAATTGTGAAGATGAACAAAATTTTGCAAAAAAAATGAATATTTCATTAAAGAAAGCTCTTATTTTTTTAGAAAAATTTCAAACTGAAATTGAAAATTGTGATTACTATAATTTTAATCTTTTTTTACCTAGTCCTATTAAAATACAATGGAAAATTACGAATAATTGTAATTTAAAATGTAAGCATTGCTATTTAGGTATATTAGATAAAGAATGTCTTTCAAAAGATAATTTATTAAAAATTGCAAATAAAATTGTTCAATCTCAAGCTATTGAGGTCACCTTAACAGGCGGAGAAGTATTAACAGTTCCAAGCATTTTTGAGATTATTGAAGTTTTGATAAAAAACGGAATTAATATTAATATTTTTACTAATGCAATTTTGCTTGATACATTTTTAGATAAATGTAAAATTTTTGATAGGAATATGTTAAAATTTTTAATTTCGCTTGATGGGGATAAACAAGAACATGAACTAATAAGAGGTGAAAATACTTTTAATGTTACATTAAGAAATATTAAAAAAAGTGTTTCGCTAGGTTTTGATACTACAGTTAATTGTGTAATTAATAAACTAAATGTTCAAGGTATTCCTAGCATGTTGGAAAAACTAGTAAAAATTAATGTTCAAAAAATTCAATTTAGCCATTTAATTACTATTGGCAATGCTAATGAGGATTTGCAATTGACAAGCCAAGCAATTAAACAGTTACAAAAAAATATTTTAGAAAAAATGAAACAATTAGAAAATCCACCAATATTTATATTTTTAAAGGATTCTGAATCTGATGATAATACAAAAACGATTTACAAACAAAATAATACAAACTCTAATACATTTATAAATTTGGGACAAGAAAAATGGTTGTGTTGTGCTGGAATTAGTAGAGTTACAATAAATCATAAAGGAGATGCTCTTTGTTGTCCGTTTATATCGGATTTAAAACTGGGAAATATTTTAAATAATTCATTACAAGAAATTTGGAAGTCAAAAAATCGATTTTTATTTTTAAAAAAAATACAAGAAAATAAAAATAATAGAAAATGTTTAATTAAAGGAATGGATAACAATGGTTCAAAAAACTAAAAAATTAATTCAATTAAAAAAATTTTTAGATAAAAATTTAGATAAAAATTTAGAAATGTCTAAATTAAGAATTTTAACCGAAGCCATTTTTGATGATATTTTTTTAAATAGAAGTTTAAAATTTTATAATAGTTTAAAAAAAATCAGTTATTCATCTTTAAAAGATTTATTTATTAATTTAATTAAATATTCTAAAGAATATTTAATTAAAAGCAGTAGTGAAAATTTTAAACTTAGATTTGAAAATTTTCAAAAATCCCTTGCCTATTTTTGTTTACTTGAATCAATACTTGAAGATAGCAAAATTGTTATTGACATTCTCGAAAATATTAAAAAATCAAATAATAATTATTTGAATGATATTCAAAAACTTGACAGTCAATTTCTATCATTGGAACATAAGACAAAAATAGCAAATGCAGAATATGCCGAATCATTACAAAATGTTGATATTGATGAAAATTTAGAAAAAAATTTGAGATTATATTTATTGTTTAAACAATGGCAAGACATCACACATTATTTTTATTTAGCAAATTTTGAAAAACAAAATATTGAGCTATATAAAATATATTTAAATACTGAAAAAGAACATTTTTTAATGAATTTTCAAACTGTTTCTAAGCGAATTATAGAAAGCTTTAAAAACAAATTTAAATTGTCAGATTATTTAGATGCTTTTGTTTGCGGATTTAAATCCGAAATAATTGAACATATTGGGGGGAAAGGATATGGGCTTTTAGTTTTATTAAGTCTTGGAGAAAATATTCCTAAAACCTTCATTATTTCACATTCAGAAAATATTGATGAGTCTTTAAAAATAATTCCAAATAATTTAAAAAAATATGCTTTACGAAGTTCTGGGAATATTGAAGACGGAAATAAAAATTCTTTTGCTGGGATGTTTGATAGCTATTTAAATTTAGATTTTCTAATGCTTCCCAAATATATATTAAAAGTAAGACAATCAATTGATAATTCAAGATCTATGGAATATAGAAAAACGAATAATTTAGAAAAACCAAAAATGAATGTTCTTGTTCAAGAATATATTGAGGCAGATTTTTCAGGAGTTTGGATAAGCGATAAAAAAAATTCCGGAGCTCTTGAATGGGTTAAAGGAAGTTGTGAAAAACTTGTAAGCGGAAAAGTAAAGCCAAATTTTGAGCACTTTAATAATAAAAATATTAATCGTGGAATAGTGATAGGAAATACAAGTGTGGCAAATATTTTAAACAAAATTCAAAATAAAATTTTAAGAGTGTTTAAGACATTTTGTGATTTTGAATGGTGTGTTAAATTAAACAAATTATATCTGCTACAATATCGTCCAACAACAACTGGTTTATTAATTCCACAAGAACAAACAAATCAGGATGATAACTTGATTTATGGAACCCCTGCTTCTTCTGGAAAAAAAACAGGGGAAATAAAATTTATTAAAACATTTACTGGAGTTGAAACAATTGAAAAAAACAAAATTTTATTGACATATTTTACTGATCCTGAATGGTTGCCTTTGATGAAAAAAACCTCATGTATCATCACAGCAATGGGTGGATTTTTAAGCCATACAGCAATTATAGCTCGAGAACTAGGTATTGTTTGTGTTACCGGAATTGGCAAAAATAATTTCAAAAAACTAATAAATTGTAAAACTGTTGAAGTAAATGGGGATTTAGGATTAATTAAAATTATTGACAATTAAATTAAAAATTTGTAATATATATTTTAGGAGGAATAAAATGGAAAAGAAAAATAATGTTAAAAAACTTTTTAAAACAAAAAAACCAAAAGAAGCAGAATTTGGTGGAGATTACTGTGGAGATGTCTGCTAAAAAATTGAAAAAAACATCACAAATTTAGTGGTGTTTTTTATATTACCTTTAGTTACTTTTTACTGATAATCTGATATCTCGGAGAATTTTTTAATTCCTTATTGAAGTTTTTATAAATTTTGATTTTTGAAAAATTATTATTTTTAAGCAATTTCACCAATTGTTCTAAATCAATTAATCTGTGGACAAAAAAACCAGAATAACAATTTAGCTCCTGTTTTTTCAAATCAATTTTAACATAAGTTTGAAGGATATTATTACAAAAATCATCTATTTTTTCATACACTGTATTTTTATAATAAATATTATTTTTATCAGTTTTACTAGAATGATAATTTGTTTGACATGTCAAATTAAACTGGTCTTTGTTCTCTATATCAATAATTAACAGTCCATTATTTGATAAAATATTATAGGAAGATTTAATAAACTTTTCCACATCTGCAACTTCGGGTAACCATTCTAAACTATTACTATAACATAAATCAATTTTTTTTAAATTGTATTGGTCACAAATCCTCATATCACCACAAAAAAATTTAATATTATTTTTTTGTTTGCATTTTTTTCGAGATGTTTTTATCATACCTTTAGAAAAATCCATACCTAAAAGTTTTATGCTTATTCCTTTTTTTGATAATTGATAAATAGTTTCCCCAGTAGAACAAGAAACATCAAGAAATGACTTAATATTCTTATTAGAATTAATTATATTTGATAAAAAGAGGATTCGCATTTCACTACAAGGAGAACAAATTTTATCATAAAAATCTGCAATTTTATCCATAAAAAAATTTGTTTGATTTTGATTAAAAATTTTCATATATTTCCCGCCTTTTTAATAATAATATAAAAAAATTTTTACAGCTCATCATTCATCATAAGTAAGTGGCAACTTAAACCGTTTTCCACTTTTTTATTTTATAAATTAATGCTTGTAGTTTTATATTGTGTCCATCTAATAGCCACTTTATCTTATATATTCTAACATATTTGCGATTTCTCGTAAACTTATTAAACATCATTCTTGCAATTCTTTTACAATTCTTTTACAATTTTTTTAACAATTTATTGTCATTTTTAGTCAAGGGGACGATGGACCTTGACCAAATTATGTGCTTTTTTTTACAAACTTATAATCTAGTTTCTCTATAATTTGACCTATCAATAATCCTTTGCGGAGTTGACAAAATCAATCCGCCAAACTGGTCGACAAAGAAGCATTCTATGTTATAATCATCTGATATATAAAACGGTTCGGGTAGTTTTGCCACTCGCCCGCCAAATTTTCTAACATTAATTCACTTTAAAACAACATCTTATACAACATTTATGTAAA
>CAZKOT010000041.1:0-9984 GCA_964554475.1 uncultured Christensenella sp.
TCAATATATTATACTAATATCCTTATTTTATCAATTCTATCGCCTCTTTTATCCTTTTTTATTTCTTTTTGATTTGTTACTTTTGTTTTGATTAATTCAATTGTGTTACTTTTTTCTTCAATTTCTTCACCTGTCGAGTAATTTTTCATTTTTGTTATAAGTAAAAACTTTTTTTGTTTTTTGTCATCCATTTTAATTTTTTGTTCAACTTTACCGTTTTTATTTTCAAACTTCATAATAATCATATCATCTTCAAGCAATTCGTACTCTAAATAATCAACAGCCTCAAAAGAAATGATTGCTATATTATCTACAATTTTTCCTTCTAGTTGAGCGGGTTTAATGCTTAATTCCGACTTTGGTTGATTTTTGGGAAGATTAAATCTTGAGAAAATTTCTTTTTTTCGGTATTTCTCTGGTAGAAAGTTATTAGCTATTATGACTTGATGGTTTTCTTCTAATTCCTTTAAGTCAATTTCAACCTCTTCAACAGAAGAAGGTTTTTTAAAATATTCAGGCTTTTCATGAGCATAAATTTTTAACATAAATTCTTTTGTAACATCAATCGGAACCGTTCCGCCAACAATTTTTCCAATTGTTTCATTATTAAGATTTCCAATCCATACTCCAAATATGTCTTGTGTTGTGTAAGAAACTGCCCATGCATCAAGATTTTTACTGCCTTTTCCAACTGTTCCCGTTTTAGATGCTACTTCAAAATCTAAACTTGAAAGTCGCTTTGAAGTTCCGTTTTTTGAAGCTTCAATTAAAATGTTTGTCATTAAGTAAGATGTATCATCACGAAAAACTTGTTTTTCCATTAATTTTGAAACATAAATAATTTTTCCATTAGAATCTGTAATATATTTAATAAAAGAAGGTTTAATAAAATTACCATCATTAGAAAGGGTGGTGTATGCACCACAAAGTTGTTTTAAATCCGTTCCGTGAGTCATTCCTCCAAGTGCTAAGGCATAATTGTCATCATTTTCAGAAAATTCAATTCCACATTCTTCTGCATAATACTTTGATTTTTTTATGCCAGTGTAGGACATCACTTTTACAGCAGGTATATTATATGATTTGCATACCGCATCGCGAACACTTAAGTAGCCGTGGAATTGACTATCATGATTTGAGGGAGTATAACCAGCAATTGAAATTTGTTCATCTAATATTTGAGTTAAAGGAGAAATTATTCCCTCATTAATTGCTGGAGCATACACTAAAACAGGCTTTATTGCCGAACCAGGTTGTCGTTTTACTTCAAGTATTTTATAATCACCTTTTCCATAAAATGCTTCTATTTCACCAGTTTTGGAATTTATACAAATTGTTGCAAAATCATTTTCTTCAAAATCAGTGTTTTTTAATACTTCTATTAATGCATTTTGTTTTTCACTGTTATAATTTGTGTAAATTTTAAAATTACCGTTCGAAATTTGTTTTGCGGGCATTTTTAAAATTGCAATTGCTTCATCAAGACATGCTTCAGTATATGAATTCAATCTGTTATCTTTTTGCTTCTCAAGATTTAATTCTATTTCAAGACTATTATTTTTTTCAAAATCTTCTTGAGAAATTTTTCCATCTCGCAACATTTCGCTTAAAACTAGATTTTTTCTTTCATTTGCTTTTTGTGGTTTTGTTGTTGGGGAATAACGTGCAGGAGAACTAATTAAACCCGCCAAAAGCGCACTTTCATTGAGTGTTAAGTGTTTTGCAGGTTTTGAAAAATAATGATTTGATGCACGTTCAATTCCATAACAATTGTCACCAAAATAAATTATATTTAAATAATTTTCAAGAATTTGTTCTTTTGAAAGTTTTCTCTCCAATTCCTTTGCCAAAACAATTTCATTTAATTTTCTCGAAAAAGTTTTTTGACTTGAAAGATGTGTGTTCTTAATTAACTGCTGTGTTATTGTTGAAGCACCTTGTGCCATATTCCGATTTTTTAAATCAAGTAGTAATGCTTTTATTATTCTTTTGTAATTTAAACCATTATGTTTAAAAAAATCTTTGTCTTCTATTGAAATAAACGATTCACTGACATAAGAAGGAAGAGTTTTAAGTTCAACAAATTTTATGTTGAAAGAATTATTTTCACTAATAGGTTTGTTTTCACTATCAAAAAATTCAATTTTAGAAATGTTTTCATAAAATTTTGATTGGTCAAGTTTTATTCTGTCACTGCTTAAATAAAAGTAAAACAAAAAACCAATTCCAATAAAAACTAGCAGGCATGAAATTAATATAATCCATTTTGATATTTTTTTTAGTACGTTTAACATTTGTAATTATTATATCTATGTATTAAATAAATATTAAGAACAACATAATTTTTTTTGAGGTTTTTTTAAGTTTTGCTTAACATACTTTAATAATCGTACATAAATACGCAATTAAGCGTTCTTCGCAGTTTTAGTATTTTGCATGAACAAATTTTCATATTAAAAAAATAAAATTGTTTGAAATAAATGGTCAAATCATTTTTTTATAAATTAAAATTTAAATTTAAAAATGCGCAAATAGGATTTCTCCTAATCAAATTAATTATCATTTATGTATTCACTTGCAAATGATTGTTATATCTGCTAAAATTTAGAAATGCAAAATATGACTTATCACATTGTAACATTTGGATGTCAAATGAATGAACATGAAAGCGAAAAATTAGCTGGTTTGCTCGAAAAACTTGGCTATACTTTTTCACAAACAAGAGATGATGCTGACGTTATTATTTTTAATACATGTGCAATACGTGAAGGTGCTGTTGATAGGGCATTTGGAAATGTTGGTGCATTAAAGAGTCTGAAACAAAATCATCGTGAAAAAATCATTGCCGTTTGTGGTTGTATGACTCAACAAAAAGAAAATGCAGAAAAGCTTTACAAAATGTTTCCTTTCATTGATATTATTATTGGAACTTTTAATATGCACGAATTTGAGTTATATTTACAAAAATTCATAAATGAAAGAAAACGATTTGTTAAAATCGAAGATGATGAAAAAGAAATTGAACATTTTTGTAAAGCCGTTAGAACTTCTGGTGATAATGCTTGGGTTAATATAGTGTATGGATGTAATAATTTTTGCTCTTATTGTGTTGTTCCATATGTTCGTGGAAGAGAACGTAGTAGAAAAAAAGAGGACATTTTAAACGAAATTAAAAATCTAATAGCGGAAAAAAAGTATAAAACTATTACATTATTAGGACAAAATGTAAATTCATATGGTAATGACAAAGAAGGAAATGGTAATTTTTCAAATTTGTTAAAAGAGATTTGTAAGTTAGACGGGGATTTTAAAATAACATTTATTTCATCACATCCAAAGGATTTTTCTGATGAATTAATTGAAACTATTTCAAATGAAGAAAAGATTTTAAAGGAAATCCATTTACCCGCTCAAAGTGGAAGTAATCGTATTTTAAAATTAATGAACAGAAAATACACTCGTGAAGAATATTTAAATTTAATAAAAAAAATTAAAGAAAAAATTCCTAATGCTCAAATTTCGAGTGATTTTATTGTTGGTTTTCCAAGTGAAACAGATGAAGATTTTTTGGAAACCTTGGAACTTGTGAAAACTGTAAATTATGAACGTATTTTTGCGTTCATGTATTCAAAAAGATTAAACACTCCCGCTTCTTTAATGGAAGAACAGGTTGATGAACAAGTGAAAAATTTAAGAGTGAATTTAATGTTGAAAACTGAAAAAGCAATTCAACACATAAGAAATTGTGAAAAATCTTCAACAAATTTCAAGAAACTATGGAGTAGACCTATAAATAAAAAAGTGAATGTGATGTAAAATTATATTTATGTAATTTTAATATTATTAAAATCAAAGGAGAAAGCGGTGGCAATATCACCTATGATGCAACATTATTTGAGTGTTAAAGACAAGTATAAAGATGCTGTTGTTTTTTACAGATTGGGTGATTTCTATGAGTTTTTCTTTGAAGATGCAATTGAAATTTCAAAAGTTTTGGATTTAACATTGACGGGAAAAGATTGCGGACTTGAGAATAGAGCACCCATGTGTGGAATACCTTATCATGCTGCCGATGGTTATATTGAAAAACTTTTGTCTCTTGGTTATAAAGTTGCAATTTGTGAGCAACTGACCGAACCCAAAAAAGGTGTGAAAATAGTAGAGCGCGATGTTGTTCGCGTTATAACAGGAGGAACGCTTGTTGAGGAAAACATGCTCGATGAAGCAAAAAATAATTATATTGCATGTATTTTTGAAAAATCTAAAAAATTTGGACTTTCTTATTGTGAACTTTCTAAAGGGGAATTTTGCACGCTTGAATTTAATTCTGAAAAATCTATTGAAGAATTAAATAATTTCTTACTTTCAATTTCACCATCTGAAATAATTTGCAATGAGGGAGTAAAAATTTTATTTGAGCATTTTACGGGATTAAAAAATGGTGTTTTACCGAAATTTTATCCCTATTATGATTGGGCGTTTGATGAAAAAACAACAAATGAAAATTTAACAAAGCAGTTTGGAAAAAATTATTCAAAAATTTTTGAACTTGAAAATATGCCTCTTTCAAAAAGTGCTTGTGGAGGACTTTTAAATTATCTTTTTGAAACGCAAAAAACAACACTTTTTCATATAAACAAAATTTTAAAAATTAACAATAATCAATTTATGACTCTTGATATTTCGACAAAACGAAATTTGGAAATTGTTGAAACAATTCGAGACAGACGAAAAAAAGGAGCTCTTTTACATCTTTTAGACAACACAAAAACTAGCATGGGAGCACGTCTTTTTCGCTCATGGGTTTCTGCTCCTTTAATTGATAGTAAAGAAATAAATAGTCGACTTGATGCTGTTGAAGAATTAGCATTAAATTTAATTCTCCGAGATAATTTAAGCTCACAACTTTCAAAAGTTCGTGATATTGAAAGAATTGTTGGTCGAATAGCATGCTTTGGCTTAAACCCAAAACATTGCTTATCACTTTTAGAAACATTAAAACAAGTTCCAACAATTAAAAGTCTTTTAGAAAATGTTAAAAGCAGAAGATTAAAAGGGCTTTTTGAAGCAATTGATGATTTTTTCGAAATTGAAAATGAACTTGAAATGGCAATTGACCCAAATTGCTCTTCATTAATTAAAGATGGAAATTTTATTAAAAATGGTTACAACGAAGAACTTGATGATTTAAGAAATATTTCAAATAAAGGTCTTGCTTGGCTTTCAAATTTAGAAAAATTAGAACGAGAAAAATCTGGAATAAAAAATTTAAAAATCGCATATAACCGTGTTTATGGTTATTATTTTGAAGTAAACAAATCTCAATCTCATCATGTTCCACTTTATTTTGAGCGAAAGCAGACAATTGCAAATAATGAACGCTACACATCAAAAGAATTAAAAGAAATTGAAAACAAAATTTTGAATGCAAGTGAACAGGCAATTAAATTAGAACAAAAACTTTTTTTGAAGATTAGAGAAAAATTAATTAATGAAATTCCAAAACTTCAAATTTTAGGAAAAACTCTTTCAGAACTTGACTGTCTTTTTTCTCTTGCAAATTTTGCTGTTAAAAATAATTATGTTAAACCAAAAATTAATGACAAGATTAAACATATTAAAATTGTTGACGGCAGACATCCTGTTGTTGAAGCACTTTTAAAAGATGCCCAATTTGTTCCTAATGACACTTATTTAAATACAACAACAGATAAAACAATGATAATAACTGGGCCTAATATGGCAGGAAAGAGTACTTATATGAGACAAGTTGCATTAATTGTTTTACTTGCTCACATTGGAAGTTTTGTTCCCGCAAAAGAAGCTGAAATTGAAATTACTGACAGGATTTTCACCCGAATTGGTGCAAGTGATGATTTGGCTTTTGGTCAAAGCACATTTATGGTTGAAATGAGTGAACTTGCGAACATTCTTCATAATGCCACACAAAAAAGTTTAATTATTCTTGATGAAATTGGAAGAGGAACATCAACCTTTGATGGTCTTTATATTGCATGGGCAGTTGTTGAACATTTGTCTGAAAATATGCAGGCAAAAACTCTTTTTTCAACTCATTACCATGAACTCACCGAACTTGAAGGATTTATGAAAGGTGTTAAAAATTATAGAATTAATGTTAAAGAAATTGAAAATGACATAATTTTTTTACGAAAAGTTGTTCGTGGTAGTGCAAACAAAAGTTTTGGAATTGAAGTTGCTTCTATTGCTGGTCTTCCAAAAGAGGTGATAAAAAGGGCAAAAGAAATAAGTAAGGACTTAGAACAAGCAGATGTTAGTTTGAAATTAGCAGTTCCAATTATTAAAAAAACTGAAGATGTTAAAAAGAAAACAATAAATTATTCGCAAGTAATAGGTGTTTTGTCAGATATAAAAATTGAACAACTTTCTCCTCTTTCAGCATTTGAAATCTTACATGATTTAGCAGAGAAAGTTCAAAAAATGAATGTAGAAAACTAATAAATTGAGTAAATTATTCGGAGGATAATGCATGAATAAAATTAAGGTTTTAGAACAGAACCTAATTAACAGAATTGCTGCTGGTGAAGTGGTTGAAAAACCCTCATCTGTTGTTAAAGAATTAGTTGAAAATAGTATAGATTCGGGTGCCACTCAAATTTCGATTGAAATTGAAAACGGGGGAACAAAAAAAATTATTGTAATTGACAACGGATGTGGAATGAGCGGTGAGGATTTAAAACTTTCTATTCTTCCTCATACAACTAGTAAAATTAACGATATTAATGATTTAGAAAAAATTTCGACTCTTGGTTTTCGTGGAGAAGCTTTGGCAAGTATATGTAGTGTTTCAAATGTTGAAATTGTTTCAAAAACCGAAAAAAGTGAAACTGGAACAAAAATTGTTGTTCATGGTGGCAAAATTGAAAATTTTGTTGATGTTGGAGCACCAAATGGCACTTATATTGAAGTAAACAATCTTTTTTATAATACTCCTGTTCGTGCAAAGTTTTTGCGTAAACCAAAAACTGAAGAAGTTGACATTACCGATTATGTTGAAAGACTAATACTTGCAAACCCTCAAATTTCATTTAAATATATTGTTGAAGGAAAAATTGTGTATAACACTCAAGGCACAAATTTACTTGATTGTATTTACATAATTTATGGGAAAGAAATTGCTTCAAAACTTATTGAAATAGATTTTCAAAAAGGAGAATATAAACTAAATGGGTATATAGGAAAACCAGAGATTGCAAAAGGCAACCGAAATTATCAAACACTTTTAATTGAAAAACGATTTGTTAAAAACTTTATGATTTCAACGAGTGTTCAAAATGGCTATGGTGATTTTTTAATGAAAGGAAAATTTCCTTTTTATGTGCTTAAATTATCTCTTCCTCTTGATAGTGTTGATGTAAATATTCATCCTAGTAAATTGGAAGTAAAATTTGAACAACCTAATTTAATTTATTCTCTTTTTAATTCAGCAATTTCAAACGCTCTATTAACTTCAAATCAAACAAAAGTGATTAATTTAATTAATCAAAATGAAGAAACTGAAAAAAACAAAGATAATTCTAATAATATAAATGTAAAAACAAGCTTCGAAGTTGAAAAAAAAGAAAAAGAGAATGATACTCAAAATAATAAGCAAACATTAACAAAAGAAGAGGGTATAAGTTACAATGAAAAAATTGATGAAGGCAATGAAGTAATCATAAAAGCTGATCTTACGGAGCAAAATAAAGAAAATTTTAAAGTAACCTTTTCACATTCGGGATTAATTGACGAAGTAATGCGAAATTCCATGATGCAATTAAAGAAAAAAGACGAAATTATAAAACTTGAAAATCAAAACAATGAAATTATTCAATTTGAAAGAAATGAAAAAGCAATAAAAAATTTTTCAAATGAAAAAGGTGAATTGCAAACAATTTTGCAAAAAAACAAACCGTTAAAACAAAATGAAATTAAAGAATTAAATTTAATCAAAAATTACAAAATTGTTGGAACAGTTTTAAGCACTTATGTTATTATTGAAACCATTGGAAACGTCTACTTTATTGATCAGCATGCTGCACATGAAAGAATTTTGTTTGATAAATTTATGCAAGAATTAAAAGAGCAAAATCCCATAACTCAAGAACTTTTGTTTCCTGTTATTCTAAATGTTAAGGACAAAGAATTCAATTTTTTAAAAGACCATATTAAACTTTTTGAAGATTTTGGTTTTTCAATCAATGAATTTGGGCATAACACATTTAAAATTTCTTCAATACCTTATATTTTTTCACAATTAAACATTACAGAATTTTTTTTAAATGTTTTTGCTGAGGTTGATAATTACATTAAACAACCCATTGAATATTTAAAAGAAAACATTGCTACTAAAGCATGTAAAGCAGCTGTCAAAGCGGGGCAATTTCTTGATGAAAATGAAATTGAAGAAATTTTAAAATTAATAGGAAATGGTGTTCTTCATTGTCCACACGGCAGACCTTTTGTTTTAAAATTAGAGCAAACACAAATTGAAAAATGGTTTAAAAGGTTACAGTAATTATGATTAAATTAAGAGCTAGCATTTAGGTTTTCTTGCAATTTTTTAAAAAACAAATTATTATAAATCCTTTCGACTTAAAAAATTATAAAAAAGAAGAAAAAAAATGAATACAAAATTAATGGAATTTGAAAAAAAATGTGGCAAGGTTTTTTCAAAACTCGACGATATTTCTTTTGAAAATCAAAAAAAAGTTTTAAAAGCATTTTCAGATTGTAATATCACCACAAATTGTTTTGCAGGAACAACTGGTTATGGCTATGGTGATTTGGGAAGAGAAAAACTTTCTTGTCTTTTTGCAAAAGTGTTTGAAACCGAAGATGCAATAATTTCACCTAGTTTTACATGTGGTTCGCATGCAATTTCTTGTGCACTTTTTGGACTATTACGTCCTAATGATGTTTTACTTTCAATAACAGGAAAACCATATGACACTTTGAATATTAGTATTTTTGGAAATAAGAATAATGATATTGGAAGTTTAAAAGATTTTGGGGTGGTTTATAAAGAGGTTGATATTGTAACAGGGGATAAGGAAAAAATTTTTGATGAAATAAAAATTATTAAACCTAAAGTAATTTTTTTGCAACGCTCACGTGGTTACAAGTGGATTAGTGAATTGTCAGTAAAAGACATCCTTGAAATCACTGAAAAAATTAAAAAAATTTCTCCGTCTTCATTTATTTTTTTGGATAATTGTTATGGGGAATTTACTGATTATGTTGAACCAACAAAATTTATTGATGTTTGTGCTGGTTCTTTAATTAAAAATCCTGGAGGAGGAATTGCCCAAACGGGCGGATATATTTGTGGCACAAAAAAAGCAATTGATTTAATTTCCGGAAGGTTTACATCACCTTCATTACTTACTGAAGTTGGAAGTTTTGAACAAGGTTATCGTAATTTTTTTCAAGGATTATTTTTGGCCCCACATGTTACAATCGGTGCTGCAAAAGGAATTTATTTAATTTCAGAAATTTTACAATCAAAAGGTTTTGATGTTTTATCTTCAAGTGGTGAAATTATTTTATCTGTTAAATTTAAAAATGAAGAACAACTTGTTAAATTTATTCAACTTGTTCAAAAGTATTCACCCATTGACAGTAATGCAGTTCCATTTCCCTGGGATATGCCTGGTTATTTAGACAAAGTTATTATGGCAGCAGGTACTTTTGTTAGTGGTGCATCAATTGAACTTTCGGCAGATGCTCCCATTCGTCCACCATACATTGGTTATCTTCAAGGTGGAATAACATACGAACATTGTAAAATTTTTGCCGAAGTCATTCTTGAAAAATTTTAGTAATTCATGCTGTTGAAAAATGGACGCAAAAAATTAACAAATTTTTGCTGTTGCGCTCCTCACAACTTACTTCGGGCTTCAAGTATTTGCCCTTAAAAAACACTAGCGTGTTTTTGTTGTTCGGGACTGCCAAACGCCGACGAGC
>CAZKOT010000042.1:0-9288 GCA_964554475.1 uncultured Christensenella sp.
TTCCCGCTTGTGCGTGCCCGAACAACGTGAGGGAAAATTTTTGGTTGTCTTTCTATAAAAATTCCAATTTGACCGAATTTATTTCGGGCAAATTTTACCTTAAGAGCAAGAAAAGTGCCAGTTGCACAAATTGCGATAATAAAAACAGTTTTTATTTTTATTAAACTTTGTTAGCAAGTTTGCGACGTCGCCCACAGCGACAGCGAGGACGGACACTTTTCGCTAGCGGAGTTAAACCGAAAGATGAGAAAATTTTGAGAGTTTACCTCCAAAATTTTCCAAAGAAAACGAAAAATTTCGCACAAGGGAATTGAAAATTCCCGCTTGTGCGTGCCCGAACAACGTGAGGGAAAATTTTTGGTTGTCTTTCTAAATACCAAACGCCGCTTTTGCTTTACTTCTAATTTCACTTTCAGCAGATTTATCCATTGTTTTGTAAACCCATTTTGCATTTATAATTGTTTCAATGTTTGCAATTCCATTTTGTGTAACAACAATTTTTTCTTCTTTTGAAATATCATATAAAAATCCTGTTTTTTTATGTATCCTAATTTTTAAAACATGACTAACAATTCTTACCGAAGAAGATCCATTATCATAAAAACTTTGTAAGTATTTACTGCCTATTTTTTCTGGTTTAACTACTGCTTTAATATAATAAAAATTATCGTCTGGTTTTTTAAATTCGCTTGCTTCGCAAGTGTCTTTTGTTAAGACAACATCGTAGTCATTAATTTTAACTCTTTTTGAATTCCAACTTGAAACTGAAATATTTTCCATACCATCATTAGCACTTGCATTATAAGTTTCTGCGTCATAATTGTAATTACTACCTTTTAATGTTTTTGCACGTAATGTCGTGCCGTCACAGTAAAAAATTCGAAAATCATTTCTTCCAAGATTAAGTCCAAAATCGTTTATTTTGCACCACTCTTCTGAAATATCAAGACCACCACCACGGTATTTTTTGTTTTTTATATATTGTGTTGATGCAACCCCCATTACAGTCCCAGTGGCATTTTGGGAACATATAGAAGTATAACCCGCTCCATTGTGTAAAACATTAAAAGCAAATTCTAAACGAGTGTAAACATTAGCACTCGGTCCTGGTGCTTTAAAATTTGATAACGATGGTTCCTCTTCAGTGTTAAACATTCCTTCTATTTGTTCATCTTCACTTTCAGTAAAGTCCAAATTTGGTAACATTGTATTAGGAATTCCAGCTGTTCCAATTACAACCGAAATTACCATTAGTAAGCAAATTATTAAAATATTATATTTTTTTCCTTTGTACATTTTTTACCTTTTATATAAATTTGAATAACTTAAAAGGTTATTCCCAAAAGTGGAGATGCTATTTCCTTAATTTTGTTCTCTGCAGATTTATTCATAGAAGTAAAAATCCATTTTGCTGAAATAAATGTTTCAGCAACTACCCCTTGTTGTGTAACGTTGGCTTTTTCGCTTTTAATTATTTCTTTCACAAATCCAGTTTTTTTGTCTATTTTTATTTCCAAGATATGGTGAATTATATTAACTGCGGTTGCTCCATTAGCAAAAAAAATTTGAATATAAGCTGGATCAATTTTTTGAGGATCTAATGTAGCTCTAATGAAATAGTAATCCTCTGACTTTTTAAATTCTTTTACTTCTTTGCAAGTTGCTTTGGTTAGTGTAACATCGTAATTATTTAAAGGGGTACGTTTTTGAGTGTTTATCCAATTCGAAGCTGAAAATTTTTCCCAACCGTTATTATCATAGGGGTTATATGTTAATTTGCTGTAACTATAATCATCAAGTGTTTTAATATGCATATTTGTTCCATCACTATACAAAACACGAACGTCATTTCTTATTGTATCACCTAAAATTGATTGCAAAACTGGATCGACATTACACTGGTAAAATTCTTCTGCAAGGTCATATCCTCCTCCACGATAACGTTTAATGGTCATATGCTGTGTTGAAGAAACTCCAAAAACCTGACCAGTTACAGATTGAACACATGTCGCTGTGTAACCTTGTCCTTGATTATGAACTTTAAAAGCAAATTCCAAACGTTCATAATCAGATGCACTTGCTGAAGGAACGTTCATACCCAATACCACATTAGATATCTTATCTTCAGCATCATCAATTTCTGTGTCTGCATCACTCTCTAAATCAGTAGTAAAATCAAAAGATGATAACACAATTGTTTTAGACGAAATAACGGCAAAACTAATAATAAATGAAATAGCCAAAACTAAACTTGCAACAATAATATTATATCTTTTTCCTTTATACATTAAATCTCCGTCATTTGTTTCAAGCACGAATGTTTTTGTTTTAAAAAAAAACATAGTTTATTTTATACTAATTATTTCAAAATGTAAATACGTCACTTTTTGACCTTGATTTTAAAAGTTTTTTCGTTTAATTTTTTGAGCTTAACATGTTTTCATATTTGCATATTTGCATGTTTGCATATATAATCAAATTATGAATTATAAAATTTTTAACAATAGAATTGAGATATTTGATAGTGAAAATTTTAATATTGAACATATCTTGGAATGTGGGCAAATTTTTACTTACGATAAAACAGAAAAAGGCTATTTAGTTTTTTCAAAAAATCATTTAGCAGAAATTGAAAACAAAGAAGTCAAAAAATTTCAATCCCCTACTCGAGCTCAATATATTATTAAAACAAAATCACCAAAATATTTTGTTAATTTTTTTGATCTTGAAACAGATTACAAAAAAATTAAAAATGAAATTTTAGCTCTTGAACCTAAATTAAAAGAAAAAATTGATTTCGGCCACGGAATAAGAATTTTAAAACAAGACATACTTGAGGTTATAATAGGCTTTATTATTTCAGCAAATAATAATATTAAGCGCATTAAAAAAACAATGAGCTACATTATAGAAAAAGCGGGAGATAATTTAGGAAATTATAATGCTTTTCCTTCTTTAGAAAAACTTAGTTTATTAAATGAAGATTTTTTTATTAAAGCGGGGGCAGGTTATAGGGCAAAATTATTAGTTAAAACCATATTAAAGTTAAAAGAAATAAATTTTTTAGAAATGGAAAAACTTGAAACTTCTTCTCTTCGCAAAGAATTAATAAAACTCGATGGAGTGGGGGGAAAGGTTGCGGACTGCATTTTACTTTTTGGTTTTTCAAGAAAAGATGTTTTTCCTGTTGACACTTGGATTGAAAAAATTTTCCATTATGATTTTGATATGAAAGAAAAAAATAGAGAAAACATGCGAAGAATTTTAGTTGAAAAATTTGGTGCTTTATCGGGATATGTTCAACAATATGCATATTACTACAAGCGAACAAAAAAATAACAATATTTGTGCATTAATACACACATAAATTTTGAAGTTTTACTTAAAAAATATTTAATGCTATAATAAACATACTATTTAGTGTAATTGGGAGAAAATATGAAAGTAATTAAATTTCTTTTTAACAGAAGTAATATTATAGTTTTTTTGTTGATTATTGAAATTTTATTAATTGCTGTTTCTGCAATTATGTTCAATGCATTTTTTGGCTATTTTTATGGTGTTATTGGAATAATAAGCGGAATCATTATTCTTTATGTTTTAAATCGGGACCAAGACCCCGTTGTTAAATTGCCCTGGGTTTTTGTTATTATTATCACTGCGCCCATCGGCGGATTAATTTACATTCTTTATGGAAGCAATAGACCGAGTAAAAAATTCAGAAATTTATTTGACAAAATTTTTGAATATTCGAAAAAATATGCTTTGATTAATCGTGAAATAATTAAAAAATTAGAAGAGGAAAATCCTCACATTGTTTCGCAAGCAAAGTTTATTGCATCCGCTTCTTCATCACCTCTATATGAAAATTCAACCGCTAAATATTTTTCCTCGGGTGAAAGTTTTTTTGAAGAATTTTTAAACCAGCTTGAAAAAGCAAAAAAATTTATTTTCATGGAATATTTTATTATTGACAGCGGTGTTATGTGGGATAAAATCCATGATATATTAAAACGAAAAACTACACAAGGGGTTGAGATTAGAATTATTTATGATGACATAGGTAGTATTTACAGACTTCCCTATAACTTTGATAAAATTATTTCTGCAGAAGGAATAAATTGTATTAAATTCAATAAATTTATGCCTCTTATTTCATCTATTCACAATAATCGCGATCATCGTAAATTAACCATAATTGACGGACTTGTGGCTTTTACAGGTGGAATTAATATTGCAGACGAATATATCAATGTAAAAAAACGCTTTGGACATTGGAAAGACAGTGCATTAATGGTTAATGGTCAAGCGGTAAAAAACATGACTTTAGAATTTCTTCAAATGTTTAATCTTCAAACAGGAAAATTAGAAGATTATGAAAAATACATTAGCGCAACCGACGAAGTTCAAATTGAAACTGATGGATTTATTCAACCCTTTGATGACGGACCTGCTCCACTATTTAAAGATAGAGTGGGAAAAAATGTTTTAATTAATATTTTAAATCAATCTAAAGATTATGTTTACCTAACAACTCCTTATTTAATAACAGATTACAGTTTTTTATCAGCAATTAAACTTGCAGCAAAACGAGGAGTTGATGTCAAAATTATAACCCCGCACATACCCGACAAAAAGATAATTTTTATGCAAACAAGAGCAAATTATAAGCAACTTTTAGATGCTGGCGTTCAGGTTTATGAATACTTACCAGGATTTATGCATTCAAAGATTATTGTAAGTGATGACACCACAGCAGTTGTTAGCACAATAAATATTGACTATCGAAGTTTTGTTCATCACTTTGAATGTGGAGTTTGGCTCTATAAAACAAAATGCATTAATGATATTAAAAATGATTTTTTAAAATGTGTAAATCTTTCTCAGGCATGTTATAAAGGAAACTACCATTTTGGTTTTTTTAAAACGCTTTTAACAGATATGATTTCAATTTTTTCGCCGTTAATGTAAAACAAGACAATTTTTATTATCAAATCAAACACAATTTGGTGTTCGTAAAGCGCATGCTAAAAATTAATCCGCAAAATCATTAAACCTTTTGTTTAATTTGTTTTTCAAGTTTGTTTGTAAAGTTTTTTAGTGAGTTCATTTTTTTAGTGCCAACTTTTTCTAAAAGTTGAGCATTTTCAATTCTTAAATTTTTTATTTTTCCATCAAGCTTTTGTTTTTCACTTTTTAATTGTTCAAAGTTTTTTCTAAGTTCTTTTAACTGCATTTCCTTGCCAGAAAGATTAACAAGCGTTTGTCTTAATGTATTGTTTGCAAATTCAGTTTCTTTTTGAAGCTCTAAATTAGCCTCGTTTCGTGCACTATTTTTAATTAATTTAACAAGTCCTAAAAACAAACTATTAATTTCACTTTCAGAAAGATGTGTGCGTTTTGTTGGCATAGAAATGACGTTTTTTGGAAGGTTTAAATTAATTGCAAATCCTTTTTCTTTTAAGTTATTTTCAATTTCAAAAAGTAATTTAGGTTCTTTTTTTAAAACAATTCGATATTTGTTTTGAAGACGTACCATTTGCTCAATATTACCATTAGCAATTTTTAAGCAAGCCTTACGTATTGAATATCCTAAACTTTTAAGTCTTAAAATTTCGCTAAGCTGAGTTTTTGTTTCTTCTTGAGTGAAAAATTTTGGTTCGTTTTTTTTGTGTTTTGAAATATCAATTTCAAGCTTTATCCTCCTATCCTCATTTTTTAATAGTTCATTTAATTCACTATAATAATAATTACGAACGCTATTTGGTTTTCTTCCCGTTAACAAAGCATATTCAATAAAAGCTTTTGACAAGCATTTTCCGTTTTTTTCGCAGTTTTCAATTTTATTAAAAAGAGATTTTACCTCTTCGTCTTTCCATTGACAATATTTTTTATTCATATTTTCCTCCTTTTTCGAAAGTGATTATTGACATTTAATAACAATTTAAACACTATAACAAAAAATTTGTTCAAAAAGTAAAAAGAAAAAACATACGCACTTCCCTTCTTTTTGATGTTTGTGATGAAACTATAGATTATTACATCTTCACAAACAAAAAACAATGTGTTATAATCAATTAGAAATTGTAAGAATTCTCTTAAACAAAGGAAAATTTTTTCTTAAATAAAAGAAAAAAAAGGAAAAAAAATTGGATATTATTGGAATTTTACAAATAGTTTTGTATGTTACGCTTGGACTCAGTTTTGTCGGAGCTGTTATAGTGATTATTGTTGTTCCAGTAAAAATATGGTTCACCGCACTCGTTTCTGGAGCACATATTTCCATGAAAAAATTAACTTCCATGAAAATGAGAAAATTAAAAATGGATTACATAGTAAATTCTTACATTCAAGCAAAAAAAGCAAACTTAAAAATGAGTGTGAATGAAGTAGAAACTCACTATTTAGCAGGGGGAGATATTGAAAAAGTAATTAATGCATTAATTGCAGCACGCAGTGCAAAATTTCCTTTTTCATATGAACTTGCAAAAGCAATTGACCTTGCTGGTAAAGATGTTTTGCATGCAGTTAAACAAAGCATAACACCCAGAGTGATTGAAACAGATTGGGTTAGTGCAACAGCAAAAAATGAAATGGAGCTAAAAACCAAAGCAAGAATAACACTCAGGGCTAATATTAACCGAATCATAGGAGGAGCTGGGGAAGACACAATTCTTGCAAGAGTAAATGAAAGTATTGTAACAACAATCGGTTCAGCATCATCACACCAAATAATATTAGAAAATCCCGATATAATTTCAAAAGCAATATTGGCAAAAAAAACTGATATTGGAACTGCCTACGATATTATTTCAGTTGATATTTCAGAAGTTAATATTGGAAAAAACCTTGGAGTAAACAGAATAATAAATAACGCAGATACCGAAAAAGCTCTTGCACTTGTTGATGCGGAAAAAAGACGTGCAAGAGCATCAGTAGCTGAAATGGAAATGAAAGTAAAAACGCAAGAAATGAGAGCAAAAGCAGTTGCTACCGAAGTTGAAATTACAAAAGCAATTCTTGAAAAAGTAAAGGAAGGAAAAATCAGCATTACAGATTTTTATAAAATGCAAAATATAAATGCTGACACAGCAATGAGAAATTCTCTTGCTGGAATCGATCCCAATGCACCAAAAGGTGGAACTTCTAGATTTTAAAATGTTATATTAATTTTTCAACAGTATTAAAGTTTTTCGAAGTTTTCCTTTCAATAACCATTTTCTCAAAAAGGTAGAAAAATGAACGATTTTTTCATTATTATATTAATCATTTTTTTAATTTTTTTTCTTGTGTTGATTTTTAACAGAAGAAAATCCATTGTAGCATTGTTAAAAAAAATTAAATTTTCTAAAAAAGCAAAAATTAAAACTGAAAAAGAATACGAAGAAATAACCGAAAAAAAAGAAAAAAATGATTTCAATGAAAAAAAAGAACTGGAAAAGATTTTTAAAACACAAGAAAAATCATCAGAAAAAATTAATTTTGATACGATGCCAAATTTTAAAAATTTAAACTATGGTGAACCAGAAGAAACAGAACGAATGGATTTTGAAGCTGATTTTCGAAAAAAAATGCATAGTTCAAATTATAAAAAAATGTTAAGCACTTATAAAAATGCAAAAAAAATAAACAAATTTGATGAATTAGATGATAACGAAAATTATTTAGAAAATTTAAGTAGTAGCCAAAAACTAAGTAAAATGTTGAAAAATCTCCCACCTCAAATAAAGATTTTAATTGCAAGTAATATTTTTCAAAAAAAGTTTGATGAAGATGAAAAAAATTAATTAGCATTTTATTGAAAATAATTGTACTTTTATATAAAATTAAAAATTTTTCAAAAAAACTTTTTATCATTGACTTTTAAGTGAATTATACCTAAATACTTTTTTTACCATTTTAAATAAAATTCTGTCATAATCATTTGTATTTTAATTTTTGCATATGCTAAACTAATTAACAAAGGGGGCAGAATTAAGTTGATACATCATTACATTTATCCCGCTGTTTTTTTTCATAAAGAAGAAGAATTTCAAGCAATAATTCCTGATTTAAACATTTCAACAGCTGGAATATCACTTGAAGAAGTCTACCTTTTAATCAAGGATTATTTAAAGGTTTATTGTATGTATGCAGAAAAATTTGATTTAGAAATTGAAAATCCTTCAGAATTTGAATTTATTTACAAAAAATATAAACAAAATGACAATCATATTATGCTAATAGACGCAATTTTTACCGATGAAGCATTGAAAGAAAAGATTAAAAAGAAGTAATAAGAATATGTTTCTTTTGTCTTTTGTAGTAAAATAAAAATGATTAATTTAAATTAATCATTTTTTTAATTCAAAAATTTCTTATTAATAACTTCTGTATTTAAAAAGTTTTTTAAAAAAGTTTGTCTATGTAACTGGCAGGGACCAAATTCTTTTAATTTTTGAATATGCTCCGCTGTTGCATATCCTTTGTGTTTTTCAAAAAGATATTGCGGAAAAATTTTTGCCTGCTCATGCATATATCTATCCCGAGTAACTTTTGCTAAAATTGAAGCAGCAGCAATAGAATAGCTTTTTTCATCACCTTTAATTATCACTTCTTGCTCTAATTCAGTATTTAATTTAACTGCATCAATCAAAAGAATATCGGGTTTAACTGAAAGATTTAAAACTGCATTGAGCATACCCTGCTTTGTTGCATTTAAAATATTAATTCTGTCAATTTCTTTTTCATCAACAAAAACCACACTATAAGAAATTGCTTTTTTTATTATTTCGTTAAAGAGTTTTTCCCTAATTTTTTCAGAAAGTTTTTTTGAATCATTAACGCCTTCAATCCTACTATTTTTGTCAAGAGGCAAAATTACGGCAGCACAAGAAACACAACCAGCAAGAGGACCCCTACCCGCTTCGTCAATTCCAACAATATTTTTTTTCTTTAGTGCTAAAAACTTCTCTTCGAATTCAAACATAATTAATTTTAGTATAATTATTAAAAAAAATTTTGGCAAATTAATTAACTAAAATTATTATTGTAAATCTATAGTTATTATAACAACAATAAAATTAAATCATTGCAAGCGATTAATTTAATTTTTATCATTTCAATGAACGGGCGAACAAATGTTGGATTTTTTCACACAAAAAGCAAAATATTTTCGAGCAATGTAGTGTGTTATCAGCAATGCTTTAAACGTCATACAAATAAAAAAAACACCAACTAATTGGTATTTTTATTGGTTGCGGGGGCAGGATTTGAACCTGCGACCTTCGGGTTATGAGCCCGACGAGC
>CAZKOT010000043.1:0-724 GCA_964554475.1 uncultured Christensenella sp.
ACGGAATGGCTTTTCTATAAAAAATTGCAAGCAAGCGTTAAACAAAGATTTGAAGTTGATGAAATTGATGATAATGGCAACATTATTATTCGTGAAGATGTTATGTTAAATTTACTTAATAATTATGTTCACGCAAGAGAGGTTAAGGAAATTTTGCAACCATTTTCTATTACTGATGAAGATAAGATGAGAAAAGCTTTAAAAGAGATTGGTGTTTCAAAAAAAGCACAAGCAGATTTAATTAAAACAAAAGTTGAAAGCAAATTAAAACAAGTTAGATACAATGACCCACTTTTGTATGAGGAATTTTCTGCAAAGATAAGGAAGACCATAGAGGAATATGAAAATTCTCGCAATGAGGATTCATACCTTGCTGACATTGAGAGAATTGCCGATGATTTTAAAAACGGACTTGAAAAACAAAGTTATCCAACATCAATTAAAGATGACAGTGAAAGCAAAAGCATTTATGGTTCAATTTTAAAGGAAATTAAAATTAACAACATAAAATTAAATTTATTACAAGAAGAATTTGTTGCAGAAATATCAAAGCAGATTAAGAAAATGCTTATTTTAAAAACTAAAAAAGATTGGAAGCATAATGAAATTGTTCACAAAGAAATTAAAAGAGGGCTGGATGATTTCTTGTTTGATTTGTTTGAAAGCATTGGAGTAGAGATTACAAAAGACAATGTTGGGATGCTTGACTTAATTATTGATGACG
>CAZKOT010000043.1:734-9173 GCA_964554475.1 uncultured Christensenella sp.
TGGGATTATGAGGTTTTAAAAATGATTACTAGTTATTATCTTAAAATTGAAAAGGTATATGACAATATTAAAATTTTAATCGAAAAGAAAAAAATTAAAAATGTTCATCTTAAAGTTTACAGAGATTTAACTGTAAAATGTTCTTTCCCAGAAAGTGCTTCAGATGAATACATTAATAAGTTTTTTGAAACACGAATAAACTGGATTAACAAGCAATTAAACAAATATAAAGAATCTTTAGGTGCTTATAATTTTGAGTGTATTAAAGACGGAAGTTGTTTTCAAATGCTAGGAAAAGATTATAGAATTTTTATTAAACACGGAGAACCGAGAGTGGAAGAAAATGATAAATCTATAATTGTTTTTTCAAAAGACCCAAGCAATACTGACAGAGTAAAAAAACAATATTTGATTTGGTGGAGAGGAAAAGCAAAAAAAGTATTTGGGAAAATTTTTGATGAATTATTTGACAAGATTATAAAAAAGTATTCTATTTCTAAGCCCATAATGAATATTCGATCGATGAAAACAATGTGGGGTTCTTATAATAAAAATAGCAATAAAATAAACATTAATGATTATTTATTAAAAGCAAGCATTCTTCAAATTCAATATGTAATTTTACACGAACTGACGCACATGCTTTACAAATATCACAATGCAGATTTTTATAATTTTATGACGATTCAAATGCCAGATTGGAAGGAAAGAAAAAAATCTTTAGATAGTCAAGTCGCACAAGGAATTCAGTAATCCAAAAATTCTAAAAAAAATAATTAAAATGATAAAATGATTTTCCGCAGATCAACAAACAAAAAAAAATAATACAATTTTATATATAATTAAAATTTAATAAAACAAATATTGAAACATTTACTTTTTATTTATTCTATCGAATAAACAATCTTATTCTTCTCAGTTTTATTATAATCCAACATTGCATTCTTTTCCATAACCGCTAAAAACTTATATGCTCCGCTTGGGCTTAAATTAAGCAAATCTGCCACTTGATATTTGTCAAATACATTATCTTGAAAATGTTCTAAAACTACACTCATTAATTTTTGTGAGTGTGTTTTTTTTGCTATCTTTGTTTTGTTGGTTTCTATAATTTGGCAAAGCGTTGGAAAAACAATTCCACACATGCCTGATGTGAAAAAGTATTTAACTCTCCCAACTGAGTTCAAAAGCGATTGCGTTTGGCAGGGGTGGAAAGAATCGAACTCTCACAAGTAGTTTTGGAGACTACTGTTCTGCCACTAAACTACACCCCTTTATTATTTGTTTTTACTGATTATTATAAAATACAAATTAAGTACAAGAGTAAAATTTAAAAAGTTTTAGCTAAAACAAAAAAAACTTAAAATCTAATTTTCCTGTGTGAGTAAAATAGCATATACTAATTAATTTGTCAAGTTTATGAAGCGTATTTTAAGGGTTTGTGAACAAGGAACACAATTAATTGTGTCCTAATGACTTTTGTTTTTAAAAAATTTTGAAAAATAAAATTTTTTGATTTCTAGTGAAAATATTTTGTTTTTGACATAAAATATTATTATAAATTTATTTTTTTATAAAAAATTCTTTAAAAATAGCATAATTATAATTAAATTATTCTAAAGCTTGAAGTTCTTCTTAATAAAAAAAATAGTTAAATATTAAAAAAATAACAAAACATATTTAATTTGCAACATTTTTGACATTTTGTTTTTTATTTTTTTTAAATGTACTTTTTAATTTATAATTTATCATTTTTAATTACCACATCCCCACACATCACATCAAAATATGAAAATGTTTGAATTGGAAGTTGTTTTGCATCATTTAGTGCTTTAACTGTAAAAACACTGGGATAAATACAATCTATAACAGCCATAAATGTTTCAAATTTTTTTCTGCCACGATTAATGTGCAGTTCAACATCTTTTCCTTTTAATTCTGCAATACTTTGTTTTATTGCTTCAAGTGCCCCTGTATTTCTTTTCATTTTACCTCCTGCTTCTTGTCCCATGTGATAACAAATTAAAATTCTATTTACTTGCTAAAAAATTTTTAAGAGCAATATAAATTAAATTTAAGAGATTACGAAAAACTTGCCATTGGGAAAGGTTAACAAGGAAATTAATTTTACTCAATAGCAAACTTTAATATAAAAAAATTGCTTTCCTCTCCGGAAAGCAATTATTGCCATTTTTATTGTTTTTTAAAAATCGTCATCCTCGTCATCATCTTCTTCTTTGTCTTCATCCTCATCAAAATCATCCTCGTCAAAATCATCATCTTCTAAATCTTCATCAACTAATTCTTCTTCTTCCTCTTCTTCTTCAGGTTCAATTTCCAAATCCTCGTCCAAGACTTCTTCTTCGTCTATGTCAATAATGGCAAGTTCACCAATTTCCTCATCGGCATGAGTAAATTCTGTTTCATCTTGATTAACATAAGTGTTCCACTCTCGTTCATCTGAAACGGGTTCAATTTCTTCCAAGGTATGTTCTGTTAAACAATTTGAACACATTGTTTCCTCGGGTTGAATATAGTTTGTTTTACAAACGGGGCAAATTTCCAAGTCAAATTCATCAAGTAATTCTTCCTTATTCGCAGACATTTCTGCTTTGCAAACACTACAAATTTTGTCTTTTTTTAAAATGTAATTGAGTTCGCATCTAGGACATTTAATGTAAATCTGTTTTTGATTCATTTTTTTTCCTCTCAAAACAATAAATTTTTTTTAATAATTATATATGTAATTGTGTAAAATTATGCAAAAAAACTTTTGAGTTTTTTCCACGTTAGTATATTCAATTGTTTTGCATTTGTCTAGTATTTTTTTTGAAAAAATCTTAAAAACAAAAAATATTTTGAGAAAAAAATACCATTATTTTTTTAAAGAAAATCTACATCCGCAATAATTTTGCCTATAAAGTTCGTACTTTTTGGAAAGTTCAATGCTTTTTTTAAAACCGTCTTTTTTCTTAAAATCAGCAAACAAATAATCAACCTTATAATAATTTGATGCTTCTTTTCCAATTTCGTTTATTATAGAAGAATTTTTGTGTGGACTTACTGATAAAGTTGTTGTAAAAATTTCAAAACTTAATTCTTTTGCTTTTTCTGCTGTTTTAAAAAGTCTTAACCGAAAACAAATCTCACAGCGTTTTCCACCTTCTTTTTCTTTTTCAAAAGAAATTATTTGACTAAGAAATTCATCTTCTTTGTAGGAAATTTCAATCTCTTTTACGTTATAAACTTCAATTAGCTTTTTAAGTTGTTTATGTCTTTTTTCAAATTCATCTTTTGGAAATATGTTTGGGTTGTAAAACAAAACAGTAACATCAAACTTTTCAAATAGTTCTGTTAAAACATAACTTGAACAAGGTCCACAACAACAATGAAGTAATAATTTTTTTTTCATTTTTTTGAAAGACTTTCAAATCCTGAAAAGTTTCACTTAAAAAAATTATTTTTTGATGTAATTTCAGTGTTTTGGAGTAGTCTTTTTTATTCTCCTTTTTAAATACATGTAAACAACGGTGTAAACAATTGTTACAATTGTAGCCAAAGTAAGTGAAATTAAAATCACAGCATAAAGTTCTAGAAATGTGTAAAGTAAAAAATAGCACAAACAACTTATGCCCATAAAAATATTTATGTTGCGAAGCGACAAAATTCTAATTTTGTCTTTTGACATATCACTGTCATGATTGGCAATTTTTTCATAAAGTTCAAGATTTTCGGGTCCTGAATTAAGTTTGTCAACCCCATAAAAATTAATGATTACAAGGACAATTTGCGTAAAAAGAACAATGGTTGATGCAAGCGCAATTGTGAGCGCTATTTGTCTGTCTATTGATAATGTTAACCACCATTCTATCATTTTACGTTCCTTATAAGTTGAAAGACAACGTATATTATTTTAATTGTTAAAAATGCTAATATCAAACTTGCAGTTATGTAAATATAGAGGCAATTTCTTATGCTCTAATTTTCAAAATTTTAAGTTTTGTTATGCCTGAAGGAGTTTCAACATCAACGATGTCTCCTTCTTTGTGATCTAACAATGCTTTTCCAACCGGTGATTCATTGCTTATAAGTCCTTTCGCAGGATTACTTTCAGTTGAGCCAATTATTTGGTATTCAACTTCTTCTTTAAATTTTTGGTCGTAAACCAAAACAAAGCAACCAATATTTACTTTGCTTGTGTCAATTTTGTTTTTATTTATTATAACGCAATTTCTGAGTATTACTTGAATTTCATTAATTTTTTGTTCATTCATTGCCTGTTCGTTTTTTGCTGCATCATATTCAGCATTTTCGCTTAAATCTCCAAACTCTCTCGCTTCACCTATTCTTTTTGTAATTTCAACTCTTTTTTTGATTAATTCTTCAAGTTCTTTTTCTAGGTCCTTTTTTCCTTTAGGGGTTAAAAATGTTTTTGACATATTTATATCCTCCCTTTGTTTTATTATTGTTTTATTTTATTCGACTTTTATGGAAGTTATCCATATCAAAAATAAACAGCACAACAATTTCGCTAAAAAGCGTAGTTGTCGTGTTTTTTATTTAAAACACGGTATTATAACTTTATTATATGCTTGTGTCAAGAAAAAAACTAAAAATTACTTTGAATTTCAAAATATTTTTTTATGAAAGTTAAACTCAGAATTTTTTGAAGAAAAATCGTAACATATAGGTAATTACAGAATTGAGAGTAAACAGCCTTTTTTTTAAATAATATTAAAATTCTTTTATAAAAAAGTATCTTTAAACATTGGTCCTATTTCAATTTCTTTTTTTTCCTCTTTAATTTTTTTGGTTAATCCTAATCGACTAAGTGCTAACTCTATTTGATGTTTTTTGTTAGAAGTTAAATCAGGTGCTCTTTCCAAAAATGTTCCAGTTTCGGCATATTCATGGAAAATGTTTAATGCTTCTCTATGAGTTAAATCATTTATTTGTATTGACTCGAGTTTAAAACCTAATTTTTTTAAACCTTTTTGTAATAAGGTAATATTGTTGTCACTTAACCTTGGAGTGGAACTAATTTTTTTCCCAACCCTTGCAAAAACAGCTATAATTCCTAAAGTTGCATTAATAAATTGTTCATCCGCATTGTCAATATTTTTTCTAAATTCGTATGGCGTAATATAAAGCATTCTTTTTTCTTCTGCCGTCATTTCTAATGAAACATTTAAGAATCCTAAATCTCCATTGCTTAAATAATTTTCATAAAAAATCTTATCAAATTGTTTTGCAAGTTCAAGTTTTATGCTTGAATACACATTTTCAATTCCCATAATTTTTCCTTTTAAAATTTTTATAAAAGCTATATATATATTTATTATAACTTCTTTTACTAACCTGTCAAGAAAGAAATAATGGCAAATGATATACTGATTAATGAAATCGCTTTATTCATTTATGATAAAATGAATAATTTAAAAAAAGATTTCATTTTTGTTCATTCATTTTCATCGTCAAATTCAATTTCGCATGTATCATTAAAAGCTTGTGTTTTTTTTAATTCTTTCATAATTCTTTTTAATTTCAAAACATCACTTTTATTTTTTGCTTTATATTTAATTTCACACATTTTTTGTTTAAGCGTATCCGATTCTGTTTGGTTAATATAACGTTCCATAGGAGTTAATTTTTTTCTAGCATTATCTTCGATTGCTCCTGACTTTGAAATTGCCCATTTTGCACAAACTGGTCCTATAAATTCGAAAATAATTGCTGTTGTTAAAATTATTGAAGTGAGTTGTGAGCCGACTTCGGGAGGTAGAACCCTGTAAGCAATTGCTGCAAGAGAAACAGAAACGCTTGCTTGAGGTATTAAAACTAGTCCCAAATATTTTTTTGTGGTAGGAGATGATTTTGTCATCATTCCACCTAATGCAGAACCTCCCACTTTTCCTATCATTCGAATTAAAACGTAGCACAAACTAATTAATCCAACATTAAGTAAATTATTAAAATCAAATTGAATTCCGCAGTAAACAAAAAACACGAGTAATATTGGAGGAGTGAATGAATTTAAAATTTCAAAGATTTCTTTTTCTCCTTTAAATGAAACATAGGATGCTCCAAATGAAATGCATGCAAGAAGGGGTGAAATACCCATTAAACTGCTAACGGCGGTTAGGGTTATGATAAAAGCAAACGTCATAATCACACGACTGTCACGTGAAAAATTTGCATCAATAAGTTTTTTGAGCAAAAATCCAAAACCAATTCCTAATACAATTGTTCCAATGTAATAAAGGATGGGAAGAAAAAGTGCAAAAGTAGAATCGGTTTTTTGGACAAAGATTAAGCAAATATTAAAAATCAAAAGAGTTACAATACTACTAATTGCAATTGATTGAACAACTGAAGTGATAAATTGACCTTTTGCTTTATACTGGCGAATTGTCATAAATGTTGTTGTTGGAGCAGTTGTTGCTGCAATGCATCCTAAAATAGCCGATATTTCCCAGGACAAATTGAAAGCAAATTTTAAAATAATAAGAACAAGTCCCGCAGTTAAAAAGGTTTCAATAAGGGTGATTGCAAGAATTTTTAAACCATTTGTTTTAAAAGTTGAAATATTAATAAAACGTCCCACTCCAAAAGCAATGAAAGCAATTGCAATATCTGTTAAAAAATCAAAACCGGGAACAATAGATGAAGGAACAAGATTTAAAACACTGGGACCAATTAAAACACCGGCAATTATGTAACCTGTTACATTTGGTAATTTGCATAATTTTGTTAGTCTTGAAATCAAAAATCCAGCAAGAATAATAATTGCCAAAGTAACAATTATTGAAGCAGTAGGATTACTTTCATACAAGTTGTCAAACATCACTCTTCCTTTTAAAAAAGTATGTGCAAAATAAATTACAAATTACTTTTTTTTACGCTTTTTGAAAAATACTTTTTTCATTGATTAAATTTTTTCAAATTTTGTTTTTTATATCTGTCAGTATATCTTTTACAATTTACAACCTTTCATTAATTTTTTTATTTCAATTTGCAATATTAAAAAAACATTTTTTTATTTTTTAATTATTTTCATTGAATAATTATAAAACTTATAAACACTTTTTTCAAAATGATTATATTGTTTTACACTAAAAAATTATATATGATTTAAATAATTAAATGTTGAATAATAATTTTCTATACTTTAATATCTCAAGTCTTTTATATTGACTGAAATATTGGTTGGTGGTTACCAATGAACAATAGCAAAAAAAAAATTAAAGAATTTTTTAATGAATAGTTAATAATTGAGGATTGCGAATTCGATGTGGCAATCTAAAATTTGTTTTATATAATTTTAAAAAACATAATTTAAATTTCTTTTTGCTTTGCTTTTTCAGTATTACTTTTTTTATTTTTCTACTTCTTTGTCTAATGCCGGAGTCGGTATTTGTTTTTCATTTTTTATTTCTGCAATTAATTCTAACCACTTTTGATTGTGCATTTCTTCTTTTTTCATCATTTCGTCAAATGATAAATCAAGATCTTTTTGAAATTTATCGACTTGTGCTTTTTCTTCCTCATTTAATTCTTCATAGGGTTTTTCAATTAGTTCAGTAATATTTAATTTTTTCTTTTTATTAAATATTTTCATTATTCACTTCCTTTAAAGAGTATGGCACGCTTAAACTATCTTGTCTAGATTTTCTTTTTTGAGCAGATATTTAATTTTTCAGATTGTAAATCATTAAAATGATTTACTCATTCTCATTAATTGTTTTTAGTTTGTTTTAATAAAAACTATAAAACTTAAACACTTTTTTCAAAATGATTATATTGTTTTACACTAAAAAATTATACATGATTTAAATAATTAAATATTGAATAATAATTTGCTATACTTTAATCATTTCGGACCCTTCATCTTGACTCATGAAAGGTTCAGCACGTTTTATAAAGTGCTTATCTTTTGATTTAGAAGCAACTTCTTCTAATTCTAATTTACCATATTGAAGCATTTCTGCTTCTTCACTGTTTTTTTTGATTTTTTGTTCAAGGTCATTTTTCTTTACTTCCTCTTCTTGAATATTATTTTCAATTTCTGCTTTTTCATTTTGTAAAGTAACTATGTTTGGTATAGCATTTCCAAAAGCTGCCTTAGCAGTTGTTTTTTGCGTTTCTAAATTTGTTTTTTCATTTTCAGCTTGTTGCAATTTTGTTTCAAGTTCTGTGATTTCATTTTGAAGATTGGGATTTTGAGCAGCAACTTTAGCTTTATTTTCTAAATCATTTAATTGCTGAGTTACTTCTTTAAAAGTTTTGGCAGTTTGTAAATCTTTAAATTTTTGCGATTTTTTATTTCCACTAAAATTAGTTAACTCATCTTGCAATGTTACTAAATCTTTTTTATTGAGTTCTTCAAATTTATTTAGAAAGCTTGTCCCATTTTTTTTGCTCATTTTCTTTTTTAGTGCT
>CAZKOT010000044.1:0-8838 GCA_964554475.1 uncultured Christensenella sp.
GTTTTAATGATGGGGATATGGTAGAAATTGCCGTAGAAGCACAAGAGCTTGGAATTTCAACTGGAAAACTCAGAATGATTAAAGCAATTCTTATTTCAGGCTTGACAGAATACACTCAAGAAGAATTAATTGAAATGACTAACAGGCAACTTGTAGAAATCATGAAAGGTGAAAATGCTACAAATTACAAAGATGGGAAAGAAACAGAACATGAAGCTTTAAAAACAGCAAACCAAAGTAAAATTAATGCGCATGAACAAAATCAAAACCAGAAACGTACAGCAGTTCAAAATGGCTGGGATGAATTTGTTGATGACCAAAAAGGCGAAAACGGATCAATAACAAGAACAAGATTTAATGATTTATTTTTGGATTAAAACTAAATATGTTATAATAAAATAATGAAAAATGAACTAGAAAATTATGCTGAAGAATTAAAAAAAGGCAAAAATGATGCGTTACAAAATATTTTTGAAATATTAAGTAAACCAGTATATCTTTTTGCCTTTTCTATTTTACGAAACCAACAAGATGCTGAAGATGTGTTACAAAATACTTTTATTAAAGTTAAAAACAATATTGAACAATATAAATCAAACACAAATTTGAAAAATTGGATTTTAACAATAGCAAAAAATTTTGCCCTTAATGAATACAATCGCAAAAAAAGATTCACAGAATTTCCAAACGAAATTGCTTATGTGCAAAATATTGAAAAAATGCTGGATGACAAAATGCTTTTAAAAAAAGCAATGCAAAAATTAAACTTAATTGAAAGACAGATTTTAATTCTTTATGCTGTGCAAGGTTTTAAGCATAGAGAAATAGCAAGAATTTTGGAAATTCCGCTTGGAACAGTTTTATGGAAATATAATGTAATAATAAAAAAATTAAAAAAGGAGGTTAATAGTGAAGAGTAAAGAAATTAAAAAATTACTTCAAAACGAAGTAAATAAAATAGAAGTACCTGATGTTTTAGATAAAGTCTTATCATCAAATAATGATGTTTTTAAAGATAAAAATACAATTAAAGCAAATCGAAAAAAACCAAAGAAATGGGTTTATGCATCATTAGCTTCCTTGTTAATAATTTTAATTGTTGCTTTTACTATACCTTTTTTAGCTTTCGACAACACAGTTTTTGCAACCATTTCATTTGATATTAATCCTTCAATTGAATTTACAATAAATAAAAATGACCAGATTATAGATTTGAATTCTTATAATTATGATGGCGAAAATTTAATTTTAGATATTTCTCATGAAAGAAGGAAACTTGAAGAAGTTATAGAAAACATTACCACTAAACTAATTAATCAAAATTTTATTAAAGCAAATAATAATTTTCTTTACTTTACAATTGATTGTTCAGATAATTTTGCAAAAGAGCAGTTAAAAACAAAAATAAAAAACAAATTAATACAATCTTGTCAAAAACATCAAATTGTACTTGAAGATGGAGAAATTGAATTTGGAGAATACGTCAATCAGAATGGTAATAATTATGGAATTTCAACCTCAAAGTATATTTATTTGCAAAACGGCTGGAATGAAATGACAGATAAATCTGAATTTTCAACCTTTGAAAATTTTGTAAATTTTATGAAAAATAAGTCAATGGCTTATATAAGAAACTACATTGAAGATCATAAATAGTTTTAATTATGTATTTCAAACTTTTAAGAAATTTTCAAGATCATAATTTATTATTTCTTTTTTACCATTTTTTTGTAAAAGAGTTATTTTCAATTTCTTTCCATCTAATGAGTAAGAAAATTTTTCAAGAGAATCATCATAATATTCATAAAAATTTTTTAATAATCTTCCTTCATTATTGTAAAGTGATAAGACATGAAGTGAATTGCCAGTTTTATGATCTTTTTCTTCAACACAAATTAAAACTGCTTTAAATTCAACAAACTTTAATTCATGTAATTTTGTAAAATTAATGGTTACTTCTTCAACACTACCACTTGTTTTTAATTTGCAAAAAGTAATTTGGGAAGTAATTTTGTCATTAAGACTCTCTCCCACAACAAAAAACACATCTTCTGCTAATCTTTTAATTTTAATATTTAATTCGGCAGGAAGAGCAATCAAACTCCAAGCCTTTAAAAAAGTGTCAGAAAAAACAACTATTTTAAAATAATCCTCGCCAAAGCGTTTAATTTTTTGAACTAAAACCGACATTTTTTCGTAATGATAAATTGAAGAACGAAATGTGATTTTTTCCAAACGCTCAATCATAAAAAAATTTTGTTTTGGAATTTGTTTTTCGTCAATAACATCGACTTTTTCTTCAATTTGTATTTCGGTTTCTTCAACAATTATTTTTGCCAAAATTTCTATCCCTTTTAAAAAATTAAAAATAAAATATTAAAACTAATTTATTTAGATTTTACACTTTTTTAGTTAAAAAAACAAGAAACTATGGATTGACTTCTCTAACTTTTTAAAAATATGCTCAAATATTCACCCTAAAAATACTTTTAATTTAATCGTTCGAGTTCGCCCTTTGCTGCCGTGGAAAAATTCGGGGCTAACAATAAAGAGTGAATAAACTACTTGTTAAAACAGAATTACAGACTATAGACAAACTCAGACCGCCGAGAAAGAATAATGAGCGCAAAAAATTAGTTAATTTTTTGCGTCTTATTTTTTCTTTTTTCTATTTTTCATTTCTCTTTTAATATCTTCTTTTGTAACTTGTCCAACATTTTTTCCTTCACGCAAATCACTAATAAAACTACTTGTATTCATTTTATAGTTGATTGCTTGTTGCTGTTGTAATTCTGCCTTAATTTTCATTTTTCGTTTGTTTAAAATAATATAATAAAGAACAAGAATTAAAATTAACATAGGAATTATAACGCTGGGAGCAATTATTGCAAATAATATTGTTGAAGTCATTCCAAAGATAGCTTCACTTTCAAGAATAAAAGTATCATCATCAAGCCATGTTAAACTATCAAGCCACTCGTCTGTAATTGTAATTGTAAGAGTATTTTTTTCATATGTCATATTATCGGGTAATTCATCAACACTAATTCCATTAATTTCCCAAGATTTTAATTCTTTTCCAAAATCAGCATTAACGGTTAAAACTACCCTATCACCAACATTTAATTCATTCAAACTTGAAATTGTTGTAACTCCACCATTTAGTGATTCAAAATTATTTTTAATTTCAAGCTTTAAAGGAACAAAATTGAAAACAATTGACCTATTAAAAGTCATTGTTAGATTTAACTTATTGTTTCCTTCTTGTTCACCTGTATTATGTCCAAAAATTGGGTTGATTTCATTTAATTTTCCAAATCTATTTGCATTTGCAATAATAACAATTTCTGTTCCATAATCAAATTCACGAAGAGGAGTTTCCTCTTCCTCACCCTTTAAGAAAACTTTCACATTTCCCAAATATTCATTTTGTTGTGTTAATGTAAGTGTTAGTCTGCTAACATAATTCGCATAAACAATAAACTTGCTCCACTTGTTCAAATTTTTCCTTAAAATTTCTTCGCTAACAAAAATATCATCCGTTAAAGCAATAGTCTCGCCCAATTCATTTTTAATTGTAAAACTTATAAATCTATAGCCTGTTATATCATTTCCACCCGTAAATAATGGGCCATTTAATACATCGGTTACTTTTACTAAACTGGAACTATTCTCCTGCCCATTAACATAAGAAGTAAAACCATTAACTGAATTTATTGTGCGATTACTCTGGTCTTTGGGGAGGAATTCAAGCACAAAATTTTTATACTTAAATACTGCAAGAATATCAATTGTTTCATTTACTTCTATCACCACTTTATTAGTTTCTTTATAATTTTCTGCACCAACATTTAAAAAATAATCAAATTCATAAATTTTTTCTGGATTTGCGACAATCTCAATAGATGAGTCTTTCACAATATATTCGTTTTGCAATTTGCTGTAAGATGTTTCTTCCTTGGTTATAGAATCAACTACTTTGATGCTAATATGTCCAAAATTTGATTGTCCTTCAGCAGTCGTAACTGAAACACTGTACGCCTCAATATATTCAGCAATAATTATAACAAATTGATTATCTTTTAGATATTTCTCAAGCCATTCTTCGTTAATTTCAGAACTAGTATAGTTTTTGTTATAAGTGTAAACATGAAAATCAGAATTAAAATATAAATCTTCTAATACATCATATATTTTGAATGTAACGAAACAATAGTTTCGCAAAATGCTTTCGGGTAAAGCTGTCACATTAACAACAGCCTCTTCATAAATAGAAATTTTTGAAACACTAATTTCGTTGATTAATTCCTCATCTAATTCAATATCTTCCTGTCCCTTAAGTGCCGCATAAATTCTAAACTCATATTCCACTTTTGCAAAATTTACTTCAATAGTATAGCCTGAAAATAATTGATTGAAATTAAAACGTTCATCTTCACTGCTATCATAATTTTGACTAGTTATTGGGTCGCCAACTGGGTCATCGCTTTCGTCATATAAAATAATGTTTTCAAAAACATAATGATTGTTTATTGTTGTTGTTATGTTTTTTATAAAGCCTGTAAGCGGAAAACTAACCACTCTATTAAGAGGAACTTGCAATAATTGATCATTATCTAAAATAATAAATAATTGCCCACCATCATAATTTGATGTAATGCTAATCAATCTGCTTGTAGAAATATCAGCAATTTTTAGTCTTATTGCACCATCATATTCTGGGTCACTATCATATCCTTCATAGTCAACAAATGAATTAATAAAATCAATTCCAATTGAATTTTCAGGAGCAAGGGAACTAAAACTAATCACTTGATCTTCTGAAAGAAAAACCCAATCTAAATCACTTAAACCACTTGTTCCACCAAGTTGAATTTTCCAACGATAATTGCCACTCCACGAACTGCTGCTTAAGCTTTTACCTGCTTCATTCCCAATGCTAAAATCAGGTGATGTTTCACCATACTGATCAATAACTTTTGGACCTGCAGTTGCGGAAACAAAGACAACTTCATAAATGCTTTTTTGAAACTGAGCAACAAAAGTTATATCTATTAACTCAATATTATCAAAAGTATCTCCTGCCTCATATAACGAACTATCAGTTAACCAACCAATAAATTCATAACCAACTTTTGTTGGTAGTCCCGGATAATTTAGCATTCCATTATAGGGTAAAATTGTTTCATTATCGGTTTTATTTCTAATTATTTCATAAATTTCGCCATCACCTTCACCTGGTAAAAAAGTCAAGGTGTATTTTTGATATAAAACAGCAAATCCAACTCTTCCGTCATTTAATTCAAACATTACTTCTTCTACAATATCATTCAAGAAATCAACAAAATCTTGTGATCTTATTTCTTCACTTGTCAAATTTGGTTGATTATACGGTTCATCATATTGATTTGTGATTGTTCCGCCGTTATAACAAGCAACTCCGTCGAAAATTGTTTCATTAAAGTAGCAATCATTAACATTCACTGTTCCACTATGTCTTGTTGTAAAAGCACCCTTTCTTTCTTGAATGCTAGTATCATCGTTGCTAATAACAATTTCAGCATCATTAAAAGAATTATTGATCGTTACTGTTCCTCCAATCACCCATCCAACAAAACCACCAATGTACTTATGAAATCCTTGCACATTGCCCAAATTATAACAGAAATCAAATGTTAAATTCGACGATATTCCTTCAATTGTTCCAACAAAGCCACCTGCTAATGCACTATTATCATCTTGTCTTGTTGAAGCAACACTTGCTAAATTTGCACATCTTTCAAATATAACATTTGCGGAATTCCTAATTCGTGCCACAAAACCACCGGTATTATATTGACTTTCAATTGGGACTTTATTGTAGCAATCTCTAAAAGTAATCGTTCCACCATCAATTAAAGAAACAAAACCACCCATATTATACCCTGATGAAAATACAATTCCACTTTCAAGTGTAATATTTTCAAAAATAGCACCATCATATGCTCTATAACATAGTGCAGCAGAATTTGAAAGTGATTGGTTTGTAACTTTTGAAATATTCACTCCGCCCATATTAAGATTTTTTATTCTGCCATAAATTTCTCTAAACAAGCCAAACTGTGACAACCCAAGCGGAGGTTTTTGACTATAATACTTCATATTATAAATTGTATAATTATTTCCGTCAAAAACCCATTCCGCCGCCAATGTTGAAATGGGAGACCATACGCTTGATGGACTTAGGTCAATATCATTAATTAAAACAAAATATGTTAGTAAAGAAGTAGACCTATTTCTAACTATTGTGTTAAAAGTGTTATAACTTCCAACTAAAATTGGATCCAGGGCAGTCCCACTTCCCGAGCCATCACTTCCCTCATATATGACATGTTCCCCAGTTAAATTATTGCTAACATTTATTGCTCCAAAACCAGTATTCTTATTTTGTCGCATGTTTGATTGTATGAATAATGCTCCAAGCACAATCATTAAAAATGCTAAGGTCAAAACAAAAAAATTAGTTGTTGTTTTAAAAATTTTTTTAATCATCTGTTCCTCCAAAGCATTTTTATTATTTATTTTATCTAATTTTTGGACATGTATTTACGTCATTACGTTCTTAATAATTCAGTTTTTATAAAAGTCTAGCATATTTATTAATCTCGAAATCGGTTTTGCAAAACATTAATTATTTTTATTGTCATTTTTATTTTCATTTAATATTTTTTTAACAAAATCAACAGATGCAAATCTTTTTTCACTGTCGAGTCGGTTTTGAATAAGGCGATTATATTCTGCCTTTCTCTTCGAATTTAGAAAAACGAACAAGAAAACCAAAATTAGTAAAACAGGAATTGAAATTCCTCCAGCAAGAACAATTGTTAAAAAAGTTGTATTAATTTTTGTGCTTATTTCACTGTTTAATGCTCCGCCATTTTCTATAAATTCTTGTAACCACTCTTCAGTTATTGTTAGTGTAAGATTATTTCCATTTATCTCTACATTTTCTAAATCATTAACATCAACACCATTTATTTTCCAATTTGCTAATTCATAGCCAGAATCCGGATTAAACGTGAAAACAATTTTTTCTCCTATTGCAAGATTTGTATTATTTATTGTTACATTTCCTTTTGCGTTTTTTAAATCATTAATCGGCACAAATTCATATATTATTGGTTTAAAATTTATTGTAATGAATGCAGTAGAGTTAACTTGAGTTTCAATATGATGACCTTCAATAACATCATTAGCACCAAGTCCAAGCGCGTTATCAAACATGTAATAATCATTAGGAATAACAACAATTCGTAGCTGAGTTCCCTCTCTAAAAACACTATTTAAAATTTGTTTACCACCCTCATTTTCATTTAAAACGAAAAACTCCACCGTTCCGGAGTTTTGCAATGGGATAATAACATTTATTTCATGTAAACGGATAAACTGCCCAATAATGTTAATTTCTAAACCATCAACATAATTGTCAATAAAACTTTGTGTTAAAACAAGTCTTTCAATAACGTTATCATATGGAGCTGGCAATAGTTTTAATTCTTCACCGACAACAGCATACCAACCCAAAAATTCAAAATTTGGATGTTCACCTTTGGAAATTAATGTAATTTCATCTTCTGCAAAAAGTTTTTCGGTTTCAAGTTCAACAATTTTTTCAATTTCAAAAATCTCGTTCAAGTTTTTATCCACCAATTTAACATTAAGTGAATATTCAATAACGTTAAACACAATTTCAATATCATTTCTATCTTTATCCAAAACAAATTGAATAATATTTCCATCTTCGTTCAATTCACCTGCGCTAACATTTGTAATATTTTCAATAAGTGAAATTTCATCTGGTAAAAGTGTTATTTTAACAATACTATTTTTGTCAAAATAATCAAGCATAGACTGTGAAACTATTGTTGTATTGCCATACTCATCAGTAATTTCAATTGTCACATCAGCATAAGACTCATTTAAATATTGTATTTCTAAATTCAAATTAAACTGTGCAATGTATTCCGCAATAATAACAATTTCGCCATCTTCGTTTACTAAAAAATCTAAATATTTGTCAAAAAAACTTACATCCATTGATGCAAAATTAATAGCACCACTGATTGCTGAAAAATAATCATATTGACTTGTTATTTGATTAAAAATTTTTATGTTTTGAACTGCATTATTAACAAGTCTATATCCTACCACATTATTAGCACTTACATTTGTGAATGAACTGTTTAACCAAACTTTTGAAGGACCATTATTAATTATTGCATTTAATTCGCTCGGCACATCTATTCCGTCTTTTGTTCGAGCAATAACAAAAATATCAAATTCAACAGATTCAAACTCAATTTCAAATTCCATTCCATCAACCAAATAAAAAGTAAATGAGTAAACATTTTCAACTTGTTGAATGTTTTCAACAGGACTAAAAGGTTCTTCACCCTCTTTAACAAGAACCTCTTTTAATTTTCTGTATTTATTTACAAAAATTTCCATTTCAATTTGATTTGTATAGGGCGCAACATAGTTTAATTTTGCATCATATGAGTTATAAACACCGTCAATATAAACCATACCATATGATTTTTGTAAAGTGGTTTTTGCATGAAAAGAAAAACTGTCAATTTCTGTTTCGTAATAAACTGGTTTAAAAATAAATGAAAATTCCCCCGGCGCATGCTCAATTGCATATAGTTCAACAAAATTTTCATCAATTAAATAATGACCTGTTGCAGAATCAAACAAATCTAATCTTTGTTCTTTTAATAAGGGATTATCACCACTAACAAAATAACCCGCTCCAACATCAACCCATGCTGCGGGATTTGTTTCATAATCTGGTACAAA
>CAZKOT010000045.1:0-8609 GCA_964554475.1 uncultured Christensenella sp.
CGCTTGGAAAGCGTGTGGGTGTAACAGCCCCGCAGGTTCGAATCCTGTTCTCTCCGCCAAAAACGAGCTGGATTTGACACAATCTTTTACGGTTGTGTTTTTTTACAGGGTTTCTATTGTTTCAATTAATGTCAAGCATGTCGCCTAAGAGAAAATTAAAAATCTTGTAATTATTCCGTTGTCGTAAACAAGTTACAATTTAATAAGGGTTTTTCAACTGTTGTCAAAATTGACAATAAATATTTCGAAAATCAACTTAAATCAATAAATTACATAATCAGAATATGTAACCAAAGCCGAAAATAAAAACTCAATTGGTCTTAACAAAAATGCTATATCGAACACTAAACTTTAATTCAAATCGAAAAATAATTTTTTGCTTAATATTTGTTAATTGTCATATTATTTAGGATATAAAAAACTTTGAATATTCCATTATTAATTCATATAATTTTTCTTCAGTCAACAATCCTTTTGCAATGGAAATTTTCAAATACTGTCCATTAAATGCATCAAACATAACATTTGGAACACCTTCAAAATCTGCATAAGTAAACAAGCCATATAATTCAACATCAGCACTCATTTGCTCCTGATTAATTTGCATTGTCTCTGCATCAACTTGAAAAATATTTATTAATCCTTCTGTTTTTGCAGGCACAGATAATAATCCGTTGACATAATAACACAAATGCCTATAAGTTACTGGACTCCATGAATTTGTGAACTCTTGTTCAAAAACAACATTTATAAGTTGAACTCTTGTCCATGCTAATTCATCATTTTCACCAAAAATTTGCTTATTAAAATAATGACCCAAAAATTCATTTGCATTATTATGATTTAACCAAATATATTGATTTAAATCAAAATCCCAAAAGCCATGTTCATAAATAACTTTTACATCTGTTCCGTCACTAAAATATAGACGAATAATATCGTAAACCCTTTCTCCATGACTGTCGATAAATGTTATTGGTGCAACATCAAACTGACCTGTCCACAAATTCCATACCAGTAGCATTTCCGTGCCATCTAAATCTTCAACCGCTTTTTGAGTTCCGTCTGCAAGTGTTATGAGTGTTCCAGAAGCAACACAACCACCCGATGTAGAATAATAAACAATAACTGATCTTTGTGCACCTGTTAAAACATCAGTTACATAAATTGTAGTTTGTGAAGTTATACTATCTGCAAGTTTGTGAAGTCTTAAGGTAAAAGAAGACCCCGTTAATATTACTCCGCCAGCTCCTATATTTTGATTAGCTAATTCGTCAATACCAATATTAACTCCATCCTTGCCTGAATATGTAATTTTGTATTCTCGAACTCCGCTAGATATATTTATTGTAATAGCTTCACTTCCGCCAATGTCAGCCACATCATCTGGCGACAAGATTTTAGTTAGGTTAAATTTTATCCATGTTGCATAAAGTATTGTGTTTGTATAATCACTATGAGTAACTTTTAAATTTCCGCTTGTATCATAATAATTGGCGCCATATATCATAAGAATAGAATTATCTGGATTATTAAGAATAATTTCATCGTAAAAAGTATAATATCCCTCAAAAATATAACCAGTTCGGCTTGGAATTGTAATATTTGAAAATCTTCCATTAACGGCAATAATTGAATCCGTTCCACCTGAACCTAAACGTTTGTCAAACGTTATTATTGGCAAGTTGTAAGTCATGTCATTTGATTCGACTGTTATTTCTTCACCATTATATTCTTTGGTAAATGTTACATAAATAACAGGATTTCTTGTTGCAGAATCACTTAAAACAGTCAGATTTCCACTTGTTTCATCAATAGAAATACCAGTTCCATCTCTTAAATAGAATTTTGGAGTTATTTCACAAAAAGAGGAATAAATATCAATATGATTAATGCTAACATTAGTTATTTCATTTCGAGGATTTGTAATATTTAATTCGGTTTCAACATTTCTATTAAAAATTGCAATTGGTTTTATTGGAAAATACATTGTTATAAATGAGCTGTTTTCAATTGTAGTTTGCTCAGTATAATTAGTTGAGAAAATATAAGTCAAGTGTTTGTTATTTAAAAATCCATCAGAAAATTCTATATGATACATAATATTATTATTGTTTCCATTTTCTCCTGCTCTTGCCGTTATAGTGTTTATTAACTTATCATTTTGTTCGCTGTTTTTCGAAATATAAGCGTTTGATGAAATATTATAAAACGGACTTAATCCATAATTTAAAGGAGATAAATTATTATATTTAATCCATAAATCAGCACTCCAACCTTCTTCTAATTCTGGACTGTTTGTATTGATGGGTCTACGTGCTGTTTCTCCACTTTTGTAATCTCCATTTGGGTCAAAATTAACTGAAAAATTAGACAAATTAAGTGTGTTAACTATCATAGTATGAATTTGAAAATTTCCTTCATTACATTTATACGCATAACTGATTTGTATTCCTGCATGGCAATTTTGAGAAATATAAAGTTTATTTAAAGAAGTATATATTTTTGCCGTAACTTCACAAAACAATGATAAATTTGGAATAATATATTCACCTAATCCATCATTGTCATTATATTTTGTTCCACTGTAAGAAATTGTCTTATTACTTGCAAAACCATGTCCATTAAATATTGGATTTAAATTAACTGTTTGACCTCTATCAATTGTTGTCAAACCAAAAACAACACTTTCAGCAGGAACATAAATATTAATTGTTTTTGTCGTTGTTGTTGTGACTCCATTAATTATGCTTTTTAATCTTACTGTCAAATATGGATTGTCATTATTCATTGAAGATAACGAATTAATTGTTAAAGTGTTTCCGTTTATTGTTACAAGATTTGAATATCCTAAACTTCCGCCAATAATTTGGACCTCATAGTCTTTATCTGTTGTATTGAAAGGTGTCCAAATTGCTCCAAAAACAAGTGATTCATTTGGACAAACTTTTTCTATTGTCGGGTTAAAATACTCACCATTTTTCATTATATTTCCAAACTCAATCTTTGTTGCAACAACATTTTCAATTATTAATGATTTTGAAATTGGCAAAACATCAACATTTGATACTGTAATAATAATTTCAGTTCCTATTTCTGCTGTTTCGTTTATTTGAAGTTTTCCGTTTTTGTCAATTGTTGCAATGCTTTCATTGACATTTAATGAGTATTCAATTAAAGTATTACTTGCATAATTTGGATTTGCAACTGCTAAAAAATCATAGGATAATTGTTGTTGAACCATTGTTTTATTACTGTCAATACCTTTCCATGAAATGCTCTCAACTGGAATATTGACTGAAATTTCAATTGTGCCTGAATAAGTTGTTAAAATTTCTTCATCTATCTCATCCTCAATAAAAGCACTAACAAAAATTTTTGCCTCTTTATTTGTTATTCCTGATTTTATAATTAAAATATCGTCAGTTAAATAATAAATGCCGTCAATTTCAATTAATCCGTCAACATATTCATTTCCTCTTTCAATGACATAATGAGGTGTTTTTGAACTACTAGCTCCATTAATAGTAAATGAAAATTCAATTTCATCTCCGCTTGTGCCTCTAGAAATTGCAACAGTTTTATCTGAATAAATTTCAACGGTGCTTGTTGGTCTGAAAATATTAAATGTTAAGTTGTTGATTGAAACTAAATTTTGCCCAGGTAAGTATGCTCTAACTGAAAAAGTTTCCTCATCTGATGGTATTTGATTAAAATCTTTAACAAAAATTCTGCCGTTTTCAACATATGCAAAATCATTCCCGTCAACAATTTCAAATTGTATTTCATTTAAAGAAACAGTTGTATCAAGTGGCAGTAATTCTATAGTTGGCACAAAACTAGTTCCTGCTTGAATTGTTGATTTATCAAAATAAATTTCAATTGTTTCAACAGGAATTTTTTCAACAATAACATTTGTTTTTTCAGTAATACTATCAGTCGAAACTTCAAATGTGATTATACTGTCAACTTCGGCATTTTCTTTTGCTTTAACTGTAATAATAGTTTTTCCTTGAATATTTGGAGAAATATTTAAGATTTCGGCATTGTTAGAAATTTCAAAACTTGGAATTGTATTTGAATACCATGGAGTTTGATTAACTGTAATTGTAAATTCTCTATTTGGTTTTATTGCTACTTGTTCATTTGGCAACTGAGTAATATTCTCTCCTGAAACTTCTAACGTTAAACTTTCAGTTGGCACAATTTCAAAATTAACTTCTTTTTTGTCGGCATAAGTAAAGTTATCATTAAACAAAAACATAAAACCTGAAAAAGCAAAACATAATCCTAATATAATTAAGATTGACAACTTCACAAAAAGTTTAATCTCTTTAACTTTTTTCACCTATACGACCTCCATTCTTAACAGTAGGTTCGTTATGTCATTTGTATCTAAAATTCCATTACAATTAAGTAAAATATTTCCATCAATATATCTATAAAATCCACTATTTGTCACATCAAAAATTGTTACTTCATTCTCCTTAATTATACCATGAATAATTGCTGTTCCATTAGCATTTAAAGTAATTGTTAAAATTTGTGATATATTTTCATTTATTACTGTTTGAGTGTATGTCTTAACAAATTCTTGACCTATGTAATTAATCGGTTTAACTGACCCTTTGGTTAAAGCAGTATTAAATTTTGTAACTTGTGTTCCTTGTATATTAAGAAAAGCCACACTGCATAAATCGTCTTCAATCAATGCTGGATTAAAATTAAAGTCACTAATACTAACAAGTGTCGGATAGTCGCCTTGTAAAGTTATTTCTTTAATTATTATAACATAATTTTCCAATCTGTAAATACCTGAAATTTGAGCTGAAACTAATGAATTGATTTGACTTGTGTAACTAAATGTTCCGTCAGTGGTAAGAGTTAAACTAATACTATAAATCTCATTATTTTTATTAAATAATGCCGTCCAAACTCCAATAAAATTTTGTCCTGTATAATCTGCCTCACCATATAAATCATTAATAGTTGGCGGAGGAAATCCCTCAAAATTGGAATAATAAATTAAATCATTTGTTACAAAAGTTTCTAAAATATCTTGTGCTGTAATTGAAGTTAGCATTCCGCTATCAGTGAAAATTTGCTCATTTTCTAAAATATGATTAAGTATATTGATATTTTCGCCAGTTTTTCCATTTAGCGCGTCTTGCAAAGTTTGCTTTCCTGTAAGTAAGACTATAACACTGTCTTCAATAAAATTAATCGTGATTGTAAAATTGTTTAATTTTCGCTCGACAATAACAGCTGTATCGACTGTGAAAGTATAATCAGATAATTCGGTAAACAATAATTCACTTGTATCGATTAAATAAGTGTTTAAATATTGTGTGCTATCCTCACCAAACACAACAGAAATATCATAAAGGTCATTTGTTGAAAGTTTTCCGTCCCAACCACTTCCATATTGATAACTCTTTGTTGTAATTCCATTAAAAGTTATTGTTGTTGTGCTAACTGGCAATCTTTCAAATGATATGTCGAGCGGGTCTTCATCACTAACAATTTCAAAACTTGCAGATGCGGGAATAAAACCACTTCTTGCCCCAACAATCTCACCATTTGCCAAAATTTTATCTATTGAAAGCCCTGCTGAAGTTATACTTAATATTGCTGAAATTGGAACATTAACAATTGTTAGATTAAACGAACCACTTAAAATATTAACTGCTTCTTCATTATCATCTTCAAATTCAAACTGCCATGAAATGTTTATATCACTAGCCGGTTCAATGTTTACAATTTGGTAATTTGTTGTTTTAACATAAACAAAAAGTTCTGCTCCGCTTTGAGTTGAAATGTTTTCACTTCTTATAAGAGTTGAAATATCACCTATCAAAAAAGCAACTGCTAAAAAATTTGTTTCACTTAAAATTTCATCTGCAATATTATTGCTTTTGAAATTATATATATAATTGTCATTAATCTTTCTTGTAATTGTTTTTTCCAATAACAAAGTTGTTTTGTTTTCATAGTCATAGAATTTTAATAAAACATTTTCAGTCAATTCAAAAACAGCATAATAGGTCATATCACTTTCAAGATTTTCAATTTGCGTAATTGTGTTTCCAAACCCATCCGTCCAGTATTTAAATTCATAACCTTCCTGTATTGCAATTGTTGAAGTTGGATTAAGAAGCGAAATTGCTCCTAAACTATTTTGATAGGTTGTTGAATTACTATTATAATTTATATCCGTAAAATTATATCCATTAAAAATTGCATAATAAACATTATATGTTGGCTCTGGAGGTGGAGGCAAGTGTGACAATTCTTCTTCATAGTTTGCAAGCAAAACAATTAAGTCTTCATAATCTTGTTTGTTTTCTAATTGTTCTTTTTGTCCTAAACTTAAATTATTGTAAAGTTCAATGAGATACTTTGCAGACTGATAATTTTCCTCCGTTATTTCTGTTATTTCAAAAGTCATAGCAAAAACACTTTGAATTTGTTGTAACTCTTCATCTATTTCATCAGATTCAATCACCGATATAGGTGAAAGATTTAAGGTTTTTGTTTTACCCGCATAGGAATAATTGATAATAATTTCTCCTCCATCATCATCCAAAGTCAAAGGCAATTTTTTATCCCAATCCCAGTTATTAACAATTTTGCCTGGAGCATTTGAATAATTTGCCTGAACTGATAATCCCAAAAAATCCCAATATTCACCAACATAAAATACAGTCTTTTGTGGCTGAGAAATTGCGCTTAAACTTTCCAAATCTTTATTCACAACAGCAATTTGGAAAGAAGTTGTTATTGTTACTTCATTTTCAGTGTAGGAAATTGTAATAACATTATCAATTATCGTAAGTTGTTCTGTTTTGTCAATTATATAGTCCTCAACAATTCGCTCCGCTCCACTTTTGTATTTTGCTTTAACTTGCAAGCCATCATCATTAAATAATTCTTCTTCAACATAATTTATCTTGTTTGGTAGTCTCACAATTTCAATGCTTTCTAATTCATTAAATCTAGTTAATAAACTTAAAACAATTCCCGTCAACAATGAAAGGACAACAAAAGAAACTAAAACAATAATTTTCAGTGTTGCACTATTTATTTTTTTCTTTGGTTGGAGCATTTTATTTCCTTTTTTTAATTTTGTAATTAATTTTCTATTATTCAATTACATTATGATGGCTGGTTTTTTTTGTCTTGTTTTATGTAAAAATTTATATTATCCTCATAATCTTTTATATTTCCTTCGAAATCTTTTCCCTTTCCAAAAAAATTATCATCAAGTTCTTGACCAATAATTTCAATAATTTATTACCATAAAAAATTTTTTCTGCTACCAATTGGGACATCAAACCAAAAACAACCAGCGACATACTCTGGGTTTGTTGCATAACCTTTTTCACTCAATTCATTACTAAGTTTAATTAATTTATTTCTATTAAACATATTTTTTTCTCCTAGCAATTTTATTTATTCTTTAATTTATTCCAGAAATCTTTTGAAAAAAAACAACCGTAATATCCATTTTCTTTTATATGATTCTTGATTTGTTGGAAGCTTTTTTTATTTCCTTTTTCAGCTTTTAAATATAATTTATCTAATCTTAATCTTGTTTTGAAAAAATCGACAATATCTTTTTTTATTGTGCATTTTGCCATATCATCAAAAATTTTTATATTCTCTTCTTTTTCCACTTTATTACTCGTTGGGAAAATTATATGTAATAATTTATATGGATAATTTGAATTAAAAGATCGAATAACTGATAAGTCATTACAAAATCTAATTTGTTTGTATATTAATGGTTTATTTTTTTTCTTTTTAAATAAAAAACAATTTAAAAATTTTTTTTCAATATAACTTGATATAAATTTTAAAAATTTTTCACCATTGTAATTAATTACAAACCAGTTATTAATATTTTTTGATTTTTTTTCAACATTATTGCTTTTTGGATTCCACCAACAAGATGTTTTTTTATTTGTATTTTTTATTATTAAATCTATTGTTTTTTCATCTAATGCAAGCAGAGAATCATTATCAACAAATTCAAATATTTTAAAAAATAATAAATTTTTTCTTGTTAAATTTAAACGAGTTATACAAGTGAAAATTTTTTTAGCTTTTATAAAATCGTAATTAGATAATTCAAATCCTATTGATTCAGGAGTAAAAATAAATTGAGTAGGTTTTTTCATATTATTTGCCTCCAAAAAACATTATAAATAGTTTTTCAGCTGTTTTTATTACTTTTGCATTTTGATTTAATTTATCGGGTGCTCCTGTAAATGTTTTTGTAACATTATCCCAAAAAAATGAATGCACTCCGTAATCTTTTTCAACATTCTTAAACTGCAAATGAATTGGATTAGCATTTAAAGGTTCACAATCAACACGAACATTCTTAAACTTCCCAATATCTCCTAAGGGTTTACTAGTTCCTTCTCCGAATCCCTTCACAGAGCAAGCATTATGCACCAATACATACTCATCATAAGTACCATCTTTTGCCACATAATAATTATGATTATCTCTAACTTCAAAATTGTAAAAAATAATTTGTTCTTCAAGATTTTGAATTACAATTTTTTCAATTGGTAATTTTTCATAATCATCTGTTAATAAAA
>CAZKOT010000046.1:0-7914 GCA_964554475.1 uncultured Christensenella sp.
GTTGTTTTTCCAACTCCATTCACTCCAACAATAAGAACAACAGCTGGAAATTCAATATGAATTGCTTTTGCTTCATCAATAATTTTTTTTAAAACAATCTTTAAACCTTTTTTTACTTCCGCCGCTTTCCTTAATTTGTTTGCTCTTGCATATATGCGCAATCTATTTGCAATTTCTTCACCTGTTTCAACTCCAACATCACAAGACAACAATGTTTCAACAAGTTCGTCATAAAATTCATCATTCAATTCTCCGCGTGAAAAAATAAAGTCAAGTTTTCGTGCTAATGCTTCCCTTGTCTTCTTAAGTGCTTCTTTAATTTTTTTGAAAAGTTTCATACTTATTCCTTATTAAAAATTTAATTAAAAATTTTTTTATAATAAATTTTAACTTGCCACTTCATCTTCTTTAACACCAGTTTCATCATTTTCTTTTGCGTTTAAAACAGCTTCTGAAAGTTTAACACTCACGATTCTTGAAACACCTTCTTCTTCCATAGTCACACCATAAAGCGAATCAGCAAGTTCCATTGTGGGTTTCCTGTGAGTAATGACAATAAATTGAGTGTTTTTTGAAAATTTATGCAAATATTTTGCAAAACGGCTAACATTGGTTTCGTCAAGCGCAGCTTCAATCTCATCCAACAAGCAAAATGGTAATGTTCTCATTCGAAGCATAGCAAACAATATCGCAATAGCTGTCAGTGCTTTTTCTCCACCAGACAACAAGGACAAATTGTTTAAATTTTTACCTGGTGGTTCAGCAACTATTTCAATTCCAGATTCCAAAATATTTTCTTCATCCAAAAGTTCCAAACTCGCTCTTCCGCCACCAAAAAGTTCTCTAAAAGTAATTTGAAAATTTTCATTAATTTTTTCAAATTCTTTTTTGAATTTACTTTCCATTTCTGAAGACAATTCAGAAATTATTTGAAGTAAATCTTTTTCTGCATAAATTAAATCTTTCTCTTGAGTTGCAAGAGCTTCATATCTCTCAAGAACAATTTTACTATCTTCAATTGCATTAACATTGACATAACCTAAGTGACTGATATTACGCTTTAGTTTATTAATTTCAGTCATTGCGAGATTAATGTCAAAATCAGCACGCTTAAATTCCAAGCACTTATCATAAGTAAGTTGATATTCTTCGTAAATTCGCTCTTGCATTGTTTCAATATCAGTGTCAACTTTCGCAAGTTCCATTTCTTGTTGATACTTTCGTTCTTTAATTTTGTTTAAATTTTCAATTAAGTTGTTTCGTTCTTCATTTAAGTCTTTTAAAATTTTTTGCATTTTTGATTTCGATGAAGTTAATTCTTGTTGTTTTGATTTTGCCTCTTCAAGTTCATCTAAGGGATGTAAATTGGCTGATAATTCAGCTTTTTCTCTGGCAAGTTTTTTCGCTTGTTCAACAATTTCAATATTGCGTTCAAGAAGGCTTTTATTGTCTTCAATTGTTACTTGTGATGAAGAAATTTCACCGTCAATTCTAGCAATTTCATCATTTAAAGAAATTTCTTGTGCCTCTAAACTTGCAATTTTAATCTTAATAGAAGTTATATTATTTGCAATATGCTCTAATTTTGTTCTTAATTCACTTACATTTTCAATTCTCTTAAGATTTTCTTCACTAAAATCTTTTGACCCAGTTTCTTTTTCGAGTGCTTTTGCTTTTGCATTTTCTTTTGTTAAATTTTCAAGTTTAATCTGAAAATCTTTTAATTGATTTTTATATTCTTGTTTTAAATTGAGCAGTTCATTTAATGAATTATTGATTGCAGTTAATTTTTCATTTTCTTTTGCAACAAGAATATCTGATTGACCTTTCAAAAGAATTAAATCATTAATTTTTTTTGTTAGTTCTTCACAGATTTTAGAATTATTTTTTATTTTTTCTTCAGTTTCATTATATTTTTTTGAATTTTCTTCAATTTCTTTTGTTAAAGTTTCAATTTCACGCTCTCGAGCAATTAAATTTACGCTATCGTTTTTTCTACTTCCACCAGTAAAAGAACCTTGGGGATTAATAACATCTCCGTCAAGGGTAACGATTCTTAAACCATAATCCAAACTTTTTGAAATTTCAATTGCAACTTTCAAATCTGTAGCAATAATTGTTGTCCCTAAAAGATTTTCAATTATATTTGAAATTTTTGTATCATAAGTAATTAATCTGCTTGCGACTCCAAAGCAACCATCAATTTTTATTGCTCTTTGTTCATTAACGGACAAAAAGCGAGGTTTAATGGTTGAAATTGGAAGAAAAGTTGCCCTTCCATATTCATTTTTCTTTAAATAATCAATTAAATCTTTAGCATTTTGTTCATTAAAAGTAACAATATTTTGTACTTGTGTTCCCAGTGCTGTTTCAATTGCCATTTCAAACTTTTGCGGAACTTTAATTAAACTTGCAAGAACTCCAAGCATTTTCGATTTTAATTCGAGATTTTTTTCACTATCTTTTAAAAGTTTTTTAATTGAATAATAATAACCCTCATATTCTTTTTGCATTTGGATTAGTAAATTCTTTCTATTTTCAAAAACAGCAAGATTAGCAAAAAGTTTGTTATTAGTTGATTCGAGAATTTTTATTTCATTATTTAATTTTTCAAAATTTTGTGATGTTTTTGTGATTTCGGAAAAGAGTTTTTCGCTTTCTTTTTTTGCATCATTACAAGATTTTTCGCATTCTTTCTTAGCTTTTTCGTGATTTAAAATTTTTTCTTCATTAATTTCTTGCTTTTTTGTTAACTCATATAAAAGATTATTAAGCATTTCTTCTTCTGCTTTAAGTTTTGAAAAAGTTGATTTAATGTCGGTGATTAAAGTTGTTGAAGAAATTAATTCTCTTGTTTTTTCCTCTGCTTCCCCTTCACATTTTTTAATTTCTTCAGAAAAATTTAAATAATCAACCGACAATTCCGTCAATGAATTTTTAAGATTTTCTGTCTCTTTAATAATTTCAAGAAGTTTCCAATTTTTTTCAACTTTTTCTTTTTGAGATTTTTCTAACAATTGTTCAGAATTTGAAATTTCAAGTTCTAACTTATCATTTTGAATAGAATAATTTTTAATTCGTTCATTAATTAGTTTTTCTTCGCCCGATTGTTTCTCTATTCCAACAGTTAAAAGTAAAATTTTGTCATGTAATTTTGTTATTATTGAGTCAATAGAGTTTAATTTTTCAGTCTCATTTTCAAATTCAAAATTTATTTTTTCAAAATCAGCATTTCTTAGATCCATTTCTTCATTAATTGAATTTAATTTTGTGCTAATTCGCTCTTTAGTTTCATTTGCATTTTCATATTGATATATGTAAGCATTAATTTCATGATCTTTTAATTCTGCTTTGTAACTCAAGTACTTTTTTGCATTTTCAGCTTGTTTTTTAAGAGGACCAAGTTGACTTTCAAGTTCTGCTAAAATATCACGAAGACGGACAAGATTGTCTCTTGTTCGTTCGAGTTTTCTTTCCGCCTCTAGTTTACGATACTTGTACTTTGCAATACCAGCAGCTTCTTCAAAAATTGCCCTTCGATTTTCAGGACGAGAAGAAAGAATTTCTTCAACTTTACCCTGACCTATTATTGAATACCCGTCTCGACCAATTCCAGAGTCATAAAAAATATCAGTTATATCTTTTAATCTACAAGGATGCTTGTTAATTAAATATTCGCTTTCGCCATTACGATAAATTTTTCTAGTTACTTCGAGTTCGTCATAATCAATGTTAAAATACCTGTCTTGATTGTTAAAAGTCAATGTTGCTTCACAGTAAGAAAGACTTTTTCGTTTTTTTGTTCCATTAAAAATAACATCCTGCATTGAAGAACCCCGAAGTTGCTTGCTACTCTGTTCACCTAATACCCATCTAATAGCATCGGCAACATTGCTTTTTCCGCAACCATTTGGTCCAACAATTGCAGTGATTCCACTGTCAAATTTTATGTTTATTCTGTCGGCAAAAGACTTAAACCCAGCAAGTTCAATTTGTTTAAAATACATTAAAAGCACTTCCTCCAAACAATCAATTGATTTTTAATTTTTTAAATTACTCCCTCTTCAGGAAGTTTTGTTTTAATCTTTCTTTTGGGAATATAAGCAAAAACCCAAAGTGCAGGAGCAAGAAAATTTGTTGAATAAAATGAGATTAAAACTGCAAACATCATTGGAATTGTAAACGGAATTATTGTGTTTACTCCTATGATTGTAAACAACAACAAAACGATTAGCATTGTTGAAGAAATCAAAACTGAATTAAAAAGATTTTCTTTAACTGAAATGTTTGCAATATCTGTGTTTTTTGCCGTCATATTTTTTACATTTTTTCTAATTCGGTCAAAAAACATTATTGAATTTATAAATGAAAAACTTAAACACGCGATTAACGCCGAAACAAAAGTAGTGTTAATTTCTAAACGTATAATTAAAACAAATGACATCATAATAAGAATATCATGAAAGACGCAAAGAAGTGAAGACATTCCGCTTGTAACTCCAAAACGAACAAACAAATAAATAGTAATTAAAATTGAAGCAATAACAATTGCCGTAAAAGCATTGATTAAAATTTCATTTCCAACCGAACCGTCAATTTGGTTTGCTTTGACATAATCCACCTCTTGAAAATCTAATTTATTATAATCAAATTTTTCAAATAACTCATCAACAATTTGTAAATTTAATTCTTCAGTTTGCTCGGGAGAAAATCCTTCTTTATTTTTATATTTAACAGTAATATATTTTTCATTCTCAAGTTCAGTTTCTTGAAAAACACTTGCTTCGACATCTTTTGTAATCAGTACTTCTTGAATTTTTCCTTGTGCAATTTCAAAAGAAAATTCTTCTCCAACAAACACATTAACAATTGTTCCACCTGTAAAATCAAGTCCCTTATTAAAATTAACCGTGCTAATTAAAATTATTCCAATTAAAAACAAGCAAAGAGGAGCAATAATAAAATATTTAAAATTTTTAACAAAATTAAATTTAGTGTTTTTAATACTTTTTTCAAGAGAAAAATTTTTAATGTTCATTTAAAATTTCCTCCCTTTTAAATCTAAACTTATTTGCCTTTGTGCTGTTTAAAGGAAAGTATATTTTTAACAACCAACGAATTACAAGAAGTGAAATAAAACCAGAAAGAATTGTTCCAATCAAAAACACAATAGCAAATCCTTTAATTGAACTTGAACCGACAATTAAAAGGACAAGGGCAGCAATAATTGAAACAACATGATAATCAGCAACCAAAGCGATTGATTTATTAACTCCGTTTTTAACCGACATGTGTAATTTCTTTCCGCTTTTGTATTCAGATTCAATTTTCTTATATGTTATTGTCAAACCTATTATTGTTATAACTAATGACATAATTACACCCGCAAATGAAGAGAGAGAAAAAACAACAAACGGCAATGCTTGCAAGAAAAATAAAAGCAAAATTCCCCAAATAATAAGTCCTAAATTTGCAAGTAAACCAAAATCTCCAAAAAAAACAAACATTAAAATCATGAAAATTACCAATGCTACAAAAACAGCAATCATACCAAATTTTGATGCGTTAACTCCAAGTGATGCACTGACAACATTGTTTTCAAGTAAAGTGAGTTTCGAATCAAATGAACCGCTTAAAAGTTTTAATGCGGTATCCTTTGCTTGCTGTTCAGTCATTGTTTCACTAGAAACAAAAACAGTTCCATTTGTTATTGCTCCGTTTGCTGAAAGCCTTGTTACAGGATTAGTGTCTTCCCCAACATAAATATATATTGTTCCGCTTGAACTTGAAACTTCTGAAGTTAGGTCTGAAAACAAATTTTTTCCTTCATCGTTAAACTGAATGACATAACCATGCTCCAAAACACCATATTCATTGTTTTGAGCCATGTATTGCACATTTTCAATATGTTTACCAGTTAAAAAAGCTTCTTTGTCTAAACCTTCTTCTTTCGTCATTTTGAAAGATGCAGGTTTTTCAAGTTGCTCAAAAAAATAGTCCGTATCAGTTTGAGCAATTAAATTTGGAACTTCAACTCTAATTTTATCATTTCCTTGACGATAAACATTGTGTTCACTGTAACCTTTACTATCAAGTAGCAACTTTATTCTTCCAATTGTCGCTTCAATACTTTTATTTAAATCCCCTTCTAAATTATCATCTGGAAGGTCAGCATCAAAAACAATAGAGGTTCCGCCCTGAAGGTCAAACCCTAGTTGAATTGCATTTATAAATCCATTATAAGTTTTGTCTGTCCAAGGAATATCAAATCTAAAAAAAGACAAGAAAATACCAATGACTAAAAGAATTGACAGCACAATAAACTTTCCTCGACATGATTTTTTTGTCATTAACTTGCCCCTTTATTATAATCAAACAAAATTTTAACCAAAATTCTAAAATAGTATAGTATTCTTTGTGCTTGCTGTCAAATGAAATTTTTAAGGATAAAATGAAAAAAATAAATTATAATTCAAAAAAAAATATAAACAACCTTTGAAGATTTTATTCAAAAGGTTGTTTAAAATTAGAAATTATTTATTATTTTAATTAAACACTTTTTTTCTTAAAATTAACTGCAATAATTCCGCATATTGCTCCAATAATACTGCCAAAAAGAATATCATTTAAAAGTGTTTTTGAAAACTCAAAATGTCCATCTAAAATTGAAAAAGCAACAAATGCTAAAACAGTATACACAAATCCTATAAGCAATCCAGAAATTAATCCCATTTCTCGAACTTTACGAAGTGCCCAAAGCGTTCCAATTAAAATACTTACACCTTTAATGACTTGATTAATCGGTGCAATTAAATTATCCGAAATGGGTGCAAATCTTAAAATAAATGCAAAAATCAAAATCCCCACTAACGAAAACGAAAGTGATATAAGTGAACCCTTTATAACATTAATAAAAATTTTCGGTTTTTGTTTTTCACCTGATGCAGAGTTAATTTTTTCCATAAAACTTCTCCCTGCTCTATTAATATTCACATTTTTATTAAAATATGCTGGGAATCAATCTCTCATTATTAATGAAAAATAAATATTATTTGTTATTAAAAAAATTATGCAATTTAGTAAAAGCATAATTTTAAAGATATTAAAAAAACTTAAAACTTATTTTTTTTGTGTCTTTTTTTTCGAGTCTATTTTTTTCATTTTTTCAATAACTGGTTCTTTTTCTTTATTTTTTGTTTCTGAAATACTTTTTGTAGAACTTTCTGTAGAACTTTCTAGAGCAACTGGTTTTTTAGTTTCAACAACTTCAACTGGTGTTTCAACTATTTCAGCAGAAGGTTCTTTAACAACTGAATAAATTGCTAAAATATCAACAGAAATATATCCCTTGTGATTTTCATCGCCAGTTTCAAGAGTTACTGTTTTTCCTCCAGTAGCATTTGTTGTCATTGAAATAATTGTCCCATATACTCCTGAAGAAGTAACAACTTTATCCCCTTCTTTTAAACCATTGTTTATTTCTTCAAATTTCTCTTTTTCTTTTTTGTTTCTCAAAAACATAAAAACAGGATAAAGAACGAGCAACAATAATATTACTCCAAAAAAAATCCAGTTTGTTGGTGAAATGTCAGCAAGTAAAAACATTTAATAATCCTCCTAATTTAAAATATAAACGCCCATAATGACCATTATCAGTAGTATGCATATGGGTAAAACAATTTCTGAAAATGTTAACAAAATGAAAGACATTTATTTTCCTTGCTTAAATATACCATAAAAAATAATAACAAACAAGCATTTTTATTCTCAATCATAAATAATTAACAAATTTATATACCAAATAAATGTAGAATTTTGACTATTTCAAAAAAATTTTTGTCATTATTCCATAGTTATTTACACTTATTTTTCAAAATTATTTATTTTTTTATTTATAATTTTTTAAATATTCAT
>CAZKOT010000047.1:0-7519 GCA_964554475.1 uncultured Christensenella sp.
CAAATGGTGTAGTATTTTTTATTGTCCCTTCAGGATATAGCATCCAACCACTATACCAAAGATTGCCATTAAGTTACGAAATATTGTTCTTAACCATTCTGGTTTGTTTGGCACAAGGAAATGATCCCATTCTATCCAACTTGTATCAATAATTTGTCCATTTACTTCTTCGTAATTATCAAATAATCCCATATTATATCAAATCTCCTTTTAAAATGCAAAAAAGTTGAAGGACATTATCTTTCAACTTTTATAAATATTCTAATTGATTCTAATATGTAATTTATCCATATGCAAGATTTAGTGACATTTTTTATTTGAATTGTTCGTTTATTATATTTGCCGTTTTATTAAGCTGTCTACTGAGTTGTAGTTGCGGATTGTGGTAGTGACTTCTCTGTGGCCAAGTAGCATTAGAGTTATTTTTGGATTGACACTATTTTCAAACATAATGTTAGAGAATATTGCCTCATTCTCACTGGAGCAAATAAATTTTGTATGCCAAAGTGCTTGAAAAAATGGGCATTTTTATATATTTTTACGCAGATGAAACAAAAGTATTTTTGGTAAGGACGGGATCATGAGTTCAAGCCCCATCATCAGCTCCAAAAGAAAAATCTCTAAAAAACAGGCATTTTTAGAGATTTTTTATTCTTATAAATTATTCAAAATTATGCCCAAAAAATATTTGCATACTTTTTGTCATTTTTGCAACCATAATTTATGCGTTTGCTTTAGAGGCCAAACTTAAACGACATGCTCTGTTAAATCCCCTCATCAATTTATTGATTAATTCCTTCACTGTTATAATCTTTTTAGTTCTGTATGCATTCGCCCCAGCAAAAGCAAAACCTTGACTCATTAGACCCTTTTGTGCATTTATTAGTGCCAATGAAATACAATATGGACTGCTTTCACCCTTGCATGACACAATACAATGATAAGGACAACCAAAAGGATGTTTCTTTTTTTGCTCAACCTCACGTATAAAGTCATTATTAATAGCTCTGCCCGGCATTCCCACAGGACTATCTATTATTTTTATATCTTCTTTGCGACATTGAATATAAGCATTTTTAAAGTTTTGGGAAGCATCACACTCTGTTGTTGTAACAAAACGCGTCGCCATCTGAACGCCAGAAGCACCTAATGACATCATATTGAATATATCTTTGCCGGTAAAAATTCCACCTGCAGCAATAACAGGAATTGCTTTTTTATATTTCTCTTCAAAAGGCGCCACTGCTTCAATTACTTGTGTTAAAATTTTGTCTAAAGAATAGTTTTTATCATCAATCTGTTCTGGCTTAAAACCCAAATGACCTCCAGCTTTTGGTCCTTCAACCACGAAGGCATCGGGAAGATAATTAAATTTTTCTTTCCAATATTTGGTTAATAACACAGCGGCCCTTGCCGACGATACAATGGGAACAAGTTTTGTCACTGAATTTTCTTTTAAATATGAAGGCAAATCTAAAGGTAACCCCGCTCCGCTAAATATTATGTCAATACCTTCCTCAATAGAAGTGCTGACCATATCGGAATAGTTTGATAAGGCAACCATTATGTTAACTCCCACTATGCCTTTAGTCATCTCCCTTGCTTTTTTTATTTCTTTTTTTAAGGCTCTGATATTGGCCTCTCTATAATTATTATGTAAATCGGGTTCAAACATGCCCAAACAAGCCGCCGAAATAACTCCTATTCCGCCTTCGTTTGCCACTGCTGATGCCAATCCGGACATCGAAATACATACTCCCATACCTCCTTGAATAATGGGAATTTTAGCAATTAAATTACCAATTTTTAAATTTTTTATCATTTATTACTCCTTAATTCTTACCTTTTTTTAGTTTCTTTTATTATAGTGAATATTCATGTTTTTCAATTATAGATAGTTCGGTTCCACTCTTATCCATATTCTTGTATCCAGCAAACATGATTTTTTAATTATAGCACATCACACACAATAATTGTAAAATTAAATTCCAACTGATTATGTAAATTAATATATAATTAAGGAAAAAAAGAAAAGGTCAGCTTTTTGAAATTTGAATTATAACTTATTTTCTAATCTAATATTTTGAACAATATACTAATAAGCAAATAACTATTTAATAAATTTGCAATATAAATTCCACAAATCCCTATTACATTCAATTGCATTACTTTGGTATTAGTTTGGTTGCAAAAATATATTTTAAGTTAAAATTCTTAAAAATATGGGTGCAAGGTTAATATTTACCTTTTGCGTTTGGCCTGTTTCCTTTGGTAATGCGAAAATAATGAGTTCAAGTCTCGTCAACAGCTCCAATAAAATAACTTTAAAACTTTGTGTAATAATATTAATTATTGCTTTATTTTTTTTGCTTGTAAAAATTAAGTTTTATGTGCTATAGTTTATCAAATCAGAATATGGCAAGTGCTATAATATTCGTTACAAATCGGGTTTGATGATAAATTTAAATCCTGTCCTCTCCACCATACTATATAAATTAGAGAATCAAATTTAAATATTTAATTAAAAGGCATGCAAATGGATAGAATAAAAAAAAGAAACCTAATAATTATTTGTGTTTTAATACCTGTTGTTGCTATTTCTATTTTTTTAGGATTTAATATTTTTAAAAAGTCTGAAAGTATTGATGATTTGATAAAAAAATTAGATAAAGGTTTTTCAAATTTGGACACATTTGAATTAGAAGCACCTTTTGACACATCACGATTAAGTGATTATAGATTGGTGTCTACTTCATCGCCCGAGCATATGGGCATTGATTTTTTTTCAAATAATAGTGTTTCATCAATACCTTTTTTATCAATGATTGATGGCGTTGTTACTCGTGTTGAATCGTGGGTCATGGAAAATCAAGGTGGTTTTGATAATTGGGCATATAGAATAATTATTGCAATTAATTCAAAATATATAATATTATTGAATTTTGAAACTTTTGGGCATACAGAAGAAATTAAACAATTGCAAGAAAATAACATTTTTGTTAAAGAAGGAGATTTAATAAAAAAAGGAAATCCAATTGGTAATTTGATTATTGGTAGTCAGTTTGCACATATTCATTACAGTTTAAAACTTTCAAATGTTCCAGATTCAGAAAGTTGGTTAGTACCTGAGCCTTATTTTAGTAATACGGCAGTAGAACTTATTAATGATGTTTTTGGATATCAAGCAATAGTTCGGTAAAAATATGTACTCACGGGTTCAATTCCCATCATCAGTTCCAAAACATAATAAAAAACTGAATAATTTAAATAATAAAATTTCTTAATTTAATTGAAATAAACTAAAGAATTTTAAATCAAAATTATTATGAATTATAATTATAAGGGATTTTATTTTTCTATTCACCTTTTAAGTTTAAAATAAATTCGTCTTCAACCTTGCACCACCAACTCGGGTCATGTTTGGGTAAATCTTCCAAATATCTTCATCTGTTACTGTGCTATTTCTTACAACTTCCAAATCTTCAATTTTTATCGTTGCAGAAATATCATCATTCGTTGCTTTCGTAAAATCAAAAGTCCCACTTCTTATTGGAGCAAGAATATCCCTCGTCCCTTTTTTAATACTTCACTTTCATAATCATTTGAAACTACTCTAACTCTATCTAAATATTTCATTTTTCAGCCTAAACAAAACTTTTTTGCCATTGAAAAAAATATTTTTAACTTTTTTATTGTTGAAATTAATTAAATTAAGTTAAATATATTTTTAATTTTTTGCAAAAATTCTGCTTCATAAAAATTAGTAATAATTTTATCTTCTTTTGGAATGTTCTTAACTTTCTCGAAATGAGTTATTTTTTTGCTTATTATTTGTCCACAAATTGATTTGTTTAATGATTGAAATTTCAAAGATATAGCAAGATTATTTTGATCAAACAATTTAATAAAGGCGGGTGTAATTGTATTTTTTATATTTCTGTCAAATGATAATAAATTTCTCAAATCATTAATTATTGTTGTGAGTTCTACTTTATTATTTTGCAATAATTGCAAATGAGCAAAATTTTCGCGAATAGTTTTCCAATTATAATTAATATCAAGATTATAATTATATAAATTATTAAAACAATTTCTTAAATCAGGGAAAATTATAGTGCCATTATTTTTCTCATTTGCTATTTCTCTAAAATTTTGTGTGCCTTCATTTTCAATTGTAGAAATTGCTTCAAAAGATTTTTCTTTTTTTAACTTATTAACATTTTTATCAACGATAAATTCATAAAAGTAAGAATAAAAAAGATTTACGAAATTCTTTTCCCATAAACTTACAAAGTTAATAGGTTTAGATAAAACTTTCATGATTAATTTGTGAATATTATAAATTTGAGTAAAATAAATTTTATTTTTTAAGTTATTGTATGCATTTATTTCATTAACCAATTTTTTATATTCACATAATTTATCAGCCAATTTCTTTTTTTCTTTCAATAATTCATCATGTAACTTATCTCTTTTATCTGTTAAAGTTTCGTTTTTTAAATTATTATTAGCATTTATTTTCTTAACCAAATGGTAATATTCTCGAGATTTTTCAGACAATTCCCTATCTTTTTCTAATATCTCTTCATGTAATTTGTTTCTTTCATCAATTACATTTTTAATATCTTTTTTCTTTTCTAAAAACTTTTTCACATCATCTTTTGTAATTTTGCAATTGTGAAAATTGTATTCAATAATTCTTAATGTTCCATATTTTTTAAGAAGATAAAGTTCCTTGAAAAATACCAAGTCAGTTTTATTATTATAATAAGGTTCAAGTTTTTCTTTTAAAACATCTTTATCCACAAACTTTTCAACAATTTTATCATAACTTTGTTGACTACAATTAACACAATTATCGTTTGTAATTTTACATAACTGTAAAATATTTATTTGGTCTTTGAATCCATCATTTTTTTGAAATTTTATTAGTTTTTGTTGCAATTCATTTAATAGTTCATTGTTTAATAGTTTTGCAAAAGTAAAAAAACTAATATTTTTATCTTCTGTATTAATCACTGGTATTGAAATAGTCAAAAAATCTGCATTAAATTCTTTATTTTCTGTTTCGGTTGTTTTAAAATCAATATTCTTAAACATATTCTTAATATAACTATCAAATCCAAAAGCAGTTATATCAAGCAAAAATGAAAAATATACATTTTTTTCATCTTCTTTATCCTTTTTATTTTTTTCTTTTTTATGTTTTTCTTCCTTTTCAATTGCTTGAAGTGTTATTTTACTTTGCAATTTAAATAAATAATCTTTAATATCCTCTTTTGTCGTTCCTGAAAATTCGTTTAATATATCAATATTTGCATTTGGAAAATTATTTAAAGTACTTATTTTTCTATTACTTGCTCCTATAACTGCTGTTTTAAACTCGACTGGATTACTTAAGAATTTATTTTTAAAATCATATTCATAAATAATTTTAAACAAATTCATTATTGCCAAATCTTGATCAGTTTCTTTTGAAAAAATTGAATCAACTTTTATATTAAGGAAATTACTTACAATATTTTTTCCCCTTTCAATCATTTTGTTAAAACTAGGCAAATTTTCATTTTGCTCAAATTCATCAATTGTAATTTTTTCAAAAACTTTTTTCAATAAATCAATAGAAAAAAAGTCAAAAATCTTCATGCTTATAAGTTTTTGAATTATAGCATTCCTAAATTCTTTTTTTTCTTTTTCAAATAGATTTTTTAGATAGATATTAGCTACATATTTTTCATTATTATTATTAATACTTTCATACTCAATTACATTAAAAATTTCATTATAAGCATTTTTACTGCAATGATATACGTTGTTTCTTATGCTCTGAATTGAGCCCCTGATTGCCCAAATTAAATCTCTGAATTTATTATCAGGCATATTTTCTAAACCTTCAATGTTATAAAACATTTTGGTTAATTCTTTAGTTTCAATATCTATGCTTTTCATGTTATCCAATAATTTAGAAAGGTTATCTTTTGTTAATAAATCTTTTTCAAAATTAGTATGTTTTAATATATTTGCTAAATTATTTGTGGCAAAAACACATGATTCAATAATTTTTCTAGTCAATGCTTCTTCGCTGGCAATAATAACTAAATCATCTGTATTAAATTCCTTTTTGTCCCAATTTATTTTACTATTTGAAATTTGGTTTTGATCAAATTCCAAACCATATTTTTTGATTATCTTCCCTTCCCTAATCATAAACTGAGTAATTAAGTTTTTTATTATTCCCCTAATAGAATTTTTAGCTGTGTTTTCATCTAAATCATTACTAGTTTTTTTATTTCTTATAAAATTTAAAAAGTATTTTTCAACTGTATCAATATATATTTTTTCTAAAAATTCTTTTATCTCATCATCAGGCAAATTATCATGAAGTTCCTTTTTATAACCAAATAAAAAATAAATAAAATTATTTTTATTTTTTAAATTATTCTGTTTACTTTTGCATTCTTTAACAAATTTTTCAATGTTAAATTTCTCTTCAACTTTTTTAACTTTATTCATAAAATTTTTAAAAGAATTTATTAAGCCATTGTTAATGATTTCTTTTTTTAATATATTTAATAATTTGCTCTTTTCTGTGTTGTAAATAATTTCGTTATTATTATCAATTGTAAACAAAAACTTATTATTTTTAATGCTCTTTTTTACATTATTTTTTCTTTTTTTAATTTTTTCTTCAATAATTTTATAAATTTCTTTCAGCAATATTTTTGCTTTACTTTCATCATTATAAACCAATTTTATACATTCTTTTAAACCAAGTTTTTGCCCATTATCTATTAACACAAGTTTCTTACTAAAACTAGCTAAATGATTGTTTAAAATTTTATCTAATTTAGATAAAATTTTAAAATATGTTTTCAACTTACTAACAGCTTTATCAATATTATGATAATAAATAAATTCAACAAAAAAATTATAAAATTTTTCTTCGTCGGTAATAATTTTATTTCTATCAAACTTAAAATTTTCGCCTTTGTTAAAAATTTTATCAATATAACTAACTCTCAATCTTTCATTAACATTTTTTTTACTTCCTTCAAATTCTTTTTGAATATTTGAATTTAAATTAAAAAATTCTTCTGTTTTATTTGCTTTTTTATCTTCATTATACAAATAGCCTAAATCTTTATTTTTGAAAAATCTGTAATCATTAATATTACTAAACTTCATGACTTTCTCCTTAGTTATTTTTATTATAACAAAATTAATTAATATCAAAAACTTTTTTGTGCATTAATTATTGAAAATTTTACAAAATAAGACATAATTTTTAAAAATAACAAAAAAAAACATGTTTACAAAAATAATTTGACATTTTTAAAAAAAATAATTATCCTATGAATGAACGTAAAGAAGAAATTTTATATCATCTTAATAATTTTTTCTTCTATCAGTTTAACAACACCCCAAAATTACGGGGGACTACAACAAATACTCTTTTATTTTTCTCTTGCTTAATGTTTAACAACACCCCAAAATTACGGGGGACTACAACTTTCTTTTC
>CAZKOT010000048.1:0-7507 GCA_964554475.1 uncultured Christensenella sp.
GGTTATTCTATCTTTTACTTTTCCGTCTCCCAATCTAACTGTGGCTTTTTCAACTCTGCGTAAAGGTCTACAAAGTATTGTAAAAAGAAAAAACAAAATAATGATGTAAACAATAGTTGTTAATCCTAACCAAATGTAACCGTTATAATTTTCACTTTCTATTTTTAATGCAGTTTTAACAAATTGTATTTCTGGTTGTGATAAATTATTTATGTTATAAAAAAGATAAACAGTAAAAGTAAATAAAATTGTAAAAGGGACGGTTACAAAAAATAAGGCATTATGAAGCCTTTGATTTTTTAAAAATCTAATATATAAAATTGTTAAGAAAAACAATGAACTAGAAACAAAAAAAATATTTAAGTATGTTTGAAAATTAAAATTTTTTAAAAAATTTTCAGAAACGCCAACGGAAATTAAAAAAAAATTAGATGTTAAAATAGCTCCTACTAAAAAAACAATAAATAAAATAAACATAATTTTAGAACTAGTACGCATAAAAAATATTTTGCTTTAATGAATAAAAAATATGCTAAACAATTTTTTTTAAATAAGCTTCATAAAAAAAACTTTAAAAAAAATTTTTGTTCTATTCAATATTCATTATTAATTTTCATATATATATAATGTGATTTGTGCAATCAAACTAAAAAAAATTAGTTTGAAAGGTAAGTTGTTAATTTTACTTACCATTATTCTAATATTTGTTATTTTGTTTCTTGTGTTTTTAAATAAAGTTGTTAATCCGTTAATAATTGATTTAAGTGAATCAAAAATAAATGCTCTTTCGCAAGATGCAATAAATACTGCTATTTTTGAAGTTATTAATGATACAAATGTTTATGATAATTTAATAAATATTTCAAGAAATGAGGAAGGAAACATTGATTTAATTTCAGCAAATTCACCCATGGTAAACAGAATAACACGTGAAATAATGGAAAAAGCAAAAATAAGACTTGAAATAATCGGCAACAATGGTGTTAATGTTCCTTTGGGAACATTTACGGGACTTCCAATATTTGTTGGAATAGGACCTGAAGTAAACATAAAATTAATTCCTATCGGTTTAATAAACTGCACTTTTAATTCTCAATTTGTTTCCGCAGGAATAAATCAAACCAATCATAAGATTTTTCTTGAAATTTCATCATCAGTGAGCATGATTTTACCAACTGCAAGTAAAAATTTTAATGTTTCAACAACCTTTTTAATAGCAGAAAATATAATTGTTGGAGAAGTACCTCAAACTTACTTACAATCAGATAGCATTGACGAAATGTTAAACCTTGTTCCAGACTAAAATAAGAAAAATTAAATATAAAAAAATTTAAAATTCATATTTGATTTTTATTGATCATTTCAATTGTAATAATTGCTAGTCTTTTTTTGTCTTTGGATGAAAAATTAATGAAAAAAGAAAAGCAAAACCAACTGAAGATGCAATTCCTCCCGCAGTTGCTTCTAATCCCCCTGTAAAAATACCCAGAATTCCTTTTACTTTAACTGCACCTATAACTCCTTTTGCAAGTGATGCTCCAAAACCAACAATTGGGACATTAATTCCTGCTTTTGCAAATTGGGAAATTGGTTCATAAATCCCACATGTTTCAAGAATAACTCCTATTAAAAGAAATAATACTAATATTCTTGCCGATGTAATTTTAGTTTTAATAATCAAAATTTCGCCAATTAAACATACTAAACCTCCAATTGCAAAAACTGTTAAGTATTTTAAAAATATTTCCATAATTATCCTCACTATATTAATTATTATTACAATCAACCATTATTTTCTTTTACATTTTCTATTACTATTGCATGTGCTACTCCAGGAATTGAATCACCTTGTTGACACGATAGTGTTGAAAGTAAAGCACCGGTTGCCATAAATAAAACTTTGTTATACTGCCCTTCTTTCATTTTCTTTAAAATAAAGGAATTAAGTATTGATGCACTACATCCACAACCGCTACCACCCATCATTGCTTGTTGTTTTTCATCAAACATAATCTGACCACAATCACAATAATTAATGCCTAATTTATATCCGTTTTCTTCCATTAAATCCAAAAGAACTTCAACACCCATTTTTCCTAAATCTCCTGTTACAATTAAATCATAGTAATCAGGCTTTCTGTTTGTATCTTTAAAATGAGCAATTAAAGTATTCATTGCCGCAGGGGCCATTGCTGCTCCCATATTGTTTACATCTGTAATTCCATAGTCTGTTACTTTTCCAAAGGTTGCAGCAGTAATGACAGGACCTTTACCTTTATTTGATAAAATTGTGCAGCCTGAAGCAGTCGCTGTCCATTGAGATGTTGGTGGCCTTTGATTTCCAAGTTCCAAAGGAAAGCGAAATTGTCTTTCAGCAGTTGAAAAATGACTTGCAGTTGCACAAGCAATATTTGTAAAGTATCCGCCATCAACAAGTGATGCTCCTAGTGCCAAACTTTCAGCCATTGTTGAACAAGCACCAAACAAACCTAAAAAAGTCATGTCGAAATCTCGAGCAGCGAATGAAGATGAAATAATTTGATTTAAAAGATCACCAGAAATTAGCATATCAATTTGTTCAGGAAGTAATCCCGAATTTGAAATTGCACCAACAATTGCATGCTCAATCATTTTTCGTTCTGCCATTTCAAATGTTTTTTCTCCAAAATCATCATGTTTCATAACATAATCAAAATAATTTCCAAATGGACCCTGTCCTTCTTTTGGACCAACAATAGAATAATGTCCAATAATAATTGGCTTATTTTTAAAAAAAACTGTTTGATTTTCTCTTTCTCTTTTTGTTGTTTTACTCATCTATTGCTCCTGTAATTTTTAATAACATAAAAAAAATTATTACAGCATTTAATACTATTTAAAATAAACCTATAATTGAATAAATAATTCCTGTAATAATGCTGGCACAAACACCAATAACAATAACAGGACCAGCTATAACAAACATCTTAACGCAAACTCCAAAAATTATTCCTTCGCTTCGAAATTCCATTGCCGGACTTGCAATTGAGTTTGAAAAACCAGTGATTGGAATTATTGTTCCCGCACCAGCAAATTTGCCAATTCTGTCAAAAACCCCAAATCCAGTTAATAAAGATGCTAAAAATATCAATGCAATAAGAGCCCAGCCCCATGCAGTTTGTTCTGCCATATTGGGAAAAATTAAAAGTAAAATATCATTAATTGCTTGACCTAGAATACAAATTACACCACCAACCCAAAAAGCATTAAAAAGTGAAGGCCATGCATGGGTTTTTGGAACTTTTGCTTCAACATATTTGTTAAATGCTTGATTTCTTGCTTTATCGTCCATTTGAATTTTAACCTCAATTAATTTAATGTGCTAAATTAAAAAAAATATACTTTGTTAATAAAATTTAATTGAATATTTTTTTATATTTGTCGATTACTAACTTGTATATTTATTTTAAATTTTAACAAAATAAAAGCGGAGGAAAATATGAAAAGATTTTTTTTAATTACTTTTGTTATAATATTGTCTTTTACGTTAGCATCTTGTGGTGCTACTGAAAATTTTAAAATAGCAAATCAAATTAACAAAACGCTTGACACTCTTGCTTCTTCTATAGATAAAATTCCAACAATTAATGATCAAGATTTAATTGTTAGTGAAATAATGCCAAAAAATTCACAACTTTATGATGAAACCGAAAATGTTTCTGTAATAACTGGTGGAAAAATTAACTCTGATAGTCAATTTAATAATCTCCCTTTTGAAAGAGGTAATAAAAGCACTAGGCAAATTGTAAATTATAATGAACAACCTCAAAATACTATAGGCTATTCAAATACTGATGCAATGAGAAATATCGACACTTATGACCCTTACGGAAGACTTCATAACACAAATTCATATTCTGGATATGGTGAGATAAATCCATATTCTTATAATGAAATTGAACAATCTCAATACGCACCTATGTATAATGGGTATAATAATAATAGCAATCCTTTAGGAAGAGGATATGGATTAAATGGATTAAATGGTTATAATAATGGTGCCTTTCCAAATAATTCTATGATCAGAAATCCATGGAACAATCGAGGGATTTCAAACGTTAATACTTATGGTTTAGGCAAAAATAATGTTAATACTTACAAAAAGGAAAATTTACAAAATATTATAACAAGTGAACAAAATGAAGTTAATTCAAATCAAGTTCCTTATCAAAATTCTCAAACTTTAATCAATTACTTTGCAAAAGTAAGTAATTTATATTCTGTTGCATCGAATGTAGTTTCAAAAAATAATCAAATTAATACAAGAAAAATTAATATTCACACCACAATAAACTCAATAAAATCATTAACTAAAGCATTGAAAAAAAACACCGAACAACTTACCGAAAATCAAATAAATTCTATAAAAGCACTTCTTCAAAATATAAAAGATAATTTAAATAATATTAATCTTGCAAAAAACGAAATAAAAACCGAATTAGAGTCAATAAAGCAACTCAAAAACAATTACGCAAACAACATTGAACAACTTTGTTCAAAGTACGTAAATTTAGTTAATGCACTGGAAAATAGATTAACTTATTATAACAATATAATAAATTGTTTAAATCAAATTTCTAATATTTTAAATGGATATGAAAATTTTAATGATGTTAATTTAAATGAAATTAATAAATTTACAACAGATAACACAATTTTTAACAATTCAGACACAATAATTAACAATTACACAAATATAAACAAAAATAACACACAAAACGAAGAAGTTACAACAAAATCTTCTTCACAGCAAAATTCAAATTTACCAAATGGTGAAAAGCAAAAATTTGTTAATTCAACAAGTTTAATTGTTGAAAACAACGGAACAAAATATTTAATTAAAGATGGAAAAATTTCAAAAATTGATAATGATGCAAAAATAAAAAATCAAAATAAGGAAACTACACAATTAAATAGTAATAAAAATGAACCAAAAAAAATTGAAAATCAAAATCAAATAATTGATAATAAAAATATAAAAAAAGAAAGTGAAAAAATAATTACTAATGAAAGCAATACACAAAAGAAATTATTTAAACCAAATTTATATAATATTTCTAAAAACTTAATCATTTTGCCGATTAAGCCACCTAGTAAAGCTGATTTTTTAAATATTTCCTTGTGAAATTAAATTTAATTAAATTAAAAGCATATCAAATAATAATCAAACTACTTAAAATTATATTACGGAGGTTTAAAAGGAATTTAGGACAATGTAATTTTGTTTTAAATTTCAAGCAACCTAAAAACTAAATCCATTTTTTATCAAAATTTAAAAAAATATAAATGTAATTTTTTTAATCTCTAAAATTAAAAAACTATCCGTTTAAATCTAAAGCAGGAATTTTTAAAAAACGAGCAAAAAAGTGCAATTGAATTTAAGGGTGTAATGAGCGACACTTATTTTAATTTTTGCCTTAATTTTTCTAAAATCTTATTTTCCAAACGAGAAACTTGAACTTGTGAAATACCCATAACTGATGCAATTTCACTTTGTGTTTTATCTCGAAAAAAACGTAACATGACAATTTTTTTTTCTTTTTCATCTAAATCTTGTAAAGAACTTTTTAAACTTAAAGCATCAAATACCTCTTCGGTTTGATTATCTTCAACAAACTTATCAATTAATAATTGATTTTTCCCGTTTTCATCTCCAACTGGTGTGTAAATTGAGATAGGCATTTTTGATGAGTCCATTGTAAAAACGACTTCTGCTTCATCAATATTAAACTCTTTTGCAATTTCTGTTATTGTAGGCTTACAATCATTTTTATTTGAATAACTTTCAATATATCTATTAATTTGCATGTTTAAACTTTTAATTGCACGTGATACTTTAATACTACCGTCATCACGTAAAAAACGTTTAATTTCACCTATTATCATGGGAACAACATAGGTCGAAAATTTAACATTATAAGAAATGTCAAAATTATTAATTGCTTTTAAAAAACCCATGCAACCAAGTTGATAGAGGTCATCATATTCCAAACCTTTTCTACGAAAACGTTTAATTAAACACTTAACAAGGGGTGAATTGTTTTCAATTAAAATTCGTTTTGCTTCTTCACTCCCCTTTTGAGCCTCCAAAACAAGTTTGATTGTCTCTTCATGCTCAAGCATTATTCCCCCATTGCAACATTTTTTGTTTTTGAAAATTTCTTTTCCATTGTAACAACAAGTCCGCCACCCTCATTGTTTGAAAGATGAATGTTGTCCATAAAACTTTGCATAACAGTGAAACCCATACCACTTCGTTCATCTTCGGGACGAGTTGTAAAATAAGGTTGCATTGCTTTTTCAAAATTTTCAATTCCAATTCCATTATCTTTTATTGAAATTAAAACAGAATTATCGCTTTTTAACGCAACAAAAATAGTTATATTTCCATTTTTATTTGGGTAAGCATGAACAACACAATTTGTAACTGCTTCGCTTACAGCAGTTTTTATGTCAGTTAATTCATCAATTGTTGGATTAGATTGCGTACAAAAAGCAGCAACACAAGCACGAGCAAAACTTTCATTAATGCTTATCGCTCTGAATGTTATTTCCATTTCATTTAGAATCATTTTTTTCTCCTTTAACTTATTTTGGGCATTATTTCATAAAGCCCTGTCATTTTAAAAATACGTTCAGCATGAGAAGAAGGATTGCAAATAAAAATCGAAATCCCTTTATCTTTCATTTTTTTATATCGTCCAATTAAAACACCAATCCCCGTACTATCCATAAAAGAAAGTTCCGACAAATCAATAATAACTTGTTTGAAATCATTTTTACTAAGCGTTTCGTCAAGTGTTCGGCGGGTATAATATGCAGTATTTTCATCAAGTTCTCCGCACAAAACTACATAAAGTGTTGAATTATATATTCTACTTTTTATTTGCATTTTTTCCTCCTTCATGCTTATTTTAGCAAAATTATCAACTCATAAAATGTTCTTCTTTGACGAAAAAAAACTTTTTTTCATTTTAATTCATTTAGACTTTTAATTAATTATTGACAAAATAAATAATTTAAAACTTGAAATATTACATTTGGTAAAATTTAAATTTGCAAAATAGTTATTTTCATTGAAACGCAATCTTAAAATATGTAATAATAAACTTGAAATTGTTTAAAAAAATTATCTTTAAAATATATATATATTAATTTTTTAGCTTTTGTTAATATAATTTTTTCAAACTTAATTTTTATTCAAAAAGACTTGACACACACATTAAAATAATGTAGTATAATTCAGTCTTTGATCGGGGTGTAGCGCAGTTGGTAGCGCACATGGTTTGGGACCATGGGGCCGGGAGTTCAAGTCTTCTCACCCCGACCAAATTTTGCCAAAGGCAAAAAAAGAACATTGAAAATTTAATATTAAAATTATTAATTTTTTAAAATTATGAGATTTATTGCAAATAAATTTAAAAAGTTGCTTTGGGGCCTTTAGCTCAGTTGGTTAGAGCAACCGGCT
>CAZKOT010000049.1:0-5044 GCA_964554475.1 uncultured Christensenella sp.
TCTACCAGCACCATGAACGGATGGATGGCTCCGGCTATCCACGAAAACTGAAAGGAGATGAGATTCTGATGGAGGCCCGCATCCTTGCAGTCGCGGATGTGGTGGAAGCCATGGCCTCACATCGACCCTACCGTCCCACCTTGGGATTACCTGCGGCACTTGAAGAGATTGAAAACAACAAGGGGCTTCTTTTTGATGCAGATGCGGTGGATGCCTGCTTGAGGTTATTTCGGGAAAAAGAGTTTCAGCTTATGACCGGCTGGGCGGCGGATTTTGAAGCCGGGCGCCGAACACCGAAGGGCAACAGACCTGGGCAATGAGGGCACTGATAAAAAAGGATATTGGGATCAGGGAGATCGGAAAGATTTGCAGTGCCGGATCAGGAACATGTCTGAATGTCGGCATCGGCATCTTATTCCCAGATGATCCCTGCCGTCTTTCGGAGTAGGGCTTATCATCAGGTCCGCGCGGCCTTTATTCTTCCAATGGGCCGGTTTTGTGATCAAGACCGGTGCTTTTTCCTAAATCAAAACAATGTGCCAACCCGCAAGCTTTCAGCGCCTCTTCTGTAAAGTTACAGCAATTGTGGGTTATCGGTTCATATTCGAATACTTTTGTCCGTTTCCCGCCCCGTAGCGCATTTTCAGGATTATAACTTCCGGCATAGCGACTCAGGCATTCCTGATACCATTGGGTTGATTTGCCGGCGGCTTTCTTTCCAGTACAAATTGGCATTGTTGCATAAGGGGGTTCTTGATCATCCAATTTTTTTCGTTCATTTTTATCTGTAAATTCGACAATATCCATTTGATCTTGGATCATGCCCCACAGACGAATTGCCGCCCCGATTTGATGATAATCTTTCATCCCTGCTTTCTGTAAATCAGGCAAAGATTGAAGCTCAATCTGATAAAATGAATTTGGAGCTGTTTCGATACGAATGGCACAATGAGAGAAGATCCCGCCCCACATTTTATAAAGTTGCAGCTTAGGCTCTTTAACAATTTTTGAGGCATAGGCCGCGGTTCCACGTTCTTCCTTAAAAGATTTTATCTTTTCATCAATGGATTCCTGGTTGACTATAGAAAACCCGCCTTTAGGAAGATCGGAATCTTCAAAAAAAGAGTATAACCTATTCGGGGACACATTCGTTTCAATTTTGGTTTCGCTCCTACGATTCTTTTGCCTTCCTTCCGCCGTTTTATTGCTTGCGATGGGTTTTTGGTAGTCATAGCCAATCGCCCGAATGCGTGAACTTTCAACACCAAACTTTTCAACAAGATATGTTTTTACATTGGCGGCACGTCGATAGGATAGTTTAACATTGTCCGCCACTTTGCCGACATTGTCTGTATGTCCCTCGATGAGCGCCGATGTTGAGGGATATTTATCCATAAAGTCGGCAATTCTCTTCAGACCATCGTGATCCCTTGGTTTAATATTTGCTTTGCCGGTGTCAAAGTGGACGTTCATGGTCATGGAAACCTTTTCGGGCATAGGTTCCGCTGCCGTTTTCAAAGCGGGTGTTTGCTCTATTGCCGCGCCGGCCTCTTTTACGGGCTTGAGCTCGTTTTCAACGTCGGTGGGTTGAGATGGGGGACCCGCTGCCGGTTTTTCAGTCATGAGATTTCCGACTGTCCGGGCAGGCCGGTCTATATTCAATGGTGGATTGATGCCTACGGCATGATATGGGGTTATGAATTTCTGAGAAGCGCAACTGACGAGCAAGAAACTAACCATCAAAGATGTAATCCCCTTTACGATATGACCAAACACGATATGTCTCCCGCAGAATGTGTAAAGCTGATGAAAGGTTAGAAAATAGGCTTCCGGCTTTGCCAATCAATGCCCGTCACCTCTGTCATGTTGCGATCGACCGGTTTTGATACGCCGCGTAGCTTTAACGGGACTATTTGCTTTCACGCATAGGGGTCCGGAACGATACGAAACACCTTTCCGGACCCCCTGTCCTCGCGCACCTGTTGCCCGATGATTTCAATCGGCGCCTTGGTTGTGGTAGATCATGCAACCTCAGACGGGCGCCTGAGGGCACACCCGTGCCGGATAGGTCTTTCCCACTATTTCCCCAAGACCTTCTTGATCTGACCGATTTTTCCCTGAACCTCGCCGTCTATCTTTTCCCCGGTGCCCTCAGCCTCCAACTTCGGATCATCGTTTAAATCGCCGGCAATCTCCTTGACCTTGCCTTTTATTTTGTGAAACGTGCCCTCCATCTGGTCCTGTGTTCCGGATTTCATGGTATAACTCCTTTGCCTATTTCACGATCAGATTATTCTTTAAAGATTTTACCCCTTCGACGCTCCTTGTGATTTCAGCCGCTTTATCGATGGCCCTTTGAGAATTAACGAAACCGCTCAACTGGACCGTGCCCTTGAAAGTTTCGACACTGATCTGAAATGACTTTAGAAAATCATCTTTGGCCAGCAGGGATTTCACCTTGGTCGTGATGACCGAATCGTCAATGTACCCGCCAGTACTTTCCTGGGTGCGCGTCGCTGCGCAGCCGACAAAAGTGGCGATCAGCATAAGAACCACTAAAAAATGAACAACGATATTTCTTTTTTTCATATCGGTTACTCCTTTCCCTACGTTTGTGTTGAAATGGGTTTTTGTGACATATTTTCTCCTCGCAGTATGGCAAGCTTTTGCAATATCTTACCAGGCCGCCTGAGCACCCTTAGGGCATAATCCTGGGCGGTATCGGTTGGCCTGCCAACCGTTCGTGCCTCCCTTTGCCATCTCGTTTTGGGCCGCGCAATACATGTCTCAATTTCTGGTTGATCATCACCTCCTGACTGAGGCTGACCACCAGCAGGGCAATCGCGGCCGCGAAGATAATATGGATAACCGAGCCCGTCGTAAAACCGGTGACGAGCCCAAGCATCCATAGAATCAAGAGTATTACGGCTATCGTCCACAACATGTGATCCTCCTTTCTGCCAGATGCTTCGAAAACTTTATCCATTTCAGCGCCCTGGCAAGGCGCCTCAAATTCGTCCCAGCAGCAACAGGATCAACAAAATCAGAAGGATTAATCCGATTCCGCCGCTGGGATAAAGTCCCCAGGACTTACTGTGGGGCCAGGTAGGCAGGACGCCGATGAGCAGAAGAACCAAAATGATAATCAGGATGATTCCCATACCATTCTCCTTTTTTCCTCTTTTTCATTTCGAACTTTATCTCTTTTAACGAAATTTCAAGATGTTTTGGGCACAACCCATGCGTTATCTTTTTTTCAGAGAGGGGCTCTTTTTCTCCATAAACAACCCCGCAACCTTTGTAACAACAAATCCGAATCATTTTTGATTTCCTTCTGCCTGCGGCCTTCTCTGCTGGTTCGCCATTACATTTATTCCGAAGGTGGTTATGCCACCGGTTTAATGCCTTCGTGTGATTGCGAGGATCATGATAGGGTAAGAGCAAATAGCCTGCCAATAGCGAAGATAAATCGGAAGTTTCGATTCGTCCTTTAATAACAGAGGATTATATGAACAGGCGAGAGCAGCAGAAAAGAATCAAATGATTCGAACGGCCTCCATATTTGGCGGGACCTCAACATATTGAGGGATGATCTTTCTCAAAAATCTGACTTCCCCAGCCCGGGGCGCCATTGTCCAGCTGCTGAGCTTTGTCGATTTTCTTCCAAGAAATAGGCAAACTCCCCACCCAATACGAGAATTGTCGAAGAATAATATACCCACAAAACGAAGATGACCACGGTGCTTAATGAACCGTAAATGCTGGAGTACTCGGCGAGATGGATGACATACCAGCCGAAAAGATGTTTGGCCAGTTCCCAGAGCAAACCGGTAAAGAGGGACGCCTGAAGGGCGGATTTATAGTGGACCGATTTGTTGGGGATGATTTTATAAATCAAATAAAACATGCTGACGGTGAGGATAAAAGGGACCAGATATTTCAGAATCCATTGAATCGTCGGCGCGATAAGCACCGGTATTATCCCCTGATATCCCTGTATGAAGGTGATGACGGAACTAAGGATCATGCTCACAAAGAGGAGGATACCCACCAGAAAAATCATCAACAGATCAATGCCCATTCCATACAACATTCCCCTGCTCTTCTCAGCCTGGAACACGATATTGAGAGCGATCCGAAGGGAGCCGAAGACACATGTGGAGAACCAGAGCAAAGCGGAGAATCCCAAAATTCCTACAATCTGACGATTCTGGATAACGTCCATCAGGTTTTTCACGATCTGTGGATCCAATACCGGCGCCACATTCCTGAAATAGGCACGGATATGATCGAGTACATCTTGGTCGTTGTAGAGATATGCGCCCACCGATGCCAATAGCAGCATGATGAAAGGAATCAAGTTGATGAGGATGTTAAAGGTAATCCCCGAAGACAAGAAAAAACCATTGTCGTCAATGAATTTTCTGAAAGCCCGCCAGAGAAGACCAAAGTTCTTGAGACTCTCTTTGAACCGCTTGAATCTCATTTTCCCCATGGGCAAGAATCGCTTTTGCTTTCTGGCGAGCCTCCGCGATAGTTGTCGATCGGCTTGTGACATTTCCAGCAATCGAAGATCACAGGACAATCAGCGGACCAATCCAAGGATGCCAAATGCAATAAGATAGATGGCAACGATATAACTCAACAGTCTCGGGACGATCAGAATCAATATCCCCGCAATGAGCGCAATCACTGGCTGTGGCGACATCACAATTTGCATGCCCTCCGGTCTCCTTTCCAATCCCTGCATCGGTTGAGATTTTTAAATTCACGGGTTGTGCTTATAAAGCGAACTCTTTCACCAAACTCTGTTGATATCCCTTTCCAGCGAATCGAGGCGGCTCGAAATTTCTGTTCTTTCCTCCGGGGCAAAGGGGCGTTCTTTGATCCGTTGTAAAAATTCTCTGCGGATAGAATCCAGTCTTAATTGAAAATCTCTCCCCTGGACACGCGTCACTCTTCCGGCCATGATTCCCTCATCGAGTAACGCAAGTTGATCGCCGGATCCAAGTCGCCTCCGACTTATCGAAGCGGGGAGGATGGA
>CAZKOT010000049.1:5144-7224 GCA_964554475.1 uncultured Christensenella sp.
AGGTTTTGCAGGACTCACCCGTTCCGGTGGTTGTACAGGTTGATCGGGTTTCTCCTGCCTGCTCGGTTTTGCCGGCGCTACGCGCCGCTCCGATTTCCCCTGATCGGGTTGAGCGGGTGTTGCGGGCATCACACTTTCCGGAGGCGATTTTTTAGGTTGAGAAGGTTTCACAGGACTCACCCGCTCAGTTCGTGCGGGTTGCACGGGTTTCTCCTGCCGGCTTGGCTTTGGCGGCGTCACGCGCTCAGAAGGGCGTACAGCAGGCTTCTCTTGCTGTCCCGACTTTCCTCTGGATTTGATCTCTCTTTCTTGAAGCTTTATTTCCGATTTCGGTCGATTGACCTCGTTGACCGGTACAATATAGTTCGCGGCCTTGGGTTGCTCGATCCGGGCCTCGCGGTTGACCTTTCCTTCCTTGATACCCTTCACCCGTTCCTGAACGATGGAAGCCTTTTCTTTTTTGGCCTCATGGATGATTTTCTGATTCTGTTGAATACGGTTGATCACGGCATTGTGCGGCTTTTCTTTCACTGTAACATTGGTGTAGTTGTGCCGTTGTTTGTTCGTCGTGTAATGGTTGATCACCGTATTGTTGACGACCGGCACCGCCTGGTAGTTGTTGATGATGGTGGTGCGGCTGATGTTGGTCACCCGGACATCCCTGTAATTGTTCACCCGGTAGAAATTGTTCTGGTTGACCACGACGGCATGGTTTGCATAAGTATAATCACGGACGTTGATGTTGATCTGCGCGATGTTTACATTGGTGACGACCATCGCATGAGGACCTCCCCAGTGACGGTGGCTGTAGTACGTCTCGCGCGGCGCCAGGGGCACCCACCCCACATGGCTTCCCGTGTGAATCCAGGAAACCCTTCCAGGATACCAGAAGAATCCGATGTTGAGGAGAGGGAGCCCGACGCGTACACTGACCACAGGAGGGGCCCAGTACCAGTACTTCCCTGCATAAATCCAGTTTCCGTAATGGTGGGTGACATAGCCGAATGGTTCCGATGGAATCCAGGTCTGATCCCCATACCAGTCGGTCCAGCGACCGACGGTGAAAGGCGACCAGCCCACGGCGACACGAGGCCGCCAAAACCTGCGCCGCTCGCCATCGTAGGAAACATCTTCCCAACTTCCATTTTCTTCAAGTACATAAGCCTCGTCCCGGAGACTCGGCGGAAGGTATTCGACCGACCGTCCCCGCACCCTGGCCTTCGCCGCCCAAAAGTTTTCGCGGACCATGTTCCACCGGTTCCAGTCAGGATCGACGGTTCCCTCGCCCGACGACACCTGCTGCTGGTCGGCAAGGATCGACGGGGAACCGGCCGAAACTTCGTACCGGGCATCCGTTCCCGTGTGGACGAAATCCACTCTCCCCTTGATAGCGACCGCTTCCACCGAGTTTTCGCCAACGTAAAAGTCGAAGACCGTGCCGGGATCCGCCAGAACGTACCCGAATGGACTCGTAACCTGGATGACCGTGTCGGCGCTTTTGTTGTAGAACCGGGCCATCCCCGAAGCAATGTCCATTTCCGTTACGTCCGCATCGAGGGCGATGAATTGGACCTGCGTGCTGTTCCCGATCCTGATACAGGTCCCGTTGGGGACGATCAGCTCCGCCATCCCCTCGCTTCCCGATAAGAGTGTATCCTCTGCGCCGAAGGGGGCGTCCCGGACCACTGCCACCCAGTCGTTCTCTTCGGGAATATAACGGAACAGAGATCCTTCGACTTGATATATGCGTCCTACCACCATGCCCGGCTCGTCTGCCGCCGAAATCGCAGGAACGATTGCCGCTGCGATAAGAAACATGCCTGCCAGCAACCCAATCATCCATTTCATTTTTTTCATTGGTCACACCTTATCTTATTGTCGCCCATCATTTTGCATTCGGCGTGAAGCCGTCCCTTTAATCCCCCCAGGGATGAATAAAGATGGGTGGGAAAAAGATCCTGATGCCCGGCGGTTGCGGCGGCGTAAAAATCACCGCCGGCGGGGCATACACTCGTTCCCTGTAGCCATAGGGTCGATAAATACGCCGGCCTCGCTCATACACATAGTGGCCGCGGTCATG
>CAZKOT010000050.1:0-6885 GCA_964554475.1 uncultured Christensenella sp.
CTTCTTCAGGTGACATCTCATTGCCCAAAACTCCCTTTACAAAGCGACATAAAGAGTCAATTACAACCATTGCGGGAAGTTCTCCACCTGTTAAAACGTAATCACCAATACTTATTTCTTCTACATCAAACAAATCAATAATTCTTTGGTCAATTCCTTCATAATGTCCACAAATAAAAATCAAATGTTTTTCCTTACTCAATTCCTTTGCTTTTTGTGCAGAAAATTTTTCACCTTTCGGACTTAAATAAATTATTCTTGATTTCTTTGTCTTTACTGACATTATTGCATTATAAATAGGCTCTGGAGTCATAAGCATTCCGCTTCCTCCACCATAAGAATAATCATCACATTTCTTGTGAGGATCTTTGGAAAAATCTCTAATGTTTACAAGATTTATTTCAACAATTTTTTTTTCTTGTGCTTTTTTCAAAATGCTTTCATTTAAAGGCGAAAACATTTGTGGAAAAAGGGTTAATACATCTATTTTCATTTTTCCTCACTAAATCTAAAGAATAAATTAATTTATTCGCATATTTTTGCTTCATTAAAATTTTTCCTGTTGAAAATAATTTTTTTTTCATTAATTAAAACATTTTTAACTATTTTATTAATATAGGGTATTTGATAATTTCTGCCATCAGCATAAATAGTCCAAACATCAGCAGCCCCATATTTTTCAATATTAACAAGTTTACCAATATAATTGTTTTTCTCATCAAACACTTCGCAATTTAAAATATCTTCAATTAAAAAAGTATTTTCTTCTAAAACAAAATCACTTTTTAAAATGCTTACTTCTTTATCTCGTAATTTTTCAGCATCATTTCGTGACGTAATTCCCTCAAGCATTAAATAGGCAAAACCGAAACGAACGGAGCATGACAAAACTTTTTTAGGTTTATCATCAATAAAAACATCTTTTAATGACAAAAAAATTTGCGGATTATCAGTTAAGATTTTTAACTTAACCTCACCTTTAATTCCCTGTGGTTTTATAATTTTACCAATTATCAACTTGTCTTTCATTTTGCTCCAAAAAATACAAAAAGCATGTCTTTAAAAAATAGAATATTTTTAATCATTGCTTACCTTTAATTACAGTAAAACTTTACGTTAATTAATTAATACTTCAAACAACAAATTTTTAATTTTTATTCAATTAACAAAGCTTTATTGTTACTCTTTGTTATCCTCTCCTATTTTTACAATATATCTATTTCCTTCTTTCATTGACAAACTTTTAACAATGTTTCTAATACTGGTCGCAATACGTCCGTTTTTGCCAATGACTTTACCGATTTCTCCATCAGCAACTTTAACTGTTAAAATTGTTAATGTTCCATCTTTTTTTTCAATTATTTCAACTTTATCTTTTTCATCTACAATCGCTTTAACAATATATTCCACTAATTCCTTCATTAAATCCTCCGCTTTACACAACTAATTTTTTTTGGTTTGATATATTGCATGAAATTAAAATATAAAAAATTTTTATTTTTTTTGCACATTTAATTCAAACCAAAAATTGTGGCATCAATAAAACTTTACTATTCTTTTTTAGCTGATTTTTTTGGAACGCTTTTTTTAACAACTTTTTTTGGCACGCTTTTTTTAATAATTCCACTTTTAATGAGTAAAACCCTTGCTGTTTCAGTCGGTTGAGCACCATTTTTAAGCCATTTTTCAACCTTTTCTTTGTCAACTTTAATTTCTGCAGGTTCTGTCATTGGATTATAAGTTCCAATTTGCTGAATAAATCTGCCATCTCTTGGAGAATGAGAATCGGCAACCACTAATCTGTAAAACGGTGTTTTTTTATCTCCAAATCTTGCTAATCTAATTTTTACTGCCATTTTTAATTTTCTCCTTTTTATTATTTGTATATGAATTCGAAATTTTATTTTCGTCAATACCTTTTTAATTGGTAATCATTTCTTTAATTGACTTAAAACAATCCTTTAATACCTTTTTTTCCTTTCATTTGTTTCATCATTTCTTTTGCTTGTTCAAATTGTTTAAGAAGTTGATTAATATCCTGAATTGTTGTCCCACTACCCTTTGCAATTCTCTTTTTTTGACTAGCCTTTAAAAGTTCAGGATATATTCTTTCTTTTTTTGTCATGCTTTGAATTATTGCCTTGTTTTTATTAAGTTGTCGTTCATCAATTTCAATATTTCGCATTTTTGCCCCTAATCCGGGAATCATTGAAATTAAATCCTTAATATTACCCATTTTTTTAATTTGTTCCATTTGAACTAAATAGTCTTCGAAAGTAAAAGAATTTTTTCTAAAATTTTCCTCAATTCTTTTCATTTCTTCTTCAGAAACATTTGCTTGGGTTTTTTCAATAAGTGTTAAAACATCTCCCATGCCCAAAATTCTACTTACAATTCTATCAGGATAAAAAGGTTCAATATCACCTATCTTTTCACCAATTCCGCAAAATTTAATAGGTTTTCCAGTTATTGCTTTAATTGAAAGTGCTGCTCCACCTCGTGTGTCGCCATCAAGTTTTGTGATAATAACACCCGTTACGTCAAGTTTTTCGTTGAATACTTTGGCAACATTTGCCGCTTCTTGTCCGGTCATAGCATCAACAACTAATAAAATTTCGGTTGGTATAGTTTCTTTTTTTATTTTTTTTAATTCTTCCATTAACTCGTCATTAATTTGAAGTCTACCTGCAGTGTCAATTATAACTGTGTCAAAGCCTTGTTTAATTGCATGTTCAATTGATTGTTTTGCAGTCTTTACAGGATTTTGCATACCTCTTTCAAAAACTTCACAATTTGCCTGTTTTGCTGTTACTTGAAGTTGAGTAATAGCAGCGGGACGATAAATATCACAACCAACCAAAAGTGGTTTTTTGCCCGATTTTTTTAAATGAAATGCAAGTTTTGCACACATTGTTGTTTTTCCCGCACCTTGCAAACCACAAAGCATAATTACTGTTGGAGGTTTTGAAGATGTTTGTAGTTTTTGATTTGGACTACTCATTAATTCAACCAGTTCATCATTTACAATTTTTATAATTTGTTGTGACGGAGTTAAACTTTTTAAAACAATATCCCCTAAACATTTTTCACTTGTTGCAGTAATAAAATCTTTAACAACCAAATAATTCACATCTGCTTCTAAAAGTGCAATGCGAATTTCTCTCATTGTTTCTTTAATTTCAAGTTCGGTTAATTTTCCACGGTTAGTCAGTTTTGAAAAAATATGATTTAACCGTTCGGAAAGAGATGAAAAAAGAGACATGTTTACTTCCTTTTAAATAGAGAGTTAAGATGAATTAGTCATTAATAATTAATTTACGAAGTTTTTGCAAAATTAAAGAATTTTCCTTGTTAAATTTCAATTGAACAATTGTTTTTTTTATTTCAAGTAAATGAATTTCACTTTCCAATTTTTCAAATTTTGTTAGAGTTCTTGTAATTAAATCAGAAACCGCTTGTTTTGAAACATTTTCATTTTCGGCAATTTCTGTAAAAGACATATCTGAAAAATAATATTGCTTCATTATACTTTTTGCTTTTTCGCTAATGAAAGAGTGATAACAATCAAACAAATCACAAACTCTAATTTTTTCTTCAATCATGCTAAATCTTTGAAATCCCCTGTAAAGTTTTTTTACTTGACAGCTTACTATAGCATAAATTAAAAAAATTTTCAAGCAAATTTTTTCTTGTAATTATTTGGTTAACTTTGTATTGCGAAATCTTTTATAAAAATGATAAAAAATCTACAGTTTGTGTTTTAAAAAACATATATTTCTTTAACAAATTTCAAAATTTTTTCCACGACCTCTTCAATACTTAAATTTGTTGTATCAATAAAAATAGCATCCTCCGCTTGCTTAAGCGGTGAATGCTCTCTTGAAATATCTCGTAAATCTCTTTCTTGAACTTCTCTTAAAATTTTTGTGTAATCTGATTCAAGACCACGTTCAACATTTTCATTTGCTCGTCTTTTTGCACGTTCCTCTGGATTTGCGGTTATAAAAAATTTATACTTTGAATTAGGAATAACAACGGTGCCAATATCACGTCCTTCCATAATCACACTATTTTTTAATGCAAAATCACGTTGAATTTTAACAGCCATTTCACGCACAGCACCAATTTGAGAAACAATTGAAGAAGCTTTTGAAATTTCATTTGTTCTAAGAAAAGGGGTAACAACTCGTCCGTTTAAAATATCAATTTGTTTACCATTTTCAACTTTTACTTCGATTTTAATATTTTTAAGATGATCTATTACCAAATCTATGTTATTAAAATCCAATCCTTTTTCAATAAAGTAAAGTGCAATTGTTCGATACATGCTTCCTGTGTTAAATGCCAAAATTCCTAGTTTTTCACTTAACATTCGTGTTATTGTAGATTTTCCACTTCCCGACGGTCCGTCGATTGCAATAGTATAATAATTCTTCATTTGATTAGCATTCCTTTTGAAATAAATTAAGCATTATTATTTTAACATATTAATTAAATTTCTTCCAAATTAATACTTAATTAAATTAAAAAAAGTAAATTTAAAAAAAATTATGGGTTAACGAGCAAAATGTGTTTAGTCATAATTAATTAAAAAAAAGAAACTTAAAAAATAAACACAATTAAAAAATTGCTTTAATGAAAATAATTTATTCAAAAATTATTTGGTCAAAAGTCAAATTTAAATCATTTTTTTCAAGAAGTTTTTTTATTGCATTTTCACTAATCATTTTGACTTTTCCTGAAGTTGAAACAATTAAAAAAACACTGTATTTTGTTCTGGAAATTTTTCTGTGAATTTTGTAAAGAGGAGTGCTTGAAGAAAGAGCGAAAATTTTTGACGGTATTACTTTCTCTAAAAATTTCATTTTGTCAAAAGAATAAACATGTTCGTATTTTCCATGAAATTTTCCACCAAAAACACTAATAAAAAGAAAAAGTGCAACAATTAAAAAATTAAAATTTATTAATGTAAAAATTGAAACAAAAAATAATATTAAAAACATTATACAAAAAACATAATTAAAACACAGAGTAATTTTAATAGCTTTATTTCTAGGCATGTTTTTTGACATTGTCGCAAGCAAGACTCTTCCTCCGTCAAGAGGAAAAGCGGGAAGAAAATTAAAAATTGCCAAAACAAAATTTATTGTGACAAAATTTTGTGTGTAAAGATATGAAGATGGAAAAATCCACCAAAGTGAAATTCCAATAACTCCTAAAATTACATTTATTAACGGCCCAGCAATTGCAATTAAAATTTCATCACTTTCTAAAAATCCAAAATCTTCATAAGAAAGGCAAGCACCATATGGCATTAAATAAAAATTTTTAAGTTTATAACCAAGTTTGCTTGCAACAATTGCATGCCCAAATTCATGAAAAATTACAGCAATTAAATAAACAAGAAAAATTAATCCGTAACCGAAAATAAGTAAAATGACAGCGAACACGAAAAACGCAGGATGAATTTTTTTCATATTATACTTCTAAAAATAATTTTGATAACAAATTGAAAAATCAAATAAATGCTGGAAAACACAAAAATTATAATAATAAAATTAATCGAAAATTTTTTTAAATTTAATCTATGTTTAAGTTTAATTTGCGAAATATTTTTTGCATATGAAATTAAAATTTGAGTTTTTATATTTTGATTTTTAGTAAACTCAAAATATTTATAACTTTTTTCTTCATTTTCAAATTTTAAATTTATATTTTTATTGTAAATGAAATTGTTTATTTTAATAATATTAGTTTGATTTTCTTCTTTTGTTTTTTCATTAATATTAAAATTTTCGAATTTTTCAAAATAAAAATTATCTTGTTGATTAACATCTTGACAATAATTATCTTGCTGATTATTATCTTGCTGATTAACCTCTAAATCTTGCTGAAAAATTATATCAGGTAAAACTTCATTTTTATTTTGTAAACTACTTTCAGTACATTGTAAACCATAATTAAAAAAATTATTTTGCCCATTTGCAAAATCAGGTCGAACGTAAAAAATTTTTTCCTTTTTCACAATTTAAATTTATGTTAAAATCCGACAAATAAGAACTCTAAAAATTAAAAATAAGAGGAATTTCCCTCGAATCGTTTTTCATTGTAAATTGCTTCTTGTGTTTCAAATTTGTTTTCAAAACATTTCGCAAGCTTTTTTGCTTTTGAAATTTTTTGATTAATTTTATCTGCTAATTCTAAAAGTTCTTTTGATGTTTTAGCATCGCAAAAAATATCACCTTGTACAATTAATTTTTGTAACCAACTATCTTGATTAAAAACATAAGATTCTAAAATTTGCTCCTCTGTTTTTAATTGTGTTTTTTCTTTTTTTATTTTCTCATCAACGTTTTGAATACATTCTAAAAAAATCAAGCGTTTATAATTATTGTCTCCGTTAATATTTAAATCAAAACAAGGCGCAACCTTTAAAGCAATTGCAAATATTTTACACAATCGTGGCGAACAAAACGAAGAAATAACCTCAATTCCTAAATCGTAATTTTTTGCAATTTTAACTAAAACTGAAAAATTATCTTTTTGCTTTTCTGTTAAGTTTTTTAATAAATTAATACCATCAAAATAACTCATAAGCATCCTCTCAATATTAAAATAATAAATTAAAACAAATGTTTTGTCAAGTTTTGCCGAAAAATGAATTATAAAATTATGATAAATTTTAAAAAAATAAAAAAAATTACTTAATGTGAGGGCAAAGAGAGAAAAGAAAATTTTAGCGGCTAGAATGCAAAGCATTCGTGTCCGCGTTAAAAAATTTTATTGTCTCTCATTTTTAAAAAATATTTCTCTTATTTCTATTTTTTATATAAAATAATATATTTCATAAAAAACGGAGCGAAAATTTTTTAAGGTTGGATTTTA
>CAZKOT010000051.1:0-6151 GCA_964554475.1 uncultured Christensenella sp.
TGATGAATTCTATCAATATTTAAAATCAAGGAATTTTAAACCACCAAAAATCACAGAAAAAGCACTTGAAAAATATCACAATGAACAATTAATTAATCAGAAATATGATAAAGAAAAACAAGATTTAATTAAAAAGATAAAAGAAACCTATCCTAAAAAACCTACAAAAGAAGAACTTGAAAAAGATATTGAAAAACAAGTGGCAATTAGATTATATGACGAACGAGCAATAATTAAATCTTTGAATGATAAAGAAAAAGAAGAATATATAAAAAAAATTAAAGAAAGATATCTAAAATTAATTGAGGATTGACATATTGATACGGGAAATTTACAAAAATTAGATTGAAAGAAGGTCACAGATAACGGAACAATGATTAAGATAAAATAAATTTAGGAGAATTGTATGGTTAAAATAAAAAATAATATTATATGGTGGCTTTTAATTGTTATAATTTTTCTTGCAACAATTGGAACAAGTCTTTTTTTTATATTAAAAAAACAAGATGATGATGGAAATAATTTTTCAAATAATGTTTTAAATGTTTTAAAAGATACTGAAATTGAAATGGAAGGGCTTGTTGGTTTTGGACTTGCTAATATAGAAAATAATGGGAATACAGTTCAAAAGTGCACACAAACATTTTCAAATAATGCCATTACATTTGAAAATGAAGAAGAACAGTCAACGTGGCTTCCATCAATATTGATTGGAATAAATGAAATGCTACAATCTCAAAGAATTGTTTTCAAAAAAATTCAAACTGACAAAAAAATTGAGCAACAAACCGATATTGATGGAAGTATTACTCGTTTTAATATTATGAATAACGGATTTACTATTTTTCAATATACAAGTAACGAACATGTCAAAGAAGAATTTGTTAATAGTGGAAGAAATTTTGGAATGACGGAACAAGTTTTTTTTCAAAATAATAAACACGCTCAAACTTTTCTATTAGATAATTTTACTGGAAAAATATACTCAATTACTGAAACAATTACAAAGAATATTCAAATTTCTAATGAGGCTTATATTGATATAAATGTTTATTTAAACGGCGTTGGGAATTCATTTTTTGATATTTATATTGTAAGTAATAATAATTATATAGAACAAGAATATTCGAAATATCTCTATACCATATATATTGATGAAAATGGAAACTTAGTTTTAAATAAAATTTTACATTATAAAGATAATTATTATGATCAAGGAAGATTGCATTTGGATGCATTTGGAAATGCTGTTTTTGAGGACTATCATTTTAATGACGTGGATTGGATTGCAGATGATGTTCTTGTTTTTGATTATAATAATATCTATGGAATTGGAAATAAAGATTATGATATTTGCTATAATGAAATTAATAAAACTTATTATAGGGTTTTACGCTCAAGTTGGGATGAAATTTCAAAAACCTACTCGACAGTTGAATATTTTGGAAACAACAGAATTTGGATAACTGCTGAAAATTCAGAATACCTTATTTATTTTTTTGGAGCAACTTATGTTTTAAGAGATGGCATTGCTCAAAAAATTTATAGCGAAATGGCTTATGTCTTTGAAAATATGGTTTTAACTGACAAGTATAGTAAAAGTGGGTTTGATGATAGTGGAATATATTATATTTGTGATATTGAAAATGCAAATAATTATTATAAATCTGAAGAATTTGTCCTTAATTTAGAACCTGATGAATCCTATGAGTTTCATTGGACAAGAATGACATCAATAGGATTAATTGCATATGTTACAAGTTTGGAAAATGGAATACATGTTGGAAGAGAATATTTGATAACCTTTGAAGACGGCGAATTTAGTAAACAATTAGCTAATGAAGTATTTAAAGACAATGGTTCTATTACCATTGTCAAATACTTTGATTATAAATATTTTGATTAAAACGAAAAAAAATTATAAACAATTTTTTTCTTATAAAGAAATAAAAAGGAGAAAAATGCAATGTATTATAAAATAGGAATGTTGGTTGTATTATTAGGAACTATTCTTTTAGTTGCAACGAGTATAATGGACATGAAACTAAGTATTTTCTATACAAATATTTTTAAAAAAGTTGGAACAGAAGTAGGGGTTCTTTTAACTGATGTTAAAAATTGTATGGCAAAAGCAGAAATAAACAATCGTAAAATTTATGTATTTTGTAATGAAATGTTAAAGGCAGGCGAAAAAGTATTAATTATTAAAGTTGAACCTAAAAAACATAGAGTTTGGGTAAAAAGTTTAAGTCATAAAATTGAAGGAGAATAAAATGATATTTTTCAAGAAAAAAAAAGACATTGACAATGATAAGCAAGATTATTCTGAAATTATTCAATTATGTAAATATTTTGATAATAATTTTGTATTAGATGTTTATAAAAAATTTGAGAATCAAAAACAAAAAAATTTGATAATGTCGCCCTACTCAAGTTTTGTTATATTATCAATGCTTGTGAATTTAACTAAAGATTTTGATAAATTGAAAGCATTATTTAATACTATTAATATAGAAAAAATAAATAACAACAACAAAAACCTATCATCTTTAATTTTTGGTAAGTCAAAAGATGTTATTTGCAAGTCAGCTAATTCACTTTGGATAGACGAGAATATTGAAATTCAAAATAATATAACAAATGCTTTTGAAAATAATTTTGACATTGAAATTTTTAAAAAAAATCTAATAAAAAGTATATCAAGCATTAACAAATGGGTAGCTGATAAGACTGCAAATAAAATCACTTCATTAATTGATGATTTGCCAAAAGAAACAATTGCAATTTTGTTTAATGCAATCTATTTTAATGGAAAATGGCAAGAAGAATTTAATAAAAAACATAATGATATTTTAAAGTTTTATAATAGTGATGGCACTATTTCACAAACAGAATTTATGTCTGCAACTTCTCCCAAAGGAGGAAAGTATTATCGTGACGGGAACATTGAAGGAATAACACTAAATTATGGAAAAGATGAAGATTTTTCAATTTTATTTTTAAAAGGCGCCGACATTCAAACACTATTAAAAAATGCAATAATTTGGGATTTTAAAAAAACGCGAAGGAAAGATTATGATAAACTTTACATTGCAATTCCAAAATTTAAAACTGAAACAACAATTGACATTACGGACATTTATAATACTTTGGGAATTGATTTTGATATTTCGAAATTGTGTAAAAATAGTCGAGCAATAATCAATCAAATAATTCAAAAATCTTGCATTGAAGTTGATGAAAAAGGGACAGAAGTTGCAACCGTTACTGGTTTTACGGGGTTTTTTGGTTCAACGAATTACAAAAAAACAACAAAATTTATTCTTGATAAACCATTTGTATATATTATTAAACACAATGAAACAGGCATAAACTTGTTTGTTGGAGTCGAGCAACATTTTAATCAATCAAAAATAATTGAAAAGACAAGCAATGAAAAACAAATCAACACAGAATTTGATGAAGACATGTTTAATACAACTTTTAAAAAATAATAAACTATAAAAGAAGAAATATAATGAGTATTTAAAAATGATATATTTATGGTGATGCATTGTGGACATAAAATAAAAGGTGAAAAAAGAATAAAATACCGTATGATTATTATTCATAACCTAATAAACACTTGCGAAAATTATGTTAAGTTGACTTTTTGTCAAAAATATATTATAAATACCTAGAAAAAGAGAGAGGTGGAGAATGATTCCAAAAAATTATTTTCAGTTAAAAAGACTAAATGATTTATTTTATGAAACAAATGATTCGCATTGTCTTGACCGCGACCCTAATTCTTCACTCTTTAGTGGTGTTAATAATAATTATGAAGTTCCAGAACAAGAGCCATATGCTTATATTTTTTATGATGAAAAAGGAATGCTTCATTGGTTCAGTTTTTCAAATATCAATCAAAACTTAGACATTAGTTTAGGATTTGAATCAATAAATATTTTTAAAAAAAATGAGACTTGTTTTTTTACTAAAAAAGTAATAAACGATCTTATAAATTATATTATTAAACATTTTGATGAAATTGAAAATTTTAACATGCCATCTATTCCAACTTTTTTATTCAATAAATCTAAAGAAAATTTAATGAAAGAGATTACTTCTATTTTTCAAAAAGTGATTGAAAATAAATCAAAAAAAGAATTTTTATTGAATGATAAAATAATTTTAATAAAACAAAAATGCAAAAAAATATTTTTTCAATTTGCAGAAAAATGTAATGTAGGAGAAAAAAATAAAGATTATAAAAATGTTGAATTTTTATTTTAATTTTAAAAGGATTTATTCTTTAATGGTGGGCAATAGAGGGCTCGAACCTCTGACTTTCTCCACGTCAAGGAGATACTCTCCCAACTGAGTTAATTGCCCAAAGTGTAGTTAATATACAACAATTAGTCTTTTGTGTCAATAAAATTGAGAATTAGGGTTGTCTTAAAATGAAAAAAATCTCGGCATATTTTTTTGTTTTTTCTCAATAAAATTAATTTCAAAAAAATCTTTTTTCGCAGCTTTTTCTAATATTTTCATTTTACTGAAGCTTAAAGATTTTGAAGTGTGATTAATTCAATTTGACTTTATTATAAATAATATTCTATAATAGCAACACACTGGAGAAAAAAAATGAATAAATTGTTTTACAAATGTGAAATCTGCGGAAATATAATTGGAAAAATCAAAGACAGCGGAGTAGCAGTTGTTTGTTGTGGTCAAAAAATGACACAAATGGAAGTTCATACTGAGGATGGTCCATACGAAAAACACAAACCTGTTGTTAAGATTGAAAAAAATTTAGTAACTGTCAAAATTGGAAGTGTTGAACATCCTATGACTAGTGAGCATTTTATTGAATGGATTTACATTAAGACTAAAAACGGTGGCCAAAGAAAAGCATTGAGTCCGGGAATGAAACCAACTGTTACATTTGCACTTTTTGATGACACTCCCCTTGAGGTTTTTTCTTACTGTAACTTACACGGACTTTGGTATTTATCTTTGCAATAAAAAGCATATATAAAGGTATAATAAATATCAGTTTATTTAAAATAACATTAAATCTACTAGAAAAAAAATTATTATTTCTTTCAAATGGTAATATTTCACACTATATTGGAGACGAGATGAAAAAAAGAGGAACAGATAGAAAACATAAAATACTTATATGGTGTCTTCTTGGTGTTATTATACTAGGTTTACTAATTTCTTTAATACTAGGAATTAGCCACTCTAGCTAGTAATTAAACAAATTTTTTAAATTGTGGTATAAAACATTAAAAATTTTTTTTCAAGAAAATTGTAGTAATCTACTAACCTAATAATCAAATTTAATTTGATTATTTTTTATTTAAAAAGTGTTTGAATTTTTTACTCACTCAATTCTTATTTAACTAAATTTCCCCAACTTTTTTATGTTGTTTTCTCATAAGCAAAGAATTAAAAAACTATTTTTTGAACAAACTAAAATTTATATGAACAAAAAATTATTTAGAAAAAGTTTAATTATTCTACTAAATATTATTATGGGGCTAACACTAGCCTCTTGCGATTTACCTAAAGAATATTCCGCTCGCACAGAACTAGGGTTTGAAAAAGGTCATGATGTTTATATTAAATTTATTAATTATGATTCCGAAATTCAATTTGCTAAAATTGGAGAAAGTTATTTTGTTAATAAAAATAATCTAGAGTTTTTATTATACAAAAAAAAATATTACATCAAAAACCCCGAAACAAATTTATGGAAAGAAACAAGGAATATTGATTTAAAACCTGATGAATTTTACAACTATACTATTGAGAGATTCAAAAAAGAAAGTAATGAAACTGTGAAAAAAATTAATTTTTCAAAAACTGGCGAAACCAAAAAACAAAGCGGAATTCTTTGTGAAGAATTTAAAGATAAAAAAGGGTTGTCAATGCTGACAACCGAAGATAATTTCATACTAAAATTAGACGGAGGAATTTTTTCTTTTGAAATAGTTGAATTTGACCTTGCCCCAAGTTGGCAAAAATTAGGGTTACTTCTACCTACGTCATAAAAATTTGCGAAAATATCGGAGTTAACAATAGCAAAAAAAATTTTATGAAATTTAAACGTCAAAGAAAAACGGAAATTCTTAAGTCCTTAATTTGCAAATGAACTTTAATT
>CAZKOT010000052.1:0-6122 GCA_964554475.1 uncultured Christensenella sp.
ACAGACTTTGAGGGCAATGTTCATTCCATACAGAGCAACAACATAGCCAGGGACAGTTGGATGATATACGAGAACCTGTTCAGGGACAAGGACGTTCTTAGCAGGCCGGACTGGTACCTGGCTGTGAACATGCTTGCTCAGCAGAACGGGTACGACTTTTGCGAGAGGTACGGCCTTGATCCGGACAGTCCTGATGCCTGGGATGTGATAAACAAGCTGAGGGATCATTTGTTTGATGACAGCAGGCTCGGTTACAAGATAGCCCTGCCTCAGCTGGCTGACCCTAATGACAAGAAGATATGCTACATGTCTCTTTTCGGCATGCCTGAACGTGTTGCTGATTTGGACGATTTCAAGAGCAATCCTAGGGATCCGATGCAATATACTGGGTACCAGGCTGCCAAATACACTGTTGATAATCTGCAGAGGCTGTACAATGAAGTAGCGAACGAGTATCCTGACGGAAAGACGCACGATATGCCAACGAGCGTTTTAAATAATCGCGACTATAGACTGTCTTACTATTCTTGGATTTCAGACAGAGCTGGACATGGTTTGGAAGAATCTGCTAGATCGCTTTTGGGTGATGTGAATGCAGGAAATAATGGTCATATTGATATTCTTTGGGAGAAAGTTAATAACACTGAAAACGTAGATTCTGATATTGGAGATATTTGGAGCGATTATGATTTGATAAAGTTCATAAGGGGGTATGGGGTTACTTATTTTGGTGTTGAAAGTGAAGGTAAAGGTTTATATAGTCCGATTGCTTTCAGAGCGTTCGGTATACCTACTATTGGGTCTTACTATGAACACAACTGTGGGATTTATCCTAATGCTATTGGGAGAGACATTGGTTTTCTAGGGGTTCCGGATGATGTTGTTCAAGCACTGAAGGAAAAAGTTCCAGGATACATAGACTATCCTGGTAATGGTCTTCATCCTCTGGCAATATCTATGGATGGTTTGGAAAAAGATATAGAATATGGGGAAACAAACAAAGATAATACTGCCGCTTTCTTTCAAACCAAAATATGCCCTAGAGATAAAAACATTTACACATTAAAAATAGGAAAAAGCGGATACGCGTATCCAGATTCAGGGATATATAGAGAATAAATTCTTCAGGAACTGGATAATTACAGAAAGCAAATCCTGCGACTCTTCTTTCACCCACATATAGTCCCCGTTTTCAGACAAGCAAGTGTACGAAACACTTTCTATCTCATATGTCACGCCGTCAGTGCTTTCGTCACATACATGCCACTGCGCGGGACTGGAAGCCTTGCAAAGGTATTTTGAGTTGTATATCTCACCTTGAGCTACACATGTGCCTTCACTAGCTCCAGCTACTTTTGTACAGCAATAACTGGCACCACACTCGGCATCTATTGAACATTCTGAAGAACATCCGCATTTGAGACTAGTGCATTTCTTTATTAGCCCCGGAGCGCAGTCCGGACAGTCGTTCACACTTCTACATCCGCAATGGCATGTTTTATCATAAGTGTCAAGGCATATTGGACCATCGGGACCACACTTGCTGCTTGTACTGCCAGGATAAACACCATCGCATGCTTGTTCTGCACCGCAAGCCGACTCGCATATCGAAATGCTCTCGTCATACCAATTTCCATATGCGCCCTCGCATCCAAAATACCCAATTGCTATTCCATCGTGATCACAATTCGCGCATTTTTGACCACTGACATCCCATTTTCCCTCGAACTCTCCGTTGCAGCTCCCCAAACCTACATCCCATCTGACTTTGCAAATGAAACCATTCTGACCGCTCGACCCAGCAGGGTACCACTTCGCTTCAGATTCAACACACGAAGGCCATGGTGAATATCCATACATGGTACAGAATTCGCATGCAGCAACTCCTATACTGCACTGATCAAAGTCAAATGCTCCCCAGTCATATGCTGTGGTCGCTTGAGTACAACTACTGTCCGTATAAACAGTCTGGCTCGCCAGATAACACGCTGAAGCTACGTTTGACAGCATAATCGTGCATACTATGCCCACTGCAACCATCACTGCGTTTTTACAAACCATTCTGTCACCTTCGCAAGGTTTTCAGGCTCGCCGCCAGATATTAACATGGCGGTGTCCTTCTTCAAAATTATATTGTACATTATGGTGCTGTTTTCACTTAATGAAGTCGTAAAAAGCTCGCAGTCCATCCCAGCAATCTGCACGGTCTCGCTGTCCACTATTGTGTCAGACACCTTGGTCATCACCCTCTCATAAGCAACATCCACCCAGCTGCTCTCGTTGAATACATACTCCTGAACGCTGTACAATCTGCTTTCATCGCCGCTTGTGTAGTTTACTGTGTGCATCTTCGCGGACAGTATTCCAAAGTCGGTAAGAACAGACATGTCCGTAGAGCTCTCAATCACCATGCTCTCCGCGGGAAACATGTAAACGTAAGCTACCAGTGCGACTGCAGCCACTGCCGCGATTGCTGCGACAGCCGGAACGGCTTTGCCCATATTATAGATTTGATTTTTGATATATAAAACATTCCCAAGTAGACTATATTTAATAGGAACTGCAAAATAGTAATATGGACAAGAGCATATTTCTAGTTTTGTCGTTCATAGCACTGTTTTCCTTACTCGTTCCCGTTCTGGCGTTGGCTGGAACCTGGCAGGAGTGCTGCTCCTCGTGCCCGTACAAGCCGGGCAGCAGTCTTAAGCTGGGTACAGTCACATACTATTGCTGTTCGGACGGGTGGCGGACAACTTCGTGCTCGTGCGTTGACGAGTGTAGTCGATATGAGTCAGTATATCGATGTAATGGCGATTGGTTCCAGAAAGGTACCTGCAATTACTACAATACTCCCTGCCTCATAGGCGGCAATTGGAAAAATTATGAGTATTGTGCACCTAGGACAGAAGAAAGTGATGGAGGAAATGACCCTTTGAATGCTGGTAGTTGTACAGAATACAGAGGATGTATCTATAATTTTTGTCAGAAAGGATACGGCGGAAGCGACTGCTGCATGAGCGATTGTGGAGGTATTTGTTCTGGAATTTCATATCAAGATCGTGTATGTAGTGAAGACTGTGGGACTGGACTTATGTATGGTTATTGTTATTATGATGACTATGGAAATTGTAGGTCAGTTAATTATGGATGCGCAAACCAGTATACCGAATCTGATTGCGTGAACAATGAGTGTACTTGGACTCCAGGAAGCTCTGACGAATTGATAGAATACTACACTTCCGGTTCGAGCTGCACAAGCCATATTGTAAACTGTAAAGATGTTTACGGCTCCGGATCTTCATGTGTGAACGGTGCCTGCACGCAGAGCACAGTTAAGATAACTATTGATTCAAATCCCCGAGGCTACGGTTTTGTCACAGTTGGAAATAGAATAACAACACCCGAGACTTACGAGTGGGATATAGGTTCCACTCACACAATTTCTGCCAAGGATATTTTTTGCCCCGAAGGTCCGGGATACAGTTGCAGGTATAATTTCATATCATGGTCCGATGGAGGAGACAGGACGCACACAATAACCGTGCCTTCGTATGACACAACATACACTGCAAACTTCCAGAAGCAGTATTATCTCACTATGCAAGTCTCGTCAGTAGGTGGTTCAATCACCCCGTCCAGCGGATGGAGGAATGCTGGAACCACTGTTCAGATAACAGCGTCCCCCAGTTCAGGTTACACCTTTTCCAGCTGGTCCGGAAGTGGAGATGGGAGCTATACTGGTGAAGAAAGAATAGCGTCAGTAATCATGAGCGCTCCAATATCCCAGACTGCGTATTTTAATCAAGCTGCGAATGTTCTTACAATCGGTTCTAGAGTAGACGTTTTGGATATTGCGCTTAATGGTGTTAGCGTCAGTGTTGGCGGTTCGACAAAGTCGACGTCTAACGGATACACTAGTTTTGAATTGGCATCAGGACAATACAGTGTGTCTGTTCAAAGTTCTGTAAATGGTAGAGAGTTCAGCCACTTTTGGGATCATGACAGCAACGCCGACTGCGTTTCGAACGATTATGACACCTCAAGCAACCCATACACATTCTCGATGCCATCCTCATGCGGCAAAGAAATAACCGCTTGGTACAAGGTATTCACACAGATTAGCGGATTGGGTCATGACGGAACTACGATATTCGGATATCTAAAAAATGAAGCTGGATATCCGTTAATTTCGCGCGACTCTGGAGAAGTCAGACTTTCTTACTATGATGGTAGATGGAAGACCATAGGCACCACATATGCCTCCTCTCAGGACGGTTACTTTAGCTATACTCCTTCTTTGCCTTCGGCAACTACAAAAATAAGGGCTGAATATGTGCCCGATAGCTGGTATTATATGGGGTCCAGCGCAGAGTCCGGTTATTGTGTAAACGAATGTTCTTCTGGAGATAAAAGATGCTACGATGGCAATGTTCAGACGTGTAGCAACTACGACTCTGACACATGCTTGGAATGGGGAGGAGATACACCTTGTCCATCTGGGCAAATATGTTCAAACGGGCAGTGTATTGACCACATGGTTTCAATAACAATAGCATCATCTCCTACAGGACACAATTATGTGACAGCAGACAACCAGCCAATAGTCACGCCAAAGACTTACAGCTGGAAAGTTGGGACAACGCATACAATATCTGCTAATTCTTATGTTTCGTGTGGAGACGGTTGCAGGTATAGTTTCACATCATGGTCCGATGGAGGAGACAGGACGCACACAATAACCGTGCCTTCGTATGACAGAACATACACTGCAAACTTCCAGAAGCAGTATTATCTCACTATGCAAATCTCGTCAGAAGGTGGTTCAATCACCCCGTCCAGCGGATGGAGGAATGCTGGAACCAATGTTCAGATAACAGCGTCCCCCAGTTCAGGTTACACCTTTTCCAGCTGGGTTGGATTTGGATCAGGAAGCTATAATGGTGAAGAAAGAATAGCGCCAGTAACCATGAGCGCTCCAATATCCCAGACTGCGTATTTTAATCCAGTAGATAATGTTCTTACAGTAGACTCCAAGATAGACGTGCTCGATACTGCTCTAAACGGGATTGGTATAAGAGTTGACGGTGTTACAAAGACCACACTTGGAGGATATACAACATTCGATCTCACACCAGGTTCGCATTCGATACTAGCATCTACATCGATTGGCGGTAGGCAGTTCAGCCACTTTTGGGATCATGACAGCAACGCCGACTGCGTTCCGAACGATTATGACACCTCAAGCAACCCATACACATTCTCGATGCCATCCTCATGCGGGAAGAGTATAACAGCCTTCTACAAGGCGCTGACCATCATAACGAATCTTCAGTATGATGGCTCTGTAATATCAGGATATCTAAAAGATGAAGTTGGTAATCCCTTGCTTTCTAGAGATTCGAGGACGGTAAGGCTGTCCTACAAGGACAGCACATGGCATACCTTGGGGACTACAACAGCAAGAACTTCGGACGGATACTTTAGTTACAGCTGGTCTAATTGCCATGCAGGTGTCACTCAGATTAAAGCCGAGTTCGTTCCAGACAGCTGGTTATACAACAGTTCCTATGCTATAATCAATGTAGATTGTGGTTGCGCCTTAGAGTCTGTGACGATAATTCCAGACTGTTCTGGAGGGGTGTCGTCTGATTGCGAGGCAGGCGAGATAGTCCAAATGATAGGAACTTATTCAGGCTACTGCACCAGAGCTGACTTTTTCCAGATAGACGCATACGGCGACGGGTGCGACATACAGTACATGGACGGGGACATGAGCGGAATATGGGATTCCAGCATAACAATGTCCAGCGGAACTGTGAGCGGAAGCTGGGTGATTCCTCAAGTTCCTCTATCATGCGAAGGAAAGACAGTCGAACCTACATATTCAACTATTAGGGATGGTGGCGCCACGGGTAGCGTTCTAAGCGGTACATGGAACGCCATGGGATCATTAAAGTTCCATAGTGTGTGCAGATGCGGAGAGTGGTCTTCCATAGGGTGCGGAGCAGGGGGATGTTCGCAGTCGAGAATGTATCAGACCAGAACATGCACTCCTTCGGATTGCGACATAGAGTCGCAATGCGCCGGACCTTCATATGGCCAGTGGACAAGTGTCGGATGCG
>CAZKOT010000053.1:0-6064 GCA_964554475.1 uncultured Christensenella sp.
TTTAGCGGTTAGAATGCAAAGCATTCGTGTCCGCGTTAAAAAATTTTATTGTCTCTCATTAAATTTATATGCTATAATTTACTCATGCATAAATACAACATAGATTCTCTTAACGAAGAGCAAAAAAAGGCACTTTTTGAAACACAAGGTGCTGTTTTGGTAACGGCGGGTGCAGGTAGTGGAAAAACTCGTCTTTTAACACATCGTATTGTTTATTTGATTGAGCAAAAAAATGTTGATCCGTTTAATATTTTGGCAATTACTTTCACAAATAAAGCTGCAAATGAAATGAGTGAACGTGTTAACGAAATGCTTGAAAGCAAATCTTTTGTTTGGATTTCCACCTTTCATTCGCTTTGCTCAAAAATTTTAAGACGTGATATTGAAAAAATAGGCATGAAAAAAAGTTTTTCAATTTATAGCGAAAGCGACAGTGATAAACTTCTCGACCAAATACTCAAAAATTTTGGTATTGATGCTGATGATAAAAAATCTTTTAAGAAAAAGGTTAAATTTCATATTTCAAATCGAAAAAATAATAATTTTTCATTACAGGAATATCAGACAGTTTTTTCGACATTAGAAGACATACAAGAAATTATAAAAGTAATGGAATCTTATCAACAAAGGTTAACTGAAAACAATGCACTTGATTTTGATGACTTATTAACAAAAACCTATGAACTTTTGAAAACTAATCCCGAGCTTTTAGAATATTATTCGAATCGGTTTCAATATATTTTAGTTGATGAATATCAAGATACAAATTTTATACAATACGAATTAATTAAACTTTTTGGAAAAAAGCATAAGAATATTTTTGTTGTTGGTGATGAAGACCAATGCATTTACACATGGCGAGGTGCAAGTTATGAAAACATGGCACGTTTTAAAAAGGATTATAATGCAAAGGTTTTTAAACTTGAAATAAATTATCGTTCTACTCCTAATATTTTATCTCTTGCAAATAATGTTATTTCAAATAATTCTTTAAGAATTGAAAAAACTCTTAAATCTGTTAAAAATGAGGGAGTAAAACCCGAATTTTTTGAAGCATATGACGAACAAAGCGAAGCAAATTTTGTTTGCAAAAAAATTTTTTCTTTGATGAAAGAAAAAAATTATCAGTTTAGTGATTTTGCGGTTTTAATGAGAGTGAATGCAATTTCGCTTCCTTTCGAACAATCGTTTTTGTCTAATAACATTCCTCACAAGATTTATGGTGGATTTAAATTTTTTGAAAGAGCAGAAATTAAAAACGTTTTGTCTTATTTAAAACTTTTTGTCAATCCCGAAGATGAAATCGCGCTTTTACGTGTGATAAATTTTCCTAAAAGGGGAATTGGTGAAGGGGCAATTTCAAAAATTAAGGAAATTGCAATAAAAGAGCGAAAATCACTTTTTGAAATTATGAAAAATATTAATGATTTTGACCTGTCTTCCCAAATAAAAAAGAAGGTTTTTGATTTTTTTGAAATTTTTAAGGGTTTGTTTTTTGATTATGAAAATTTACCTCTTTGTGATTTTGTTTCCGAGGTTGTTAAAAGGTTTGCTATAAAATCAGCATATGACCAAAATATTGACGAAGAATACTACAAAACTCTTAACATTGACCAATTAATTGCTTCTATTTCAGAATTTTCTGAAAAGAATACTGACGGTGGCTTAAGTGAATTTTTAGAAAGTGTAACTCTTGTTTCTGATGCCGACACAATGGATAATTCAAACAATGTTACCATTGCAACAATCCATGCTGTTAAAGGACTTGAATTTAAGGTAGTTTTTATTGTTGGAGTTGAAGAAAAACTTTTTCCTATTTCTAGAGCATTTGACAATCCTAAAGATATGGAGGAAGAACGACGTTTGATGTATGTTGCAATAACGCGAGCCGAAGAGCAACTTTTTCTTTCCTATACTTCCACACGATACCTTTATGGTAGGCGAGAGTTTACAAAAATAAGCAGATTTTTGAAAGAGGCGGGTTATAAACCGATTTTTAAAACTCCAGTCGTTGAAGAATTTGAATATAGTAAAAAAAGTATGCCAGATTTTAAAGGCAGTGTTTTTGGTAATTCTGTTTTAAACGTAAAAAATAAACTGCAAGAACAAACTTCAAAAGAAAGTTTGACAAAAGATATTTCACAGTTTAAGGTAGGACAAGCAATTTCTCACACAAAATATGGCAAAGGAGAAATCATTTCAATTGAGGGCAGAGATGCTGACATCCGTTTTGAAGGATTTGGAGTGAAAACTTTGATTTTGGATTTAGCACCAATCAGTATAATTCCGCCCGCATAGATTAACGGAAATTTGAATATACACTTATGCTAATAATTTTTAATGCGGAGATTAACGTTAATTAGGTTTAATTAATTAAATAAAGAAGGATAAAAAATATGAAAAAAATTTCATTTAAAGACACAAAATTTTTTTTAAAAAACAAAGACAATGCAAAAATTTACGAATATAATGTTGGACAAAAAGAAATTGATGCTTGTGTTGTCGAGATTAGTGGACGTTATCCTTATTCGGGATGGGCAATAAATCAAATTTGCACCGAAGTAATTTATGTTTTGTTTGGTGAAGGAATAATTTATACTTTAGAAGAAAATCAAAAATTTACTAATGGTGATGTTTTGGTAATAAAACCAAAAGAAAAATATTTTTTTGAAGGAAAATTTAAAATTTTTATTTCATGTTCGCCGGCATGGTCACCCGAACAATATCAAATTGAAAACTAAATCTTCATCTATTTAAGTAATTATATAGGAGTTGTTATGAACGAAACAAATGAAATGAGGGAACTTGTTAATATTGTCAACAAGCATAATTACCAATATTATGTTTTGGACAAGCCCATTATTTCTGATGCCGATTACGACAAATTTTATGACCGTCTTGTAAAATTAGAAAAAGAAACAGGTATTGTTTTACCCGATTCTCCTACTCAAAGAGTGGGCGGAGAAGTTTTGAACGGATTTAAAAAAATTAATCATAAGTTTAGACTTTACAGTTTGGACAAATGTCAAAATTTCGGCGAACTTGAAAAATGGGTTAATGATGTTGAAAAAATTGTTTCACCAGTTTTGTATACATTAAGTTATAAATTTGATGGCCTTGCAATTGTTTGTACTTACAAAAACGGATTTCTTGTTTCCGCTGCAACACGTGGAAATGGCTTTGTGGGCGAGGATGTTACATTGCAAGTTAAAACAATAAAAAGTGTTCCACTTTCAATTCCTTATAAAGGTGAACTTATTGTTCAAGGTGAAGGAATAATGAGTCTTTCAAATCTAAAAAAATTTAACGAAACATATTTTGAAGAAGAATTGAAAAATGCTAGAAATGCAGTTGCAGGTGCGGTTCGTAACCTTGACCCAAAAGTAACTGCAAAACGTAATCTTGATTATTATGCTTACTATATTTTTAGTGGCGGAAACATTAAATCACAACAAGGTATGTATGATTTTTTAAGAGAAAACGGATTCAAAGTCAGTCCATTTTTTAAGGTCACTTCAAAAATTGAACAAATAAAAAAATACATACAAGAGGTTGATGAAACTAAGGAAAACCTTGATATCTTGATTGACGGAGTTGTTATTCATGTTGATGATTTAAAACAACGAGATGAATTAGGGTTTACGATAAAATTTCCAAAGTGGGCAGTTGCTTTCAAATTCGCACCAGAAGAAGTAACAAGCATTTTAAAAGATGTTGTTTGGCAGGTTGGACGAACGGGAAAGATTACTCCTATTGCAATTGTAGAACCTGTTGAATTAGCGGGAGCAACAGTTCAAAGAGCAACTTTAAATAATATTGAGGATATAAAAAGAAAAAAACTTGAAATTGGTTCACGGGTTTTTATTAGAAGAAGTAATGAAGTAATCCCCGAAATTTTATCACTTGCTGAAAGTTTGCAAAATAGTAGAAAAATTATAGAGCCTAAAAATTGCCCGAGTTGTAATTGTGAATTAGTTTCAAAACCACCCCTTCTTTTTTGTGAAAATAAAAATTGCCCCGAGCGTGTTGTTGACAAGTTAACTCACTTTTCATCAAGAGAGGCAATGAATATTGAAGGTTTAAGTCAGCAAACATTAAGGCAATTTTTTGATGTTTATAAAATAAAAAACCCCTCACAACTTTATAATTTATCTTTTGAAAATTTAAACAAACTTGAAGGTTTTAAAGAAAAAAAAGCAGAAAATATTTTAAACGCACTTGAAAAAAGTAAAAACGTACGTCTTTCAAATTTTATTTACGCTCTTGGAATTTCTGAAGTTGGAGTTAAAACTGCAAAAGATATTTCAAAAACTTTTAAACATTTTAATAATTTAAAAAATGCAAATATGGAGCAATTATTAAATATTAAAGATATAGGTGAAATTACGGCAAAAAGTATAATAGATTATTTTTTAGATGAGGAAAATATTAAAGAAATTGAAAGTCTTTTTAAATGTGGAATTAAAATAATTGAAGAAGAAAATAAAATTATAAATTCATTTTTTAACGGAAAAACTATTGTATTGACAGGCAGTTTTGAAAAAATGACAAGGGAAGAAGCAACGACTTTTTTTGAAAAAAATGGAGCAAATGTAACTTCAAGTGTTTCTAAAAATACTGATTTTGTCATATACGGTGAAAATGCAGGCAGTAAATTGATAAAGGCGAAACAATTAGGTATTAAAACAATGAATGAAAAAGAAGCATTTGAAAAGTTAACAGTTGAAAAAACTTGACATAATTAAGCATACCTTATATAATTAAAAAAAATTAAAACCTAAAAGGCGGTGATAAGATTGACAACGGTTAAAGTCGGCGAAAATGAAAGTTTAGAAAGCGCATTAAAACGCTTTAAAAGAAAATGCCAAAAAGACGGCATCATTGGAGACATAAGAAAAAAAGAAGCTTATGACAAACCCAGTGTTGCAAAAAAGAAAAAATCTGAAGCTGCCCGTAAAAGAGCAAGAAAAAGAGGTTAATTAAAATTCCGTTTTAAAACGGAATTTTTTAATTGATAAAATTGAAAAAGCTTTGAATTCTTTAAAAAATTCTTACTTTCAAATTAATACTTTGTTTAGTTTTTCTCAAAATTTTTATTCTCAATTAATTAGATTTGTAATCCAAAAATTCCATTATCTTTTCTAAATTCTTTCTAGTGATTGTAATTTTTAAATATTTTTTTCTATAAACAAATTCCTTTGCGAAATCAATCTTTTTGTTATATACTAAAATAAATATTTTTACAAAAGGAAAAGTTTAATGCTTTCAAGAGTGCAGAGTTACGGCCTGATGGGAATTGATGGTTATAGCGTTACTGTTGAGGCCGATTTGAGCGGGGGATTACCCTCTTTTGATATTGTAGGACTTGCTGACACGGCAATTAAAGAAGCAAAAGAACGTGTTCGTTCGGCAATAAAAAATTCTGGATTTGATTATCCTATTAACAAAATTACAATTAATCTTGCACCTGCCGACAAAAAAAAAGAGGGACCGCATTATGATTTAGCAATAGCCGTTGCTCTTTTGTCAGCAACTTCACAAGTGCCTATAGAAAGCGTTACTGACATTGTTTTTTTGGGTGAACTTTCGCTTGACGGAAGTGTACGAAAAGTCAACGGTGTTTTGCCCATTTTAATTTCTGCTCGTGAAAAAGGTTTTAAAAAGGTTGTTATTCCGCAAGGTAATAAAGAAGAAGCAAGTTATATTGATGGCCTTGAAATTATTGTTGTTGCTTGCTTAAAAGATATTGTTTCTTATTTAAAAGCAGAAAAAATTATTGAAAAATTAAAAATCTCTGATTTCCATGAAATTAAAGAAAACGCAAAGAAAAATTATAACGATTTTAAAGACATTAAAGGTCAAAAATGTGCAAAAAGAGCACTTGAAATTGCCGCTGCAGGTGGACACAATATGATTATGATTGGACCTCCTGGAAGTGGAAAAACTATGCTTGCCAAGAGACTTCCTTCTATTCTACCACCCTTGAGTTTACAGGAAGCATTGGAAACAACAAAGATACATTCTGTTGCCGGAAAACTACACAAAGATTCATCGCTTATGACGG
>CAZKOT010000054.1:0-6008 GCA_964554475.1 uncultured Christensenella sp.
ATGATCCCGTCAAGTTCGAGCGGATTCTGGATATGCCCCTGCCGTGCTTCCTGAGAGATGGTCTCATCATCCGGCATGCCGCTACCCTCCGATCAGAATGGCATCCATCTTCTCGATCTCGGTATCCACTGAACCGATTTCGAATATCCCGCTCTGGTCTGGTCGAAAATCTCCTTCGATACCGTTGAACCTGATGACCACCGTGGCATATCGTGCGGGATCAGTGATCAGATGACCGTAGAGCATTCGACGCTCAGAATCCTCCATTACACGAAGAACAGCACTGCCGTTTTCCAGATACCACGTTCGACGCACGTGGGTATCAGCTACTGTACCATCGGAATCCTGCGCCGCGAGGCGGTACCGGTGGTGGCCGGTGATCCACACTCCTTCAGAGTCAATTACCTCAGAAGAAGCAGATGCCTCGAACTTGAGTAGCTCAACCGCGTCATCATGCTCGGTACGGCAGAAGGCACATGAGTCCAGATGGCTATGGTGCTCACCTGCCATTGCCAAGCGAAAAATCTCATGCATTTCCAAGTGCGCTTGCATCGTCCACGTCCTTTCCATATCGCTCATTCCCCTGTCGGTTCCATCGGTTCTTCAGTCCTGTCGTACCCCAATGATACAAGCAACCCCTTCGCATTGGTGAAAAACTGCCGAAGGATGTACTGGAAGGTATTGCGATAGTCGGCTCGAAACCGTTCGTAAGACAATCCCGTCATCTGTTGTTTGAGGTAATAGTAGTGGGATTCCGTCTCACCGTCCGCTGAGTCGAGAAGGAGCATTCTGATCGCTCCAATCATCGCTTCCAACTCAGCCAAAGACAGCTTCTGCTTTTTCACGTACTTCTTCGTTGCCCACTGCCTCGTTTCCGTGATTGCCGTCTCTACCGCATCGGCAAGAAGCATGTAATCGTGGTCATCACGAGCCTCCTCATGTCCTTTGGTCACCGATTCCAATTCCGATCCGAGGAAATCCACCGTGAGCTTCATCACATCGGTTTCGTGCACAGCCTTCCTGTACTCGGTCTGCGATGCGAGATAATCGAGGCAGGCTTCCATCACGATAACGGAGGGATTCAGATCGCTTCGAATGATCGTGATTCGGCTCTTCAATGCCTCGGCGGTGAGTGCGGGTAGATGGAACTGGGATTCCGCTTCAGAACCACGGTAGAACCAATGTCCTGATATCGCCTTCCTCACCGAAATATTTGCACTCTTTCGTACATAGATACGGAGCATCCTGAGCGTCTTCGCATACGAGGGATCGAACTCCGCAAGGATGCGAGTGATGTTCTGGTTGATGGTGCCGACAAGGATTGTTCGAAGTCGCGCCTCGATCTCCTCAGGGTCATCGGTTTCAGCAGTGATCTCTCTGAGATATCGAATGAGCGGTACACCATCCTCGGATTCGGAGAGCAACTCTGCGACCGCGTCTGCCGCGACATCACGGATTTGAAGACCGAGGGATTCGAAATGGAAGCCGCGTTTTTGAACGATCCAAGCAGTCAGCTTGACGGTGAGGTCGAGGATGAGAGTACAAAGCTCACGCTGGTCGTTTCGATGGTACGCTTCGAGCAAGCTTTCCACGTTGCTGAATTTCTCTCTCGTTGCCAACAAATCACCCACAACTCTAACAGTTACTCATCAAGCCATATCATGGAAGCCCATATCACTTGATACCAGTAAGAAGCCAGTTGATCCCGTCCGGAACCTGCGACAAGCATTTTGATAAAGACATCAATTGTTGTCCTCCATCCGTCATCAGTATTGTACTTGGCTCGTACTCTCGATTCTATCTCTTCATCTGTCAGTCCTTTGAAGTGAAGGTATTGTTCTTGGTGATCGACTTTGAAGGTTATCTGCTTCTGAAGTCGGAGAGCTTCAATCAGCATCCCAACTGCGAACTGAGCATCCATGTTTTCATGATATGGCTCCCACCACATCATGAACTTTCGTATTTGATGCTCCTTCAAGGCTACATGCTGTCCGGTATCGAACGCACGAAATGCAACATCATCATCTTCGTAACCAATGCCTCCAATCTCCATCAACGAACCAACTCGACCAATCATCCCAGCCCCATCTCTTGGGACATCAACTATAACCACGAAATCACCTGCCTTGAAGTTTTTCACAGGGATACCTCCTCATTTTGACGATTATTGTTCTGGTAATATTCGATCAGCATGTAAACCCGTTTCAGGTACTGAGGGAAGCACTGGAGATACGACAGAGCATCATCCTTCGTCGCCACGACAGCGGAAGGATGACCGAAGTCGTTTCTATGCTTCCGCAAGATAGTCACGAATCCCCAAATGATGTGGTCAAGTCCATCCTTGAGGTCACTGGGCAATGTATTTGCCTCAATCTTCTTGCAAAGCTCATCGACCTTCACCTTCATGCTCCTTCCGTCCACGACCTTCCGGAATCTCTCGCGTGAGTCAGAATTCAGTGATTCCAACACAGCCTCGCAGAGCATGTCTATCGCTCGTTCTGATGCCACTCCGAGCATAACGACGGAGGGTGTGAACCGACCGATTCTGTTAAGTTCCACGCTCTCTCTGACGTAGAACTCGATGACCGTATCCAGAACGGAATCAAGTGGCAGGATCTGGGTTAGGCGGCTGAGGTATTCTTTGACGAAGTAAGGATGTTCACCCCTATTCTTCAGTAGCTTTTTGCCATATGTTGTCAATTCGAAAAACTGCCACCTAACTGTGCCTTCTGTGTAATTCGACCGTGTTTCTGGTCTGACAAGTCCCTCGGCAATCATTTGGAATAATTCATCATGCAGGATCTCGCGTAGATCAGGACTCGCGTTTCCCTTATATTTGTCATACATCATTTGGTGTATTTGATGCAGATGGATTCCATAACTCCCATTCGATTGAGACAGCACCTCAAGCAATTGGATTCGGATAACATCCTGATCATAGTTCATGTGCGTCTCGGATTTATTCACATCCCGTACTTCTTCCTAAGCGCGATCAAATCTCGCATGTACTTTGCCTGAGCCTGAAGCCTCCGGATCTGCTCTTCAATCTCAGCAACCATCTCCTGCGTCACATCAGGGATTTGGAACCCTGTCTGAACAGCCAAAGCCGGTTCCTTCGGTGAACGACCACCAGTCTTCGCCTTACCAGCCACAACTGTTTTCCTCGCCACCCTCGGCTTCTTCACTGAGGACTTCTTTCTAACGGTCTTCCTCGTGCCTACAGGAGTCTCCTCTGACACCGTATCCTCAACAGCCTTCTTTACTCTTTTGCCTCTCAAATCTAACTTCCCTGCTTTCCAGCGGTTGTACACGCTCTGAAGCTTCTTGAGCTTCCGGAAGATCTTTGTCTTGCCTTGGGATACGCTATGGATGGTCATGTCGGTCACGCCAACAGCTTTGGCAATAGCGACTTTGGTTGCTCCAGAGGATGCCATTTCGAGGATGAGAGCCTGAGCATCTGTTTCTGCGCTCACATCTTTTACATGCGGAACTGGCGATTTCTGATTTACATCCGCCCCGTTTTTGTGATCAGTGCGCTGGGACTGCTGTCTGGCTTGTTTCATGATATACTCCTTCATGTAAGTGCAGTGCTGTACAATTAGTTCGGGATTCTTGCTCCAGATGCTTCTGGAGATTCATCAGGAGTTCGACCACGAAGTCGCTCAGTTCAGGGATGTCCGCATACTTGTTGCGGAGGTGGTAGTAGACGTTCTCGTAATCTACGAAGATGGCGGTGTATCTTGGATTCTGCATCTTTTCATCTTTTGAATTCTCAACCAACATAGACTCAATTTGATTTTATTCTGGTTCGAACCAATAATTCAATCAGTCTCTGGTGTCCACAGACTCATTTCGAATGCTGTGGTCAAATCATCATATACAGCCAATCAGCACACTACAATAACACAGCATCCTATGCGTCAACTATCATTGCTCGGTATTTGCGCTTCTAATATTTCCAAGCAGGGAGAGCTTCGTGGTTATTAGATCCTATATGTATTTCTGCATTTCATCGATATTTTCGAGCCAGACATGTTTTCGGACGAGGTCGCATATATTTAGGGCCTCGCTTCTCATCATTCGGATAAGCTCTAACATCCATTCATTCTCGTTTTCATCCCTAATAGATTTTCTCCGCTTAACATTATCAACGAACCACTGAAGCACACTGTCCATTACTCTCATGTCCAGCGATAATAGATCTGTTACCACCTCCTTCACATCGAGGAAATCTGTCATATTCTGATCGAACAATCTCGTTAAGGGTTCAGTTACTATGCGACCATGCGTTCGAATCTCTTCTTTCAACAATTCATACTGTCGCGCCTTCATCGACTTACCTTGTGCAACCGCGTAATGACCAAGTTTTTTATCCATTGCCGCCGTAGCAGGGTCATCGCTATTCTTTCCATATCTATCGTAGTCGTGCTTGTACGGTGTGGCGATACCCATGAGATCGTCCAAGGATTGATCTATCGCACCTCTCCATTCAGCTTTCGTTTTGTTCAGCAACAAACCCGCACTGCTGAAATACTCTACCGTCCTTGATAGACGAGGGAACAACTCAAGTGGGATGTGATTATTCGTCAACGCCGTGTACAGTTCATTAAAGGTATTCTCAAGGTCTTCTTGACTCATCCCCCTAAAATCATGCAGTCTCTCAAGACTGTCTACATTACGCCTCTGTCTTTCAATATACTTTTGATGCTCTGATTTGAGCAATTGCTCATCTAAATATCCATCTATAACAAGATCGTAAATCGAACGATAGTACCTATAGGCGTATTTCACACCACTTACGTATCGCTCGTAAAATCTGTTTAAGGGAGTACTCTGCCTACTCGTTTCTCCAAAAAATGAGGGGTCGAATCCTGCTTCGAAGTTGATGACATCAGGATTACCTTTTACAATTGTAGATAATTCTGCGGTTTTCTCAGCAGAAGCAACTGTGAGTAAAAAATACAGAAGATGCGATATACCTTCAGGGGATATGATCGAGAGCTTCTCTACAACTTCTTCACATAGCCGCAAACCATATTCAACCGTTCTTAAATTCTTTTCACCGATCTCGGTCACAATACTCAACAAGTCTTCGCGATATGGGTATAAGACAGAATTTTCATCTACTCGCGACTCTATCACCGGTATCGCATCTGATAGCAATACCATGGATCTCTCAATATACTTCTCCTTTGTGAGCGGATACGTTCCACTTGACACTTTCTCTTCATGGCATACGTACATCACTCTATCGGCAATTTCACCAGAGATATTATTTAACACAAAGGCAAGTATATTTTCTTGACTCGCGATTGACCTTTCCAAATCGTCCAAGCAAAGAAATAGCCCTAATTTACCTTTTTTCATTTTCGCTATCGACATCTTTGAAAAGTAGCCTTCTGCCACACCAACTCCATCATCCGTGTCCACATTGACATACGGGACACTGAAGCTGATGTTCTTGAACAGTCTCAAAACTTGAATACTTCGCTTAAAGGTATTAGTAGATATCTCTTCAAGTATTCGGACAATAATGTTCTCTGGGCTTTCCACGCCTGCCAGAGACACGTACACAGTCAGCCAACCCTCTTGCCGAAGAATTGGCATAACACTATTCTTGACGAAATATGTTTTTCCACAGCCCCACTCGCCATAAAGAAGTAATGCCTGCTCTGGAATACCGTTCTTGGCGTAGCGTCTGATAGCGTCTATTATTTTTTCGTTTCTGTTCATCTTACTTCTCGGCGAATTCGTTGTCACCATACTCCATTTAGCATTATTTCTACTCGCACCAGCTATTCGACTTCCTCATCGTTATCGAGCCACCTTCCTAATGTTTGGTCACTCCGCCACCCAGTACACCCGCACTAACGGTATCAACGCCCTTCCATCTAAATCGAAGGACTCATAATACGACACCACGACCTTCGCCAGTTCGTCCATATTTACTTTTGCACACGCCATTTCCATTTTTCCCATGTATCTAACTCGCCGATTCTGATTTTTTT
>CAZKOT010000055.1:0-5965 GCA_964554475.1 uncultured Christensenella sp.
ATCAGGACGATCGTTGCCAATACTATGACGACGCTTTGTACATATTTCTTCATGAGTATCCTCCTTAACGAACATCATTCCCGGTTTCTACTTGAAGGCATGAACGGCCGTATTCACAGCTTTCGTCAGGCGGCCCTTGGTGTCCTGAAACGCTTCTTTCCCCAGTTCAGTCAACTCATCCACCTTTTCCTCTATTTCGCCGACCTTCTCCTTCGTGGAAGACTCCAGGTACTTCAACTGCTTGACCGCCGATTCATAGGCCTTGCTGCTCTTTTTCAGAGCCGCCTTGTATTCCTCTTTGGCCTTCATCAGCAATTTCTCCGCCTTTCTGTTGATGTCCGCCCGTGTCTTTCGACCGCTTTGCGGCGCATAGAGAATAGCGATCGCGGCGCCAATGACACCCCCAACAATAATACCCTTCATGAAACCTTCAATCTGATTTGACATGGCTTTGCCTCTCCTTTGCTCTATTCGCATGTTCGCCGACGTTACATCTTGTCTTCAGCCTTCAAGTTCATCTGGTTTGATTGTTCATGCAAATTACCCGCAGGGACGCTGCAACACCGGCCACGTAGAGCCGGCATTCCATAAAGTCGCCTCAGATCCGCCCCATCAGCAGCAGGATAAGCACAATCAGAAGAACCAATCCGATTGCGCCGCTGGGATAGTATCCCCATTTTTTACTGTGAGGCCAGGTGGGCAGTGCGCCGACTAAGACGAGAATAAGAATAACGATCAGTATGGTCCCCATATTTTTCCTCCTTTCCTGCCATTTGACTTTCTTGTTTTTCCATCAGTTGTGTGAATACAAAGATCATGAAGGGGTAACAGCAAATAGTCTGCCAATAGCCGAAGGAAAATCAGAAGTTTTGATTCATCCTATGATAACAGCAGATTAGATTTACAGAACAGAACAGCGGAAAAATATGAAAGGAGTCCTTTGCCTCAACATTTAGCGGAACCTCAATATATGGAGGGATGATATGAAGGCAAGCGGACCAATCTGGTTCTTTTGTCGCCGGTCATCTCAGGATCAGCGTTTGTCAGTGTTGCGCCACTCGACCGCGCCGAACCCGGGTTTGCCAAGTAATGTGTACACCAGGCTGACGGTTCCCACCGTCTGATGACTGTCGGTTCGGTCGGGATACTGTGCATCCCGGAGGGAAGTGGTGTATTGGATCCCGAGGGCGTGACGGCCGTAAATACGGACGGTGAATCCCATGTTCAGGCGGTCGATATTCTCTCTTCCTCCCGGGTCTGCGCCACCCATGCCGGTCACGTAATACGCGCGTCCCGTTAAGTCCAGCATGGCCCTGTCGCCAAAGATGAGGCGAAGCGCGAGGAGCCCCTGCGGGGCGGCGCCGTAGTGATAGTCGCGTTCACCCTCTTGAGCCACATTGCCGGCCGCCGCATAGCCGATTCCCCCGAGGAGCGAGCCTTGGAGCGCTACCGCTCGCGAGAGCCACCATTGAAAGGTCGTGCCGACAGAGACAGAGGTGCTCGAGATGCGGAAGATGTGCGGCGATATATAGTCATAACCGCCATAGAGGCCCCATATCCCGCGATAAGTATCGCCGGCATTGTATTTCTTTCCGAGAAGGAGACCTCGAATCATGACATTATCAAAAGGATTGTCTACGTTGCCGAGACTGGTGAATTCAAAATGGAAGTAATCGAAAGGACGCGTGTAGGAATATCCGGGCTTCCCGGGGAGCCCGTAGGCCATGGAGAAGTCCGCAGTCGCCTCATTCCGCCTGATGGTGCTCGAGACACCCTGGTCGTTCAAGTCCGAGTTCGGACTTACACCAATCCGCAGGCGCCAAAAGGTGGCTGGATGATGGCTTGGAAATAAAGGCTTGAACCGGTCTCCAAAGGCAAGGCGGTTGATCCCCGTGGGTGGTGAGATGATGGTTGCACCCAACTCGCGCCAGAACCCGGGTTTGCCGCCATCCTCCTCGAGTACCAAACCGGCCATCCGGAAGAGCGCCTCCCCGAAGAAGCTCCCACCAATGCCGCTGGCGAATTGGTCATTTATGGAGGGTGGTGTGTTCTCTCCACCCATTTCCCAGAGAAAGCTTCCCACGTTTGTGTAAAAGAACGATTCCCAATAGTTGAGGCCCGCTGAGCGGGCGAATCCATGGTACATAGAACCCTGATACGGATGCATGAACTGGTTCACGTTGAAGGCGTCCGTGTCGACCACCCAGGGCCCATGATTGAGGTGGTCCCAGAAGGTTGACATGTTCGTGTTGTAGGTTTTTTCCCCCGACGGCTCTACCGAGTTGGGGTAGGCAAGCCGGTCGTACCCATTGAGAAGAAGGAGGAAGGCGGGAATTTCCAGGGCCGGGACGAGGTAACTTTTGCCGCTGCCCGTCTCCCAAGAGAAGGCCTGTTTGGTCTGCACGGGCTCTTCCTTCAATGACGATTTCCCGCCCATGGAAACGTTTACGCTCCGGTTCGGGGTCACGTCGGTAAGCTTCATCCCATCCGATGCCGTCGTATACTCATATCCGGATTTTGACGCAAGTAGCGTGTAATTCCCATCGCCTCCCTGGGCAAAGGCCAAGCGACCAACAGCGATCACCACACCCACAAGAAACACCGCAAGAACCGCCTTGGATGCTTTTCTTGGGTGTTTCACGTTTTCTCCTTTCTTTCCGGCGAATCAGTGGCGAGACAGTGATGCGACATTCTGTTTCAAAAACAAGGACCCGGATCAGTAATAAACGCCTTTCCGGGCCCTCGCTTTCGCACTCCTATTGCACGACGATTTCAAAAAGGACTCTCATGTTTGCCTTCGCTTCTTTCGAATACAGCTCTTTGGGCGCTGCTTCGTACATTGCCGGGTCCGTCTCTCCATAGCCGATTGTGGAAAGCCTGTCCCGCGTAATGATGCCTTCATTCAGGAGGTAGTCATAGACGGCGTTTGCCCTTCTCTCGCTTAACTTCTGATTGTAGGCAGCGGTTCCGGACGCGGATGTATACCCTGCAACGCGGACTTTGGTTTTGGGGTTGTCTTTCAGAATCTGGATATTCCGTTTGAGGATCGCCTTCGCTTCCGGCTTCAGGGTCGACTTGTCGAAATCAAAATGGATATCCTCAAACGCCAGAACAATGACCTTCGGCCCAGCGGCGGCGACCGTCGCCTTCGATTCAGACACAACGGCAACGACCTTCTCCTCGGCCTGCGGCTCCGCCGTGATGATCACGACCTTCTCCTCCGGTTTTGCAACCAACTTTGAATAACGGGAACAATCTCCAGAGATGACTTTATCCACAAAGGCGGCCATGGCCTCCGGGGTTTCCAGTTTATCGGCATTGACCGTATATCCGCCTTCAACGTTCTGCACGATCTGTTCCGAAAGTTCTTTTCCATTGAGAGTGTACCCTATCTGGACGGCATACACGCAAAGCCTGTCGCCGTAATCGGCGTTCACTTTGCTGATGGCCGCCATGACGGCTTCAGGCCTGATGTCATCGACACCCGGCGTGTCAGAAAAATCACTGACAATGATGATGGCCGAATTGCCCTTTGCTCCCCTGAGATCATCGCCTGCTGCTGTAATCGCATTTGCCATCGGTGTTCTGCCGTACGGGAGACCGACCCAGTTTATCGCTTTCGTATAATCTTCTTTTACGAGCGGCTTCATGCCGTAGACCAGGGCCGTCTCTTCACCCCAGAAAGTTCTGAACCCGGTGTTCAGCTTGATTTCCGGGATCGTCGCGATCATGTTCCTCGCGGCATCTTTCGCATGGATCAGACGAGTGGCCTCATTGAGCATCGGCTTGCCGTGCAACTGACCCATGGAAGCCGATTTATCAAAGAGGACAATGACATTGTCCGTCTTCTGAACAATTTGACCTGATTGAATTCGAGGATTCAGATCCGCCTGCTGAAATGACGCGCAACCGGTAAGCCATACGGGAAACATCAACAAGAAAACCAATCCATAGCCGATTCTTTTCATACCATAATCTCCTTTTCATTTTTGTTGTTAAGGTTCATGAATCACCAACGTACAATTCGTTTTGTGTGCGATGCCCATGATCGCACAAATAGATACAGCAAATGACCTGCCAACAGCCGAAGGGGAAGCAAAATATTATATTATCGCACTAATTACGATAGATTAGGTTATTGGGGAGGGAACACGGAAAAGGATGAACAGATTCTATTGCCCTCCATATCCTGCGGAACCTCAACATATGGAGGGATCTCTGGTCAAATACCGTCGCTGTCGATGTAAAAACGGTAGGCGTCCAATGGCCCGGCGCCTCCCCAGGTTACATCCTTGGCAACGATCACCGGCCCGCTACCTTTCTTTCTGAATAACATCCACTGAGATATCTCTCCGGGCAAAACCTTGATAGAATCGATGGTCGCGGAGGGAAATTGCGCGGAAAAAGCCGGGTATAGGTCAGGATAATCTGCCTTCGTCAAGCCGGTTCTGATATGGTTGTTAGGGTAGGGAGAGAGACTAATCTCTTTCTTTTGTCTTCGACCGGACGATGCCGAGCTTGTGCATCCTCGCCCTCAACGTGCTCGGGTGGAGGCCCAGGATCGTTGCCGCCCCGCCTTTCCCCTCGACGCGCCATCGGGTTTCAGAAAGGATCTTAAGAATCTGGTTTCGCTCCGTCTCTTCCAGGGTCTTGACTACGGATGAAAGCTCGGGCGAGGTAATCTCCAGTCTGTCCGCCAACTCCAATACCGGCCCTTGGCAGAGGATCACGGCCCGTTCAATGATGCTTTCCAGTTCCCGGACATTTCCCGGCCATGGATACTCCTGAAGCGTTTTTATCGACTCATTCCTGATCGATGTGATTTGTTTGCCCAATTTCCTGGAATAGCGTTCTATGAAGACCCGGACCATCAGCGGGATGTCGTCCTTCCGCTGCCGTAGGGGGGGAACAGTGATGGGGAAAACGTTGAGCCGATAGTACAGGTCCTGTCGAAACCGACCCTTGCGTACCTCGTCCTCAAGGTTTCGATTGGTCGTTGCCATAATCCGTACATCGACCTTAACCGTTGTGGACGAGCCCAGGCGTTCAAACTCGTTATGCTGAATCACCCGGAGAAGCTTGGCCTGCACCTCCAGCGGCAGCTCTCCAATCTCGTCCAGGCAAAGGGTGGAACGATGGGCGATCTCGAATCGGCCGATCTGCCTGGTATCGGCTCCGGTAAATGCCCCCTTCTCCCGGCCGAACAATTCGCTCTCAATCAAATTGCCCGGCAGGGCGGCGCAGTTGACCGTAATCAACGATCGATCCTTGCGGGGGCTCATTTCATGGATGGCCGCAGCGATCAGCTCTTTTCCCACGCCGGTTTCACCGAGGATGAGGACCGTTGTGTTCGCGGGAGCGACTTGTTCCGCTCGATAGAGAACATACTTGAGGCCATCACTTTGCCCGATAATATTCTCAAATTGATGTTTCGCGCTATTCTCTCGGCGGAAGTAAATATTTTCCGCCTCGAGTTGGTTTTTCATGGCTTTGATTTCAGAAAGCGCCGTCCCGAGCTCGACTGTCCGCTCCGCGACCATTTTTTCGAGCCCGTCATGGGCTTTTTGTAGTTCCTCCTCCATTTTTTTTCGCTCGGTGATGTTCACCATTACGACAATAATGCCGATGACGACTTTATCCTTGGTCAGTGTGTTTGCACTCAGGAGAAAAGAAAAAGACTGTTTATTTTCATGCTTGAAATGAACCTCAACCGCATGGAGAGACTTGTCGCTGATTGCGGATAGAAGAACAAAGGGATTTCCGTCGGTGCAGCGGAGTTGAAATGTCTCGTCGAACAACCGGAAGAGGGGGAGGGTGGCAAAGAGTTGGGTGGTCGACTGACTTGCGCGGATGATGCGGCCCCGGTGGTCGCAGAGAATAAATAAATCTGAAGCTTGATGGAGAATTTGGGTGGTCAGTCTTTCCTCCACCAGGATCTCTTCATTGCGCTTTTGCTCCGTCAGGT
>CAZKOT010000056.1:0-5955 GCA_964554475.1 uncultured Christensenella sp.
ATTCATTTTGTTTAGTTTGTATTTCTCTTACAAGTTCATCGCGTTTTGCCTTTTGAAGTTGGATTGCCTCTTCAAGTTTTTCTTTTGCTTCTTTCTTTTCCTGTAATAATTCCAAATATAATTCTGGTTTTTCTTTCATTAGTTTTTTTACAAGTTTTTCAAAATAAGGAAATTCACGAATGTTTTCATTTTGTAAACATTCAATCAAATATCTTGGATTGTTTTTGTAAATTGACTTGTAAAATCCTTTAATTTGTTTACCTGATGGTTTTTCAATTGTTATTGGCTGTCCATCTGGACCGATAAAAGGTAGCTCATTTTTTGTCAATTTTTCTTTTCCATTCAATAAATTTTGAAATGTTTCTTTTGCAAATATAAATTTTTCATCTTGCACATTCGCTTCTCTATCATTGAGAATTGAAAGACAAGCATCCGAAAGAATTAACCCATGTTTTTTCGAAAGCGGTTTTGGAGCATATAAAACAGCAAGCGGGTCATTTTGAAGTGCCAATGCAAAAATCTTTTCGCCTTCTTTAGATTTTAAAAACTTTTCTCTTGCATCACCTAATGCAAATAATACATCAGAACCCTCTGTCAAAAGCGCTCTGTGAACAAGTTCGGACTGCTTCGAAAATGGTAAATATCCTTTTTCAAATTGTAATTTGTGAATTAATGCTGCAACATTAGATACTTCTTTTTCAATTTTTGTCCCATTTTCATTAATTATAATTTTTGTTGTTTTGGTTTCGTTTGATGGAAAATGTGTTTGCCTGTATTGGGCTGCTCTAACAAATTCAACAAGAGTATCAAATTTTAAGTCTTTTGCTCCTTTGGGCATTTCTTCAACAAATTCTAAAGATGTTTTAAATTCTTTGTGCCATACTATATTCTGAAAAATTTTTTGAGCCTCATCTGTCTTTGTGTCCATTATGCAAGTTTGTGGATCTCCACCTTTAAAAAGTGCTAAAGGATTGTTTTTAATAATTGCTTTTAAAAGATTTTCATGCTTTTTTGCGTCAATGGAAGTACCAATTTGATTTATAAACTTTTCTCGAATTTCTTCTAATTTATTATTTTTCCAAGTGTTTGAGTTTTCAATTACTGCAGAAACACATTCAATATCTTTTTTAAATTTATTGCTTAATTTTGAAAAAGTTTCTAAGGGATTTTTTGCAGATGCAACATTACCTGTTCCTTTAATCAATCCCGCTAACACAACCTCTTTTTTTCCTTGAAGTTTTGTTGGTATATGTTCGAAATTTCCAAATCTTGCTGTTGCTTGTGCGGTTTTAATTGTACTTGGAACAACAGTTTTACTTTTTTCACTGTAAACATTTGGAACTTTTTTTATTATTTCTTCTAAAAGATTTTCTGCTTCTTTACTCTTAGCAAAACTTCCAAGACTTTCAATGAAAGTTCGTGCTTGAGAAATTTTTTTTCGTTCAGCTATTGCTGCTTGTTGTGCTTGATTTGCTTGTCCTTGTCCTTGAGCAATTCCTGTATCTTGAAAAACATAAAACAAAATTTTGTTGACATTATTAACTTTGTTCATCTTTTCTTTTGGAAGTAAACGAAATGATGAGGGTTCCTTTCTTAAAAATTCCCATGCTTTGTCATCCGCTTCCAAATCAAAAAGATTTGCGAGATATTTTTTTTTCTCACTATCACTTCTTGCCATTTTTAGTTTTTGAAAAATTTGTGTAATTTGAAAAATTATTTCTTGCTCAATTTTTTCCTTTTCTTGTTGAGTAGCCATTTTTTAATGCTCCTTCTTTTCTTAAATTTAATAATCAAATTGTTTTAGTTTACCCATGAAAAAATAAACTTAAATTATTTAAATTTCTTTTCAATTTTCTTCCTCTGAATATTCTTGTTCAACTCCTTGCTTTTTAAATTTTGCAATAAAGTTGTTTATTTTTTTTGCAATTTTCTTATCATCTATGTCTTCAAGTAAAGGTGGGTAATGAATGTAAATATATTTAACTGTTTTTTCATCAAAATCTTTTTCAGTAAATTGAACTATTTGGCCCGGACTTCTTTTTAACAGGGCAAGTTTTGTTTTTGCAGTTCTCAATTTATCTGGAAGAATTGCAAAAAGATTGGGATTACGCTCAATATAAACAGCACAAGCATCTTCAAAATAATTTTTTTCATTTAAAGCTAAAAATAAACTCGGGTCAACTTTTAAAATTTTCACCAACTTGTCTTGTTCATACACACTTTTAAAATCAATTGTGTTTATGTTGGGTGGATATTCTTGAAGCCATGCTATTGCTTCTCCATCTCTCATATCAGCAAATTTACTCATATTTTTTTCTCCTTATTTTTTATTTGTAAAATTTTGATATATTTTGTTACAAATAGTTTAGAATATTTATTCTTCCTTGTCAATTAAAAATAAAAAAATAAAAAATGCGTCAAAATAATCCATGTGACAATACTTTATCATTTAAAAGTTAAAAAAAATTTTTTTTATAAAAAATCTTCGGTTTTTAGTACTAGAAATTAAAAGGCAGACCAGTAATTGCCTTAATTTTAGTTTTGTTATCTTATATAATCCAATATTTTTTTAAATTTTTATTAAAAAAAATCACAAATTAAACTATTTGTGACTTTTTTAATTCAAAATATTTAGTTTTTTACTTTTTCCGTAAGTTTCTTGCTTCCGTTTAATAAAGCATTTTCTTCTTCCATAATAAAATCTTTGTAAACACCTTTGTTAGCATGAAGCAAAATTGCCATTCTTGCAACATTGTAAGCACCGTCGTAAACTCCGATTCTCACATTATTTTTTATGTGATAACACATGTTTTTAATCAAATTGTTGTCAGTGTGAAAGTGGTCAAGCATACTTAATATTTCTTTAATTTTAACGCATTCATATGTTCCATCACCTAATTCAGAAGATGTAAAAGCACCTGCTTCTTCATGTCCTCCAACTCTATCGATTATAATTTTGGGTAAAGGATAAAATGCAAGTTCGCTGGGTTTTGTTACCAAGCAATCACAAAAGCGCATTAAAAGGTTTGTGGCATAGACTGCTTCAAAAACATTTTTGTTTGTAATAAAGTAAATCCCACTTGTTTTTTTAGATTTGTTTTTTGTAACAAATTCTTCAAGATCGACATAACTTTCGGCAAAAACCTTGTAAGGATATGTTTTTAATTCAGGAACTTTTTTCAAAATGTATTTTAAAACTTCAGCATGGTCGCCAATGTTAACAAACAAACTTGCAGTTGATTCTTTGACATAGGGGAGCATATGTTTAATTGAAGCGGCAAGAATTTCTCTTTGAGCGCCCGCTCCGCCCATACTGAAAAGATATCTTTTTTCTTTTCTTTCACCAATACGTTTTAATCTAAAGTCACAATCTTCAATTGCGTTTGAAACTATTTCATGGTCAACATAATGTCCAACATAGTAAATTTTATTAGATGGCATTGGAATCATTTTTTTTCTTTTGCCCATTTCTCTAAAACTTTTGTAACCTATATAAGAAGATGGAGTTTGAACAGTTTGTAAGCTTCCTTCTGAAATATGAAGAGCAATAGGCCAATTGTCAGGAATAGGATTAATTACATATTTCATTCCACTGTGAACAGCACTCATTGCAGCAAAAACATGAGAAGCAATAAAAGGTATTTCTTTCGGAAGATACTTGTAAAGAGGAATTGCTGTTTCAGCAACTTTTTCGTCCATTGCATGACTTTCAATATTTCGATAAAAATTTCTTGTTACAGGGTTATAAATTAATTTATCAAATAATTTTGATTTTTGAGATAATCTTGAAAAAAAAGAATAGTTTTTGTTTTGATATTTTAAAATTTTTGTGGCAGTACTGTCTTTAAAATTACTTAAGTCAAACCAATAAGGATTATATCCCAATGCACGAATTGCTGAAACAAATGCTATTGCAATTCTATAATGACCATAACCCATTCTAATATTACCAATTACAACTGCTTTGTCATCCTTAATTGGTTTTGGGTTTTCTCCTTCTTCAGAAGGAATAATATTTTTACAGCCGAACAATTTTGCTAACAAAAAATTGTCATCAAATTTTATTTTGTAATCAACATTACTGTCATCCCCAAATTTTTTAACAAAAAACTTTTTATATAAATTAGCGAATTTTTGGGAGGTTTTTTTGATATTATTTCCAAAAACAGATTTAGAATAATCTTTTTTTTCTTCCATTTGTACCTCACTTTTTTTATAAAAATATGTTACCACAAATAAAAAAAAATTCATAACTTTTTTAATGTAAAATAAAAAAATTAATGAATTTTATAAGTATAACTTGGTCAAGGTGCGAGGAAGCCTGAATGTTAAATTAATTTGCCCACGAAGAGTAAGCGATTGTGTCACGAACACAAAATTTATTTGAGTAAGCATGAGCGAAGAGATTATTTGTAATTCAATTATTTTATCCGCTAGCAACTTTTTTGTTAATTTTAGAAATCTTTTTTGTGGGTTTTGCTTTGTTTGTTTTTTTGACCGAATCTTGAAGGGCCTGCATTAAATTAATAATATTTGTTGGCTTAACAATTGTTTTCTTTTCTCCAACAATTGCTTTTCCATTAATTTTGTCTTCAATTGCAAAAAGAAGTTTTTCGCGATATTCGTCCTTATACTTTTGTGGGTCAAAATCTTCCGTCATATTGTCAATGACCATTTTTGCAAGTTTCAATTCACTTTCTTTTACTTCTTCTTTTACTTTTTGAACAGGAGATTCTTGAATTTCATCATAAAAGTGCATTGTGTTAAGTACCATTTGTCCATTTATTGTTCGAAGTGCAACAAGTTGTTCTTTTGTGCCTAAAACAGTTTTTGCAATGCCAACTTTTTGCTCGCTTTCAAGTGCTTTTAAAATCAAAGCAAAAGCATTTTCACCGCCCGTGGGTTTGACAAAATAACTTTTATCAAAATATATTGGATCAATTTGTTCTAATTTAACGAAAGTTTCAATTGCTATTGTTGTATCTTTTTTGTTTTTTATTTTTTCAAGCTCCTCATCGGTTAAAATAACATAATTACCTTTTTCATATTGATAGCCCTTAACAATATCTTCATTAGAAATATTTGATGGGCAACCATCACAAGTTTTTTCATATCTAATTCTTTCACCAGTTTTTTTATATAATGTGTTAAAAGCAATTGTGTTTTCTTTGACACAACTATGTAGTGTTACAGGAACAAAAACCAAACCAAAAGTAATTGATGTTTTAAAACTTTGCATATCATTTAGTATAAGCGAAAATTTGAGAAATATGAGAGACAATAAAATTTTTTAACGCGGACACGAAATGCTATCGCATTTCTAACCGCTAAAATTTTCTTTTCTCTCATACCCTCACACGGTCAAACTTCGTTTGACCTAAAATGCTATCGCATTTTGTTGGTTTAAATTACTTTGTAATTTAAACCAGTTCGGCTCACTTTTTAATTAAGGTGTTCGCTCAAATTTTTTTGGTTGAATAAAATCCAACCTTAAAAAATTTTCGCTCAGTTATTTTTAGAAATAAATATAAGAAAATAATTATTAATTTGAGAAATAATAAAATTTTTAAGAGACAATAAAATTTTTTAACGCGGACACGAATGCTACAACAAAAAAAATGCAATTTTTTAATTAATTCCACTCTTCAAGAAGGGAATTATTAAAGGATGATAAGTTTTAATAAACTATTCAAAAGAATATACAAGAATTAACTCTCCACTTTCAACTTTTAACTCAAGAGGGGAATTATTATTTTCGGCTAAAAGCTGAAAGACAGTTATTTTAGTAAAATAAACTCCTGCCTTTACACTGTTTGCCTAATAAGCGCTACAACAAAATTTTGATAAAAATGGTTTATTGCCCTTTATTATTCTGATTGGCAACTTGAAATCTCCACAATTTGTTTCTGTCAACTTCATTTGCATAATCAATTCCCACTCTCTTTTTTGCTATAA
>CAZKOT010000057.1:0-5632 GCA_964554475.1 uncultured Christensenella sp.
TTTTTAAAAAATTCTGTTAGAAAGTCAATTTGAAGCAGTGGTTCACCACCCGAAGCCGTAACCCCACCAGTTTTTTTGTAATAAGGTTTAAATTTCAAAACTTTTTCAAAAAGTTCGCTAACAGTAATTTCTGTTCCGCCTCTAATATCAACCATTAAAGGGTTATGGCAGAAAGCACAACGAAGTGAGCAACCTTGAAAAAAAATAACCGTGCGAACGCCCGGTCCGTCAAGTAATCCAAATGATTCAATTTTTGCTATCTTTGCCGTTTTTTCTTTCATTATACAAAGTATAATTAAATAAGATTTTTTTGTAAAGGAGTAAAAGAATTTAATTTTTATATTTTAATTAAATTCTTAAATTTATTAACCTAAATTTTAAATTGTCGTTACAATTTCCCGTGAAATGTTCTAGAAATTACTTCTTCCTGTTGCGCTTTAGAAAGTTTGTTAAATAATACTGCGTAGCCGGAAACACGAATTGTTAAAAGGGGATATTTTTCGGGATTTTCCATTGCTTCAAGAAGGGTTTCACGACTTAAAACATTAACATTTAAGTGATGGGCACCTTGTGAAAAGTAGCCGTCAAGAACACTTACAAGATTTGTTGTTTGCTCATCTAATGTTTTACCTAAAACATTAGGAATTATTGTTACAGTATTTGAAACACCATCTTCACAGTTGCAAGCATATTTAATTTTTGCAACAGAATTTAAAGAGGCCAAAACACCGCAACTGTCTCTTCCTTGCATTGGATTTGCACCAGGTGCAAATGGTCGGCATTTTTCTCTTCCGTCAGGAGTTGCTCCCGTGTATTTTCCATAAACAATATTTGAAGTTATTGTTAAAATGCTTAATGTATGTCTTGCATTTTTGTAAGTTTTGTTTTTTGAAAGTTCGCCAAAAAGAAGCTTTGTTGCCATGTTTGCAAGCTTGTCAACTCTATCGTCGTCATTTCCATATTTTGGAAAGTCGCCCTCTATTTTAAAAGTTTGAGTTATACCATTTTCGTTTCTTAAAGGCGTTACTTTTGCATATTTAATTGCTGAAAGCGAATCGGCAACAATTGAAAGTCCTGCTGCTCCAAATGCCATAATACGCTCTACATTTGTGTCATGAAGTGCCATCTGTGAACTTTCGTAAGCATACTTATCATGCATAAAATGTATGATGTTCATTGTGTTGACGTAGTCAAATGCAAGTTTTTTCAAAACTAATTTGTAATTTTTTAAAACTTCATTATATTCTAAAACTGAGTTTTTTAGTGGTGGAATACCTTCGTAAACTTGTATTCCGCTTATTTCATCTCTTCCTTCGTTAATTGCAAGCAAAAGTGCTTTTGCAATGTTACAACGAGCACCAAAAAACTGCATTTGTTTTCCAATTTTCATTGCTGAAACACAACAAGCAATTGCATAGTCATCACTATAAAGTGGACGCATTATATCATCATTTTCATATTGAATTGCATCAGTTTTTATGCTAACTTGTGCACAAAATTTTTTAAAGTTTTCGGGAAGTTTTTCACTCCATAGAATTGTAAGATTTGGTTCGGGTGATGAACCTAGATTTGAAAGAGTGTGAAGAAATCTAAAAGTCGTTTTTGTCACAAAACTTCGCCCGTCATCATTTATTCCACCAAGTGATTCGGTTACCCATGTCGGGTCGCCAGCAAAAAGTTCATCGTATTCAGGAGTTCGTAAATGCCTGACAAGTCTTAATTTTATTACAAGTTGGTCAATTAATTCTTGCGCTTCTTCTTCGGTTAATATTCCTTTTTTAATGTCATTTTCAATAAAAATATCCAAAAATGCACTGTTTCGGCCAAAACTCATTGCTGCACCATTATTTTCTTTTACTGCAGCAAGATAGGCAAAATAAACAAACTGAACAGCTTCACGTGCATTACTGGCAGGTTTAGATATGTCAAATCCATAAGTTCTTGCCATGTATTTCATTTTTTCAAGTGCTAAAATTTGTTCCGAAACTTCTTCACGTAATCTAATTAATTCTTCAGTCATTTCTCCCGTTAAATTATTTAAATCATTTTCTTTTTCTATTACTAGTCTTTCTGTTCCATAAAGAGCAACTCTTCGGTAATCTCCAATGATTCTTCCTCTACCATAAGCATCGGGAAGACCGGTTAAAATTCCAAGTTTGCGGAGTTTTCTCATTTGTGGTGTGTAGGCATCAAAAACACCCTGATTATGAGATTTTCTAAACTCCTTAAAATGTTTTTTCAAATCTTCGTCAAGTTTGTAATTGTAAGCATCCAAAGAATTTTCAACCATGCGAAAACCACCGTATGGATTAATAATGCGTTTTAAGGGTTTGTCTGTTTGAAGACCAAAAATTACCTCGTTTTCCTTGTCGATATATCCAGCTTCAAAATTATCAATTCCTGAAAATTTTGTCGTTTCAATATCCATAACTCCTTTTTTATGCTCCTCTTCAAGAAGTATTTTACACTTTTCCAGTATTTTTTTTGTTTTTTTGCTTGCCGAGCATAAAAAATCTCCGCCACCTTTATATTCAGTATAGTTTTTAGAAATAAAATCTCTAACATTAAAATCTGTATCATTTGTTGTCATCTGTTTAGTTTCTCCATTTTTTTAAGTTTAAGATAAGAAAGTAGATAAAGTTATAGAAGGAGAATTTGGTTAAAAACTTTTGGTCAGTAGTTAATTAGTTGTTTTTATAAAATTCCCTAGTTTTCAGTTCAAAATATTTTTTCGAAAATTTGTTTTTTAATTAAAGATAAAAAGTTTTTTGTTTCCATAGTTTCGTTTTCTCCGCCCTCACGTTTTCGCACAGCAATATTTTTACTTGCAACTTCGTTGTCTCCAACCACTAACATGTAAGGAATTTTTTGAAGTTGTGCTTCTCTAATTTTAAATCCGACTTTTTCGTTTCGCTCGTCTAGTTCTGCTCTTATACCTTCATCATTTAATTTTTTTAAAACATCCCTTGCATAATCCAGATGTTTTTCACCCACAGGTATGATAATAGCTTGTGTCGGGGAAAGCCAAACCGGAAAAGCACCGCCAAATTTTTCAATCATATAAGCAAGAGTTCGCTCATAACATCCAATGGATGAACGATGAATAATATAGGGGAATTTTTTAATTCCATCCGTGTCAGTGTATTGCATTCCGTAACGCTCTGCTAGTAGCATGTCAATTTGAATTGTAATTAAAGTGTCCTCTTTTCCGTAAATATTTTTAATTTGAATGTCTAATTTAGGTCCATAAAATGCAGCTTCGTTTTCCGCTTCAACATAATTAAGCTTTAATTTATCAAGAATCTTTTTCATTACTGCTTGAGCATTTTCCCACTGCTCTTCATCACCAAGATATTTTTCTTTGTTATTTTTATCCCATTTTGAAAAACGATAAGAAATATCATCACTTAATTTTAATGTGTCAAGGACATAATTTGCAAGTTCTAATGCACCCACAAATTCCTTTTCAAGTTGAGAAGGAGAACATATGATATGGCCTTCAGAAAGAGTGAATTGTCGCACTCTAATTAGTCCATGCATTTCTCCGCTTGATTCATTACGAAAAAGTGTGCTTGTTTCATTTAATTTCATGGGTAAATCTCTAAAGCTTCGAGATCGAATTAAAAAAGTTTGATATTGAAATGGACAGGTCATCGGGCGGAGCGCTAAAACATCTTCACCTTTTTTGTTTTCATCTCCAATTATAAACATGCCATCACGATAATGATCCCAGTGTCCAGAAATTTTATACAAATCATTTTTTGCCATAAAAGGAGTTTTGGTTAAAAGATATCCTCTTTTTTCCTCTTCATCTTCAATAAATCTTTGCATTAATTGAATAATTTTTGCGCCTTTTGGAAGAAGAATGGGTAAACCCTGTCCAATGTAATCTACAGTAGTGAAAATTTCAAGTTCTCTTCCTAGTTTATTGTGATCTCTTCTTTTTCGCTCTTCTAAAAGCTCCAAATAATCTTTTAATTGCTCTTGCGACCTAAAAGAAATTCCGTAAATACGTTTAAGCATTTTATTTTTCGAATTGCCTTTCCAATATGCGCCCGTAACTGCTTTCAGCTTTATTGCTTTAATTTTTGACAAATCATAAAGATGAGGGCCGGCACAAAGATCAACAAAATCACCTATTTTGTAACAAGTAATTTTTTCACCTTGAGGAATTTCATTGATTAATTCTAATTTATAAGGTTCATTTGAAAAAAGCTTTTTTGCTTCTTCACGTGAAATTTCGCTTCTGTAAACCTTGTGATTCTCTTTTACTATTGCTCGCATTTCGTTTTCAATTTTTTCTAAATCATCAAAAGAATTTAGAGTGTCAAAATCATAATAAAACCCTTCTTCAATAGCAGGCCCGATTGAGAGTTTAGCCTCGGGATAAAGTTTTTTTACAGCATATGCTAAAACATGGGAAGAAGTGTGCCAAAAAGCTTTTTTTCCTTCGCTTTCATTAAATGTAAAAAGTTTTACTTCTGCTCCATTTGAAATTTCTTGTGATAAATCGGAAGGTTTTCCGTCTATTTCACAAACTAGTGTTTCAGGAAATTCTGCAGGCATTTTTTCCTTAATTAAACTTCGCATAGAAGTTTTTTCATTAAAACTTATTTCTTTTCCGTTAATTTTTGCTTTCATTTTTTACCTACCTTTTAATAATACCATTCAAAAAACCTTTTCGTCAAGTGAGAGAGTAAAATTTAAAATAAAATTTTTTATTTGTTTTTCTTGTTTTAAAACTAAAAAAACCTCTCGCTTTTTTGCGAGAGGTTTAGAAAAAATCACATCACAAAAACAGCACTTCTTTAAAGCGTTGTTGTTGTGGTGTTGAAAATTCTAAAAAAATTTTTCATATTTTTCCTTTATGGTTGTTTATATTTTAACACTTTAAAAAAAAATGTCAAACATTATTTTTTCCATATTATTTTATTATCGTTTTTTTTAAATATATGCTATAATTCAAATTGAGTGAAATAGATGTTAAAATGTTTTTCACTCTTGTGAAATAATGTTTTCACTCTTAAAAGGAAGGAAATTATTATGGCAATGCAACAAAAACCTGCACAAAAACCGGGTGCTCCAGTTCCACCAAAAAAGAAATAGTTTCCGGAAAAAACAAGTCCTTTAATTTAAAGGCAAGCAACAATTGTTGCTTAACAGGTGCCGAGCGCCATCTGTTTAACCTTAAGTTAGCGTTTAAGTTAATTCGAGAGTATTTAACTAAGGCGAAAAATAGAGAAGAAATTCTCAAACTCGATGAATTGTGAAAACAATTCATAAAAAGCAGCAGAAATGCTGCTTTTTGTTTTGTTTTATTTTTTTTAGATTTATGTAAAGCATTCGTGTCCGCGTTAAAAAATTTTATTGTCTCTCAAAAATTTAACTTTCACGATGTAAAAATTATTATTATTTTTTTCTCATATAACAAAACTGAGTGAAAATTTTTTAAGGTTGGATTTTATTCAACCAAAAAATTTGAGCGAACACATTAATAAAAAAGTGAGCCGAAAATAACAGAGCAATTTAAACAAAAAAATGCGATAGCATTTTAGGTCAAACGAAGTTTGACCGTGTAAGGCAAAGAGAGAAAAGAAAATTTTAGCGGTTAGAAATGTCGCAACATTTCGTG
>CAZKOT010000058.1:0-5458 GCA_964554475.1 uncultured Christensenella sp.
TTTGAATTTCTTTTTGAGGTCCTTTAATTGCCTTTATATAATCCCTTGATGCATAGTTGTGTTCAATCAGCCTTTGTCTTTTTGCTGTGGCAAATATGGCGCACAAAGCCTTTCTGTAGGCGTTGACTGTTGATTTAGCATATGGTGTATGTACTTTTAATGTTGTGAAGTAATCACAATATCTTACATTAAGTGCATTGCACATGGCTTTTGCACTTTCAACTTCTATTTTATTTCCCCTTTGACTGTTAAGATATAGTGGTTTTGAAATTATAAACAAGTTTTTCGCCGTCATCAATTACTTTTATTTCTTTTTCTCTAACGGCTATTAACAAAGGTAAACAATTTCTAATCTCGGGATACTGTTTGAAAAGTTTATCAAAATCTTTATCAATATTCTTTGAGCCAATAAGAGAGTTTAAGATATTTAACTCAATTTTAATTTTGTCAATATTTTTATATACAATATTAAAGTCAGTATAGTATTCGTATGTAGAAATACTATCTGTAAAATCTTCAAACCACTTTTCAAAATCTTTTTTCATTCGCTTATCTCCTATAATTTCTAACAACGATTTCAGTTACATTGCCCCGCTTATCTGACTGACAATTTATCATTCTTTTTGCTTCAATTCTTTTTATATCAAAATCTTTGTATAAGTCATCAAAGAAATTATCTTTTTTATCTTTATTTTTTGGGTCTGAATTTGAAAGCATTAGTAAACAATTTTTATTATTTAACTCTTTAAATTCATTTGCAAGTTCAACTTGATTATTATCTGTAAACCCTGCTTTGTCATAACTCACAAAGGAACTGTTTTCAAGAAGTGGGCGATAAGGGGGGTCAACGTATATAAAAGTATTTTTATCAGCAAATTGTAAAACCGACTTATAATCTCCAAAACTAATTTCAACTTTTTGAAGAAAGTTTGAGCATAATTTTAAATTTTCTTTGTTGCAAATTAAAGGTTTTTTATATCTACCATGTGGAACATTAAAATTTCCATTTTTATTAACTCTATAAAGACCATTAAAGCACGATTTGTTTAGAAATATAAAGTCTGCACATTTTTCAAAATCATAATGACCATTTAAATGAATTTCATTGAATCTGTTTCTAATTTTATAATAATAATCGTTCCGATTTTCACTTGTTAGATATTCATTTTCAATTTTTTCAAGTACTGAAATCACATTTTCAACATCGGCTTTTATGCAACGATAACAGTTAATTAATTCTTTGTTTATATCATTTATGTAAGCCTTTTCAATTTTATAGTTTTGTAAAATATGGAAAAGTATTGCTCCACCACCAACAAACGGTTCAATGTATGTTTTAACTTTACTATTTGTTAGTTCTGTTGGAAACATTTCTTCAAATGTATTAATTAATTGTCCTTTGCCACCAGCCCATTTGAGAAAAGGTTTTGCAATTTCCTTACACATTTGTAAACTCCTAATAAAATTTTTTCATTCGTAATTATTGCCGGTGATACCAAAAAAACAAGTGAAGTAATTTACTTCTTCGCATCGAATTTAATGTAATCAACTAGAGGGACGCAAAAAGTAATACCTTTTGCCTTTTCATTTTTCACAATGTTTTTCGAAATTGCGTTTTGAAGTTTTTTTGCCTTCTGAGCATTTGTTGCAATTAGGATTATGTCTCTCTCGCTGTCAATTCCCATTCCCATAAAAGAGGAATAATTTGCACCAACTCCTTTTCCATTTAAAATCGTTGCTCCACTGACATCAAGCGATTTTAATGCATCAATTACAAGTTCAGAAAAACCCGCTGTTACAATTGATACAACGAGTTTGTCGTTATCAATTTTTTTTGCAGTTTTTTCGCCTTTAATATTTGCTGATTTTTCATCTAATTTTTTTTCTTCTTCAATCATAACTTCTTTCTCACTTTTAAATTTTATTAAAACTCCGCTGTGTTTGTCAATTAATCCGTTTTTGCAATACTCTTCAAGTTTTGCAATTTTTTTCGGCTTAAGGAGAATTATAAACATTGCAAGTTCTTCTTCGGACAAATCAAACAAATCAAGCAAAAAATTTTTTCGAACGCTTTTTGCACTTAAATGCCAAACTTCTGTTATATCATTTTCCCTAAAAAATTCCTGAAAATGTTCATTATATGATTGTTTTACTATTAATAAATTTGTTCTCATCCTTTCTCCTTTAATTGTTTTCTTCTTTACTTTTAAAATTTTCTTCTTCAACTGTATAACCAAGTTCTTTTATTTCTGTTTGGTCGTAATATTTAAACTCACCGCTTGAAGTTCTATGTAGATGTCTTTTTTCCATGATATGATAAATTATGCCGAGAATTTCAATTGCAATAATAGGAAAAAGAGTTGTTATTCCAATTAAACCTAAAGCATTGAGACTACTAGCGTATTGTGTGTTTGAAACTCCAACAAAAAAAGGAAGAATAAACGAAACTAAAATTGTTCCTGTTACAATTGTTCCCGAATCAAAAGCAATTGCATAAAAAATTGGAGGAGTGAAAAATGTTAATATTATTGCTAAAAAAATTAAAGGTGCTAAATACCACCAGATTGAAAAATCAAAAAAAACTTTTAACATTGAAAGAAGTAGAGCGATGGCAACGGCAAAACTTATTGAAAGCAAAATGTATTTTCGTTTAACAAGACCGCTTGAAACTTCTTCAATTTGCTGAAGTAAAATTTTTACTGCGGGTTCGGTAAAAACCAGGAGAAGTCCAAAAGCTAAAGATAAAATAATTAATATTATTCTTGAATTAATTTCTTTTCCTAAAAATTCCCCCATAGGCGAAAGACCAAAAACAACCGCAGACAAAAACAAAATTAGTCCAAGAGACGACATCAAAAAACCAAGTAAAATTTTTGTAACATATTTTTTTGGAAATTTAAAAATAAAAATCTGCATTGCAATGAAAATTATTAACAGGGGTGCTATTGCAAGCGAAACCTCCGCCAAGCACTGCAAGAGAACAATAAAAAAATTTGAATTGTTTTCAATTTTGATTGATAATGAACCTGGAGAAAGAAAAAGAGACATAATTTCAACTGCAATAATTGAACCTGCTGATGCAATTGCAACAACACCAAAGTTATCTTCTTTTTTGTTGCTTGCCCGAATTGAACATATACCAATTGTTAGTGACAAGAGAAAAGGAGTTGTGACCACACCAGTTGTCATTCCGGAGGCATCAAATGAAATTGCAAAAAGATCTTCCGGAATTAATAATGCAAGGATAACAATCAGTATATAAGCAAACAAAAGCATATATTTTAGTGGAATACCTTTTAAAATGCGCACAAAAGCAAGAAGAGTGAAAAGTCCCACACCTAATCCTGTTACAAATGCAAACAAAATCTTCATGCCCGAATTTGCTCCAATAAAACTTGCCAAAACTTGCACATCAGGTTCTGCAAGGGTTGCAACCAGGCCAAAAATAGCTCCAAAGAGCAGAATCAGCCAAATTTTTTTTAATTTCATAAAAGCTGTTCCCAAGTGTTTTCCAACAATTAAAATTGAATTGTCGGCACCTGTTAAAAAAAGAACTTGTCCAAAAATTAAAATAAGTGAACACCAAATAAAATTGACAAATATTGTTGTGTTAAAAGGAATTACACCAAAAATAAAACACAAACTGACAATTGCAATTAAAAATGAAATAGCAATGGAACATTCTTTCAGCCGATTTATCATAAAATTAGTTTAATTAAATTAGGAAATGATGTCAAAGAAAAAAAGGTTATCTTAGCTTGTAAATTAATAATTTTACTTGCAAAACGTAATCTTTCAAGGTATAATAGCAAAGCATATGGAGGATTGGCTGAGCGGTCTAAAGCGGCGGTCTTGAAAACCGTTGACCTGAAAGGGTCCGCAGGTTCGAATCCTGTGTCCTCCGCCACATAAAAAGTCTACAAAAAATATTAAAAAATCAAAGACTAATTGAACTATTCGCTCGAAAATAATCGATTAACAGGGCAAAATTTAAAAAGGAGAAAAGATGTCAGAACTTGAAAATAAAATTTTAATTTTGAAACAAAGAATAAAATTTTTAGAAAAAGAATTAGAAAATGCAGAATCAACAGAACAAAAAATAAAAGTATTAAATGAATTAAGAAAAGCAAAAGATCAAGAACATGAAAACAAGATTGGAGAATTAGAAAAAGAAATTGCAAAAGCAAAAAAAGAAACTGAACAATTCAAAAATGAAAATTCAAAAATAAATCAATTAAATTTTAATAAAAATTTAAAAGTTGCAGTAATGGGACCAATAATTGCTTTAATTGACCCCAAAAGACAACCAGAAAATGATGAGGATATGACAAAATAGTTTAATAAAATTAGAAGTTTTTCAACTTCTTTTTTTTGTTGTAAAAATGTCAATTTAATTTTAAAAAATTTGCTATAATAAATTTTTTAAAATAACTTAACAGAACTCAATAATAAATTTATTTTAAGATGTTTAGATTTTTTTAATGAAGTTTTGTCAACAATCGAACCTAAAGTTAAGGTTGATGCGAAATGGATTGAAGATTAAATTCAAATTATTTATAGGCTAAAAATAAAAATAAAATCATTTTATTAAAACTTTTTATAATTGAATGTTCTAATTTTTTTTTCTTTAAATATTGTTTTGTATTTCTTTTTTCTAAAGGTATTAATTATAACTATAAATAAAATTAAAATTAAGAAAATCGAAATTTCTTGTATAATATTTATTGATTTTTGATTAACTGGGATAAGTTCCCAAGCAGCTTCGAGCATTATACCACTGGTATAATTATAAATTGTTTCTTTAGTTATTAAAGTGTCATTATAATACCACCCTACAAAGGTATATCCTTCTCTAATAGGAATTGGCAATAGTCCAATTTCGCTGTCAAAAGTAACCTCAATATCTTCAACATCACTTCCACTATTTGAATCAAAAGAGACTGTATAAATTTCTGGAGTAATAATAGCATTAAAAAGAATAGGTTGACTGTAATCAATTTGTGAGTCTTCTGTAAAAAACTCCGAAATTCCATTGCCAGTACTATATTCCCAACCAGTGATTATGTAACCAGGCTTGCTTATTGATTCTAAATAATTAAATATTTCATTATTTTCACTATCGAAAACTACCTCGACTTGATTTTCTTCATCATCAACAATTATTGTAATATTTATCACCCACTCGGCTATTAGATTAAGATTGGAAGCATAAGTGAAAATCGTTTCTGAAGTAAATAATGTGTTTTCATAATACCAACCACCAAAATCAAAATTTTCATTTATTGGAATTGGCAATTGCCCAATAGGACTGTCAAAAATCACTTGAATATCATTAACTAAGTTTCCACCATTAGAATTAAAGCTTATCGTGTAAGTGTTTGGCGTAAAGACCGCATTAAGAGCAATGTTGTTCGCAATAGTGTAAATTGTTGTACTTTCAAACAATGTTTCACCATAG
>CAZKOT010000059.1:0-3010 GCA_964554475.1 uncultured Christensenella sp.
GTAAATCTAATAAGGGTTAAGGGCACATGTAATGAGGAATATAAATCTTTCTTTTTAACTCTTAACCTAATCTTTAATATTTAATAATTCTTTGATTTTTGGAAGTTGCTCCTCGGCCGCCTCTCTTCCAAGACGGATTATGTCCATTGTTGATTTTTTGCCAAAAGCATAAATTTTGTGATGCTGAACTTTTGGTTCAATTGTTACATCAGCAAATTTTTCTTTGAGTTTTCTTTGCTGTATTATTTGAAGTTGCGTGCAATTGTAAAGAATGCTTATTGAGGTTAAAATTTTTTTTGGATTGAAAAGATACTTGTTGAGAACATCAACAGCAATTACAATGTCGGCTCCCATTTTTTTTACAACATCATCGGGAACATTATTTAAAATTCCGCCATCAACGTAAAGTTTACCGTCATCAAATTTTGCTGGAGTGAAAGCGCCAGGAACGCTTATACTGCACCTAATTGCTTTTATTAAAGAACCGCTGTAAAAAACTTTTTCGGTTCCGTCTTTTAAATCAACCGCAATGCATCTGAAGGGAATTTTTGAATCTTCAATTTGTTTGTCTTCTCCAAGTACTTTTTTTATTTGTTTCGCTGTTGCATGTCCATTTAAAAGTCCGCTGGGATTAAGATTGAAATCAAGTAAACTTAAAGTGTGTAACTTTAAAGCATATGTTTCCAATTGTTTTATTGAAACACCGTTTGCATAAAGTCCACCTACCACACTACCCATTGATGTGCCAGCAATGAAATCAATAGGAATAGAGTTCTCTTCCAAAACTTGCAAAACACCCACATGGGCAAGACCCCATGCTGCACCGCCACTCAAAGCAATTCCAATTTTTTTTCTATTTGTGATATTTTCATCCATAAGTCACCCTCATTTAAGCCTGTCGACAAAGGGCAATGGACGCAAAAAATTAAAGATTTTTTGCTGCTGCGTTTACTGCCAAACGCCGAAAGACAGTCATTTACGTAGAAGTAAACTCCTGCCTTTCGGCATTTGTCGAGCCTTGCCCATTGCTCTTTCTCGATAGGCTATTTTTTTATAATTTGATTTCATTTTTATTATAGCAAAAAGAATTACATAATTTAAAACTATTTTAAACAAATTAAAATTTGCTGTTTCTTGAATTATTTTTTTTTAATATAACAAAATAACTATAGGAGAATTTTATGAACGAAAAATTTTTTAACAATATCCTTTTTAAGAAAAACGCTAGGGCATTGTTTTGGATTTCAATTTGTGTCGCAATTTTTTTTGGAGGATATTCAATTGCGAATTTATTTTTAAAAAGTTGGGTTTACCCAACCAACGAACTTTTTAATGCTTTTTACCCTAGTGATTACGTTAATTTATTTTTTGGTGTTCCAATTTTAATTGTTTCTATGATTGTTGCATTTAAACCTTGTAGAATTGGTTTAAGTGGCTGGTTTGCCTCACTTTTATTTATTCTATATAGTACAATTGCTTGTTTGTTTGCTGTTCGAGGCATTTATAGTCTTGTTGTAAATGCAGTGATTATAATTTTTACCTTAACAACGCTTGCTCTTCTTTTAGCATCAATTGATTATTCAGGTTTTGTTCCGTCGCAATTTCCATTTAAAAATGTTAAAGTTGTAAGTTTAATTTTAGGAATTATTTTAAGTTTAATAAGTTTGTTTTTTCTCGGCAAAGCATTATACATTATCATTGGGAATGTCGCGGGAAGTTTTGATTTATCTCTTGCTGTAATAGGAACAAGTATTGCTGACATAATCATTAGCTTAATTTGGCTTTTGTCGGGCATTTTCTTTTTTACTCGTCCTAAAACGGGTTTTATTTCGGGTTTTATTTCATATCTTTCTGGAACATTGCTCTTTATTGCTTATTTAATTTATTTAATTGTTCAAGCTGCAGTTTCAAGAATCCCACTAATAGTAAATGACTTTATTATTGCGTCTGCAATTAGTTTGGTTATGATTGTTCCAACAATCATTTTATTAGTAAAACTTTATAAAAATAATGTGGTGGCGAAAAGAGCGGAAGCACAAAAACAAACAACTAATGAATAATCACATCGTACAAAAAACTTCAAATTTTGACGTTTGAAGTTTTATCTTTTTGAATAACAAAATACTTTTATATATTATTAATTTTTTCTAAAAATTCAATAATAATATCCCATGCGCCCCATTTTTCAGTTAAAACTTTATCTCTTTTTTCAACCAAATTTTTTAATTCTTCAAAAGGAAACCATTTGACTGCTGAAATTTCTTCTTTTTGAAGTTTTAAATCGCTTATATTAATATTTTTTTTGATGAAAAAAAACTTGTTGTGATGCTTATTGCTTCCAACAATACTTTTTGCTTGTCCAATTAATTGAATTTCATTTTTATTAATTTTTAAACCTAATTCTTCATCAAGTTCACGTATGATTGTTGTCAATTCGTCATCTCCAGCACTTACATGACCTCCGCAAGAAATGTCCCAACGTTCTTGCCAAGGATGACCATTTTTTGCAACCTGTTCGGATAGGATTTCGTTTTTGTCATTGACAATAAATGCTGTGACTGCACAGTGCCAAAATCCTTTTTCATGAGCCTCTTTTCGTTCCATTTCTCCAATTTTATTTCCGTCTTCGTCAAAAATATTTAGGTTTTCCATATCTTTCTCCGCTCAAATAAACAAATTAACATTTAATATTGAATAATAGAAAAAATTATTTAAGTATACATATATTAACAAAAAAAACAAATAAATAGCAAATTAAATTCATATCGCTTCGTTAAAGATTGCTATGATTTTCTGTCTTTGAAATGGTTTTTCAATTTTTAGACAAAGGACAAATTTTATTTTTTTTAATTAATCATCAGTCAATTTCGCTCTTTTAACAAGTCGCTGTTGACTTTCAAAATAAAAAATGCTAAAATTTCTCAATAGGAGAAAATCAATGGATAAAGTGCAAGACAAAATGCAAGAGGAACAGCAGCGAAATAGAATTAAACAACTCACTGCCATAACA
>CAZKOT010000059.1:3110-5314 GCA_964554475.1 uncultured Christensenella sp.
GATTTCGAAAACGGTGAGGCTAATTTTGGTTTAAGTGCTGATTTTGCTGATTCATTAAAGAGAAGACTTGCAATTTCAAGAATGCAACGTGATTTAAGGGATTCTTCCACTTCACGCAATCTTGTCATGCCATTTGCTTATGCTTTAATTGGAATGAAAGCCGTAATTCGTGGAATGGGAAAAATCACTGCTAACCAAAAAGTTATGAGTGAAGAACTCAATAGCAATTGGGCAGTTGTTGCGGAAGGCATTCAAACAATTTTACGAACAGTTGGACAAGACAGTGCTTATGACATTTTAAAATCATTAACACGGGGTAAAGCAATAACCGAAGCTGACATAAAAAATTTTGCTGTCAGTCTTAAAGAAAAAGGAATACCAGAAGATATTGTTGAGAGAATTTTGAAAATTACACCGCATAATTATATTGGAGCTGCTCCTGAACTTACTAAAAGAGCAGGGGAATTGACAAGGGATTTATAATATTGCTTTTTTTTCGGGGAGTTAAACATAGAGAATTAGAAAATACTGCTTCGGTTTACCACGTTCAAAATTTAAGGAGGAAAAACTATGACAGGTTTTGAAAAATTACAAAAATTATCTCAAGAAAAAAATTCTCACATTATTTTAGGACTTGATCCAAACAAAGAAATGGAAAAAGACATTTATGCAACTAATTACGGAATTGAAAATTATTTAAAGTGGCTGATTGACCAAACACATGAGCATATTGTTGGAATAAAACCAAATTTAGCTTTTTATGAAAATTCCAATAACAGTAGATTGATGATGGCAAGACTAATGGACTATGCACAAAAGCATTATGGTCTTGTTACAATTCTAGATGTTAAGCATGGAGACATCGGTGAAACTCAAAAAGAATGGGCAAGTGCTGACATTAAAAATTTTAAACCAGATATTGTTACAATTAATTCTTATATGGGTTATAAAGACACCCTTTTACCCTATTTTAATCTTGACCCAAACATTTGTGCTTTTGTTTTGACTGCAACTTCAAATCCAGATGCAAGAGAATTTCAAGATTCAATTACAAACGGTATTAAAAATTATCAAAAAATGGCATTGCTAGTAAGAGAGGCTGATGTTAATCGAGTTGGCTATGTTATAGGCTCAACAAAGCCAGATGCTGTTGTTGGAGTTCGTGCAATTGAAAAACAATATAACTTACAACCTGCACCAGTATTAGCACCAGGTTTTGGAAAACAGGGGGGAGATTTATCTTTTGCTGGTTACGCAGGAGAAAATGCATTTTATCCAATTTCGTCCGGTTTAACTAAATCCGCATATTTAAATGGATTGACTCCAAACGAAGCGGCTAAAAAATGGAAAGAAATAATTAATGAGCAAATTGCAAAAAATGTTTACATGCAATCAATAACCGAACAGATTATTGATAAAATGGTTGAAAATGATATTATTTGGGTTGCAAAAAGCCCCGAAATTCAAACTTGGAAAATTTTGAAAAAAGGTCGTGATAAACTAGCAGCAAATGGAATTACAATTCCAAGTGAAAAGGATATTAAAGAAAAGGTTTTTCAAGAATTACTTGCAAATGGAGTTTTAAACAAAAAGGATTTTGGTGCAATTTTTATTCAAATCCGTGATGTTATGAAAAATCCCGAAGTTTTAAGATTGCTTGCACATTTATATGCGAAACAAATTAAAGAAAGCGGTTTGGAATTCCATAATGTTGGAGCAGTTGCTTATGGAGCAATAGATATGGGCGCCTTAGTTGCAAGTTATTTAAACAAGCCTTCGTTTTTGGTTAGAAAAAAGGGCGAGGATGAAGCAACTCATTCAAGAATTTTGGGTGAATTGAAAGAGGGACAAACTGCAATAATGATTGAAGATGTTTTAACATCGGGCGGTTCGTTAATTAAAGATGTTGAATACTTAAGAGAAACAACAGGAGCAAACATTAATGATGCATTCGTTTTTGTTGCAAGAGAACCTTCGGGATTAGAAAACTGCAAAAAGAAAGATATTAATGTTCACTATCAAATGGATATGCCACAACTCAAAGAGTTTTTATTTAAAAGTCCTAAAGTTGGAAAGAGTGTTAAAGAAATTGTTCGCGAACAGGAATAAAACAATACATAACACTATTAATTGTGTATGTCAAAAAATCTTCTCAATAGAGGGGATTTTTTTTAAATGTTTTTTTATATTTTATATATTATTAT
>CAZKOT010000060.1:0-5226 GCA_964554475.1 uncultured Christensenella sp.
TGCTTTAATTCTTGACAATATGTTTTATTTAATGTATAATTCACTGCATTATGGCGGTATAGCTCAGTTGGTTTAGAGCATTCGGTTCATACCCGAAAGGTCGGTGGTTCGAGCCCACTTACCGCTACCAAGGTGCATTATTTAAAAATCCATGTGCCTGCTAACAAAAAGCTTTTCTATGGTCCCGTGGTAAAGAGGTTAATACATCGCCCTTTCACGGCGGAGTCAGGGGTTCAATTCCCCTCGGGATCACCAAAAAAACCGCTCAAGATTTGAGCGATTTTTTTTAATTTACTTATTATTAATTTCCTGATAAATAATTCCCAATTTGTTGCATTGATGCAACCCAAAGTGCAAACATTCCAACTTTAAAAGTGTAGTCATCTTGTGGATTGTAGGGATCTTTTTCAACATCAAAAACAATTTCAAAAAATGAGCATCCTTTTTCTTCAAATTTTTCTTCATCAAAAACTGCAACTCCACCAAATTCATTACTTATCGAAGGGATTACTTTATAATATTGAGAAATTTCGTAATTCATTAATTTTTCATCTGGAAATGCAAGTAAAAGCCCCTCGTCAATCAAATTATTAAAAGGTAACATTTCGTAAATTGATTCTCCACCACTAGGGTTTTTAAAACTTATTTGAGCAATACTTGCATTTGTTTCGTCAAATTTGCTTTCTAAAACAGTCGTGATTATTTGAGGTTCACTTTGAGAAAAAGAATTTGTTAAATGATTGTAAGCACGATAGTAAACGTTAATGTTTAACACCTTATTGCTAACAATATAAAACCACATTTCATAAACATATGTATTTAAAATTGGCATTAAAGCCATGGATTGATATTCAGCATTTGGAATATGGTCAAATTGATTCCCAGCTATTTCTGAAATAAAGAAATTTAATCCGGGATAATCTTCAAGGATTGTTGCGGGATAAACATCAAAAACACATTCAGTTAATGCAACCCCTAATGTTTCGTCATAAAATGGAAAATTTTCTTCTTTAAATTCCTGCCAAATATATTCAATTAGTACTTTGTAGTGTTCCATGTCAAAATGATTTTCAACATTATCAAATTTTTGCTCGCCAATCACACTGTAAAGCAAATATTTTGACATATTAAATGTTTCATCTTCCCCTTCACCTTCCCAGTCTATTTCGGAAATTTCATCTCCATCCCAAAGAACTCCTAAATCTTGTTGCCAATCTATTCCAACATAAGAAGCATATTTTGAATAATCAGTTTTTAAATTTGGCAACATACCAACCGCCTCGTCAACGTTCGCTTCGTTAAATATTGTAGGTTCTCTTCCAAGAAGAATTTCTAAAATTGCAACCTGAAGAGCGGGAGCATATGTTTCAATAAAATTATTGTAAAAAGACAAATAAGTTAATGCATTTGTTTTATAATGTTCGACTACACTTGTTGCTGAAGCGGAAGAGGTATTAATTACAAAATAGGGTCTTTGTTCACCTGAAGATTCAAATGACCAAAGCCATTCATTATTAGAAGTTTTATAAGCATTAAACAATTCTTCATCTTGATAGATTGAATATCTAACATCGTCAAGATAGTATACTTTGTTTTCATTATAAAATTGAGTGTATTGTGAAGGATTTTCACTTGGCAATTCTCCATACACATCAAAATACAAATCAATTATTTCTTGTTCAAATGGTGTTCCTTCAAGAGTATCTATTGGAGGCAATCCGTCATAGTAGCCAAAACCTTGAATGGAAAATAATTTTCTTAAAACTTCTTTTGAAAAATTTAAATAATAATCACTCATAGGAAATTCTGGCGGTCTATAATTTGTTTTAAAACCGGCAATATTTCCCAAATAATTGATGTTTATGTCAAGATCACTTTCCATATACATACAGCCACTAGAAAAAAACATTGTAAAAACCAACAATGTGGAAAGTATAATTTTAAAAAAATATTTTTTAAATTTCACATTTATATTTTAACATTAAAAAAACATTTTATCAAATAATTTAAGAGTAAATTAATTATGTGCTCTATAGTTAAATGCATAATTAAATTCTGTTAAATTGTATTTTTATTTTAAACATTCTTAAATAAAAAAATTTAATCCATTAATTTTTTAATAAATGAGCCCTTATATTTCTCAATACAAAAATAATCCAAAATAGATTTTGAAATATTATTAAAACCATTTAATGTTCCTAAATTCACTCCTGCTTTTAAACCTTTTCCGTAAATTAAAAGCGGAACATATTCTCTTGAATGGTCAGTGCTTTTTGTAACCGGGTCACAACCGTGGTCAGCGGTAATAATTAATATATCATTTTTTGAAAGTTCGGGTAAAAATTCCAAAAGTTTCTCATCAATCTTCATCAGTGAATCAGCATAACCTTGTGGGTCATTTCTATGCCCAAAAAGAGTGTCGGTATCACACAAATTCACAAATACTAGACCCCGAAAATTTTTATTTGCAACTTTAATTAATGAATTTAATACTTCATCGTTTGTTTTTGCCTCAATTTTTTGAGTGATTCCCTGTCCGCAAAAAATCTCATCTATTTTCCCAATAGAAAAAACTTTATATTCAGCTTCTTTCATTTTGTCAAGCATAGATTTTTCTGGTGGGAGCAAAGCATAATCACGTCGGTTTTTAGTTCTTGTAAAATTACCTTTTGTTCCAATAAATGGTCTTGCAATAATTCTTGAAACATTAAATTCATTTTTTGCAACTTCCCTTGCTTTTTTACAAACCTCGTACAATTTTTCAAGACCAAAAATTTCTTCGTGTGCCGCAATTTGAAGCACACTGTCAGCAGAAGTGTAAAGAATAGGTTTTTTTGTTTTTACATGTTTTTGACCAAGTCTTGAAATAATTTCAGTTCCACTTGCAACTTCATTTCCCAAAAACTTACATCCACAAGCATTTTCAAGTTCTTTGACAAACTCTTTAGGAAATCCTTTTGGGAAAGTTGGATAAGGATCTTTCATAACAATTCCAGCAATTTCATAATGTCCCGCAGTGCTATCTTTTGCAAAAGTTAATTCTTTCATTCTGCCAAAACTACCCTTAAGCTTTGCCTTATATGGTAATTCCACACCATCAATTGAATTTAACCCAAGTGAAGTTAGAACAGGTAAAAAAATTTTTGAATTTTGAACTAAATGAAGATAAGTATTACTACCCTCATCATCAAATTCTTTTGCATCGGGCAACTGTCCAATTCCAAATCCATCAATAACAACCAAAAAAACTCTCATCAATGCCTCCGAAAAAAATAAAAAAAAACAAAAAAAATCTAAAAAAATATTTTAATTAATTATAAAAAATAAAAAATGTTTTTTTTTAGTTTAACACATAAAAGAAAAAAAGAGCAATTAAAAAAATAATAATTATTTATTATAAAATATTACGAATTTATAAGATAAAGAAAACCAAAGAAACCTACAATTTCTTGACAGGTAATAATTTTTCAACTATAATCACAATAATTAGGAGGAATTATGTTAAAAGAAATTATTGAAAAAAACGTTACTGTTAGTATTTCTAGTTTTTCAGGTTCTCCAAGCAAAAATTATTATGGTTTCGTAGTTGATGTTAATGAAAAATTATTGAAACTAAAAATGAAAAAAGAAACAATAATAATACCGCTAAAAAATATTATTGAAATAAAATTTAAATAATTTTATTAACAGAAGTTTAACCCAAAACAGTTTGTTTGTTAAAAAAAATTTTTTATATTTAAAAAAAAATTTTAACAGTAATTATTATTAACACTAAAAGATTGTATTAGCATTATACCTTAAAGGAAATATTAGTCTACCAGAAATTAAAATAAGCATGAAAAAAAATTAAACAAACAAGTCAGTCAAAACTAAATAAATAGTACTTAATCAAAAATTTTGTAATAAAATTTCAAAAATCAAAATAAATCTTAAAAAACTTAATCGAAAAATTAGTCAAAACTTAAAAATCAAAATTATCAACAGAAATGCTTTAATGCTGATGTAGCACAGTGGTAGTGCACCGCCTTGGTAAGGCGGAGGTCATGGGTTCAAGCCCCATCATCAGCTCCAATGAAAGTGCCTAAAATGGGCACTTTTTTATTTCCTAAAATTACTCAAAAAATCATTTCCAGTATTTTTTCTCATATTTCCAGTAAAATTTAAAGCATGAAAAAATCCCGAAAGTTCATTACAAACTTTCGGGTTTTTAATTTTTTAATATTTCCAAAAATCGTTCTAAAACTATCTAAAACCACCCTAAAATGACTAGTTGGCAGTAAAATGCAAGTATTTTATTAAAATCTATTTTAGTAGGTTTTGAGGAATTATGCTAATCTTTAAACGAAGCTTTAAATTTTTCTGGATATTTTTTTCATTGCGTCTATAAAGCAATTAAGAATTAGCGTTATTGTTTTTTTATTATAATCATTTTCTTTTTTATTGAAGCCAATAAACACAATTTCACATAGAGTTTGAACAAAACCAGTTAACATATCCCACAAAGCATCTGCATTTTTACCAAACCAATCAGGTAACCCCATTTTTTTTGTAAAACATCATAAAATTCTTCAGCCCAATTAAATTCATTTCTATTAAATTCATACTTCATATTTTTCTCCAAACCTGACAAAAAAGTTGCAAATATTTTCTTTTCCGTAAATATAATAATTATTTAATCACTTTCAAATCATCTATTTTTACTGATATGCAATCTCCATAATACTCGCCATTTTTGTCTATCCCAGAAAAATCTACTTCAATATAATCTTGAACAGCATTGGCATTCATTACGCAGCCAGTATCGTCTTTGTGAATTCCAAATTTTGTGTACTTTTCATTTTCAACCAATAATTCAACCATTTCATACTCTTTAATCTTAACTGGTTCAATTTTACTTTTAGCTTTTTTCAAAATTTTATCAATGTTTGTTTCTAATTCTCTTTTCATCTCTTCGGGCAATTGTTCTTTTTCAACATTTATATCGGTTTGTCTAATATTTTTTACTACTACAAAATCTCCAATATTTTTTGGATTAAAAAACAAAACATTTAATGTTTCGCCTAATTTTTCTAACACAATGCCATGCATATCTTTGCTTAGATTATGTTTTAAATATGGTTTTTCGTTTATTATTTTTATCAATTCAAATTTTTTCATTTAAATCCAATCTCCAAATGGTGTAGTATTTTTTATTGTCCCTTCAGGATATAGCATCCAACCACTATA
>CAZKOT010000061.1:0-4957 GCA_964554475.1 uncultured Christensenella sp.
GTGTCGGTTTGCGGTACAGGCACCCAAAGACTACTTAGCAGCTTTTCTCGCCAGTGTGAATTCATAAACTTCGTTACTAAATTTCACTCCCCATCATCACCTAGGGTATGCTCTAAACGTACTTCACTATTTAGACCCCTCATGATTTGGCCGCAGAATCCATTTCCGCGGTTTTACTATCCTACTGTGTCACTGCTTCAGTTCTTTATCGTCTTTTGGTGGTACAGGAATATCTACCAGTTGTACATCGTCTACGCCTTTCGGCCTCGACTTAGATCCTGACTAACCCTGGGCGGATTACCCTTCCCCAGGAAACCTTGGACATTCGACGGCGTGGTTTCTCGCCACGCTCTCGCTACTCATGCCGGCATTCTCTCTTGACTGTAGTCCACGGAACCTTACGGTTTCCGCTTCAGCCCGACAGTCATTGCTCCTCTACCGATTGCTCTTACGAACAATCCCTAAACTTCGGTAATATGTTTTAGCCCCGTTGAATTTTCGGCGCATCGTTACTCGACCGGTGAGCTATTACGCACTCTTTTAATGAATGGCTGCTTCTAAGCCAACATCCCAGTTGTCTGAGCGACGACACATCCTTTTCCACTTAACATATATTTTGGGACCTTAGTTGTAGATCACGGCTGTTCCCGTTTTGACAATGAAACTTATCTCACACTGTCTGACTCCCTGTAAACAGTTATTTGGTATTCGTAGTTTGATAAAGCTTGGTAGCCCGTGAAGGCCCCTTACTCATTCAGTGCTCTACCCCCAATAACCTATAACAGAGGCTAGCCCTAAAGCTATTTCGAGGAGAACCAGCTATAACCAGATTCGATTGGAATTTCACCGCTAATCACAAGTCATCACCGACTATTTCAACAGGCGTGTGTTCGGTCCTCCACCGTGTGTTACCACGGTTTCAACCTGCTCATGACTAGATCATCTGGTTTCGGGTCTATTTCATGCAACTAATTCGCTCTTTCAAACTCGCTTTCGCTTCGGCTCCGTTGCTTTGGCAACTTAACCTCGCTACATAAAATAACTCGCCGGCCCGTTCTACAAAAAGTACGAGGTCGCTGTCGTTAAAACAGCTTCCTCCGTTTGTAAACACACGGTTTCAGGTTCTATTTCACTCCCCTTCCGGGGTTCTTTTCACCTTTCCCTCACAGTACTATACGCTATCGGTCACCAAGTCGTATTTAGCCTTAGGAGATGGTCCTCCCTCATTCACACCGGATTTCACGTGTCCTGTGCTACTCTGGAACTCCCTAGGGGCTAAATGAATTTCGGTTACGGGACTGTTACCCTGTATTGTCTAACTTTCCAGAAATGTTCACCTATTCATTTAAACTCCCATGTCGGGGTCCGAACCCCTTAATCATTTCTAATTAAGGTTTGGGCTCATGCAATTTCGCTCGCCACTACTTTCGCAATCGTTTTTTTACTTTCTTTTCCTCCGGGTACTTGGATGTTTCAGTTCCCCGGGTTCCCCTCATAACTCTATTTTATTCGAAATTATGATAATGACGTATAACCGTCATTGTGTTGCCACATTCGGAGACCTGCGGGTCATAGCTCATTTACAGCTCACCGCAGATTATCGCAGTTTGTCGCGTCCTTCATCGGCGCTTGGTGCCAAGGCATCCTCCATGTGCTCTTTGTAGCTTGATCTAAAAGTTCAGCAATAATTTGCTTACACAAATAACTGCCTCACTTGTTTTTATTAAATTGGATTCACTTTGACATTTTCACTTAATTGTTTTTTGTTTACTCAACAAAATTGAAGTTGTATACTTTTTTTTCGTATTACTCTTTTTTGTTTTTTACTGATATTTGATTCTCTACTAAAACAATTTAATTCGCATTTAAAAAATGCTTATTTATTGTTTCAGTTTATTATGCAGTTGTCATGGTTCTTAAATTCAAACCAAACATTTGAATACTTCCATTTTTTGCGGAAGTATGCCCATGTTATCATAAAGATATTCTATTTGTCAATAGTTTTTTGAAAAATTTTTATATTTTTTTCACTTGCAAACATATACTTTTTCTAACTTTTTAACACTTCGCCGTGTGTTTGTAAAATCTCCGAATGAAGATGTAAATTAAAGGCATAAATACTGTGTTTATTATTCTCATCAATCCGTATTTAAAAAATTTATTGTCTCTCATATATTGTCACTCATTATTTTTCATCCCCTTGTGTTCTAGCTAGAGTTAATGCATAAACATTTTTTGCTCCGCTATTTTTTAAAATTTTACTGCAATTATTAATTGTTGCACCTGTTGTTAAAACATCATCAATTAAAAGAAGATTGTGATTTTTAAATTCTTTATTATTTAAAGCTTTAAATGAATCTTTTAAATTTTTTTGTCTTTCATTATAAGTCAATTCGGTTTGTGTGGGTGTGTTTTTAACACGTGCTAAAAAATCATTTCGCACAGGAATGCCTATAAATTTTGATAATTCTTTTGCAAGTTCCATTGCTTGATTGTAACCCCTTTGTTTTTCTTTTTTTAAAAAAAGGGGGACAGGAACAATAAAATCTACTTTAAAATTATTTTCGAAAAAACATTTTGCCATATGAGCAGCAAGAGGCTTAAAAAGATATTTCGCATTTTCGTATTTCATATTAGTAATTGCAATTGTAATTGGTTTTTTGTAATGGAAAGGTGCACGGGCAGCAGTAAAATAACGAACATTATCTTTGCAATGAACGCAATAGTTTGCAAGTGAATGAATTTGCATTCCGCAAGTTAAACAAATTTTCCCATTAGGTCTCGGCAAAGTTTTTTCACAATTATCACAAGTCCGTGTTTCAATTGTGCTTGGTAATTCATATTGACAAAAAATACATTTATAATCATTTGGAAAAATGACATCTAAAACTTTATTAAAAAAATTCTTACATTTTTCTTTCATTTATTATCAAGTGTAGCATAGCGCTTGAATAAAAATCAATTTAAAAAATTATCAAATGCATTTTTTAATTCAAATTTTTTTGTAATTTTTTTCATAAAACAATTGACAAAAAGATAAACTTGATATATATTATGAAGAATCACATATTAATATAGAAAGGAACAATATGACAAACAAAAACAAAACCTTAAACGTGCTTATTCTCATTTGCTCATAGAAATATGCGTTTTGTTTGTGTTTAAGTGAAATTATTTAACCTTGTGCAAGCAAAACGCACAAGGTTTTTTTGTGAAAGTAGAGTTTTCATGAACATACTATAAGTTCATTATCAAAACTGAAAAAAATTTAAAAGGAGTCTAAAATGCAAAACAAAACATTACTACTTGCTCTCATTCTAGTCACATAGAAATATGCGTTTTGTTTGTATTAGATTTTTTTCAAATTCCTTGTGCAAACAAATCGCAAGGGATTTTTTTAAACATTAAAATTTATTAAAAGGAGTCACAATAATGGAACAAAATAATAACGAGAGCTATTCTCCAAATGAAACTATATTAATTACACATCCTTATCCAAATCGTTTTACTATAACAAATTCAGATCAAATTAAAAAAGCAATTTTTGCAGAAGGAATTAAAGGTATTAGTAATTTTATATTTCATAATTCTTCAATCGAATATGTCGAAATTCCAAAAAGCACCATTTTTATTGGTAAATTTGCGTTTTCGGGGTGCCACTTAAAAAAAATTAAATATCGTAATCTAGAAATTAATGTTGAAGGACAAAATGAAATTACCCTTGATTTCTTAAAACAAAAAATAACAGAAAAACAAAATAACAATGAAAACATCTTTCAAAATTAATTTTTAAGAGGTAAAAAATGGAAAATGTAAATCAGATAATAAAAATATCAGGTCCAAAAGATGAATTTGTTTTTGAAACGATAAATAATATAAGAAAAAGTTCAAAGGATGAAAAACTAGTAAAAAATATAATAGATAATTTTTTAAAAGCTTATTACGGCGGAGATTTATTTGCTAAATATAATAATCACGAACATGGATTTAAAAATGAAAAAAATTTATTTGAAAAAGAAAAATTTTATAAAGTAAAATTGATTAAAATTAGATCTTGTAAAACCTTTGTTAATTTAGAAGATTTTGAACAAGCATTTAATGATTCTGCTTTTGAATTTTTTGTTCAAAATAGAATTGGCAGTTATATAAAAATTGATATTTATAAAATAGGAAATTTAAGTCCTTATATTCAAAAAGAAGAAAATAAAGATGAAATGAAAGAGTTTGAACAATAATAAATTTTCATGATTTTTTTAGTTAAAAACATTTCAAAATACAAAAATATTAAAAACTACACAAAAAAAACGAACTTAAAAAAAATAATAATTCATATAATAAAATGTTAGTTAAAACTTTTGATTTCTATAAAACAAGATTTATAAAAATTATGAGTTGGACTAACAAAATTGTGAACGGTGTAAAAAATACAGTGAGGTAAATTTATGGAAAAAAATAAATTTGTAATAAGCAAGGAAAAACGTCAAGAATTAAACAATTTAAGAGATTTAAAATTACGTCAAGCATTAAAAGAGCGAAAAGAGTTTAAAAATTACACGAAAACTTTATTAAAACATGCAGATATGTTTAAAATAAACGAAGAATTTATTTTTGAATTATAAAACATGAGTAATAATCTTTTATCTTTGTACAGAAACTTTTGAAAAAACAACGTGCTTTTTCATTCTTTGCATCTTTTGTGAAAGTACTTAATATTTTTTAAAATTATTTATTGAAATTGTTGACAAATATATTTTCTTATACTATATTTGAAACAATCAATAAAAGGAAAATTTTGTGGCAAACAAAGCAATAATTATTTCAATAATTATTAACACATAAAATATGTGCGTTTTGTTTGTACTTTCAATCTTGTGCAAATAAATGCACAAGATTTTTTTTATTGATAAATAAGTAAAAATTAGGAGACAGTATGAAAAAAATCGAAATTTTTGACAGC
>CAZKOT010000062.1:0-4871 GCA_964554475.1 uncultured Christensenella sp.
CAACTCCGCGAACGCTCGGTCTTACTCCCAAATGTCTTTTTCTTCCCGCTTTTCCAACTGAAACAAGTTCATGGTCGGGATTTGAAATAATGCCTAATGTTGCTCTGCAATTAGAAATTACTTTTCTAATTTCTCCGCTTGGCATTTTAAGCATTGCATATTTACCCTCTTTTGCAATTAGCTGAACTGAGTTTCCTGCACTTCTTCCAATTTGCCCACCTTTGCCAGCTGTCATTTCAACATTGTGAACCATTGAACCAACAGGAATATTTTCAAGTGGAAGGGTATTTCCAACTTTGATTTCAACATTAACACCTGAAACAACACTATCACCGACATTAAGTCCAATGGGAGCCAAAATATAAGATTTTTCACCATCAGCATAATTAAGAAGAGCAATAAAAGCACTACGATTAGGGTCATACTCAATTGCCATAACTTTTGCTGGGATATTGTCTTTCAATCTTTTAAAATCAATGATTCTATATTTTTGACGATTACCACCACCTTTATGGCGAACGGTTATTCTTCCCTGTGCATTTCTGCCACCAGTTTTCTTTTTCTTCAAAAGAAGACTCTTTTCAGGCTCTTTTTTTGTCAAGTCTAAAAATGAGACTGATGTAACAAATCTACTACCTGATGATGTTGGTTTTCTTGATTTAATTGCCATTTCAATCTCCTTTTAAGACAAACTTTCAAAGAACGCAATCGGTTTGCTGTCTTTTTTTAGTGTAATAGTTGCTTTTTTGTAATCACTAGTTTTTCCGACTGTTCTTCCTGATTTTGTATTTCGCGACTTTTTGTAACCTTTAACAATTGATGTAGCAACTTTCTCGACATCAACTTTGAAAATTTCTTCAACTGCTTTTGCAATTTCAATTTTGTTTGCGTTTTTGTTAACAATGAAAGTGTAAATTTTCTTTTTAATTCCAGCATAGCATTTTTCTGTTAATAAGGGTTTTATAATTATTTCTTGTGCTTTCATTCTGCATATCCCTCCTCAATAGTCTTAACGGCATCTTTTGTTAAAATGATTTTAGAAAATTTAACAACATCATAAACACTTAATTTGTTTGCAAGTTCTAATTGAATTGAAGGAATATTTGAAGTTGCAAGCACGGTATTACTATCCTTATTTGCCATAACAATCAAAACATTTCGGTCTAATTTAAGATTATTAATGAATGCTTGAGCAAGTTTTGTTTTTGGTTCTTCGAATTTAAATTCATCCATAAAAATTATATCTTTGTCTTCAAAGCGTGAAGAAAGAGCACTTGCAAGAGCTACTTTTTTAGCTACTTTATTAATTTTCTTTGAAAAATCTCTAGGTTTCGGTGCGAATGCAACTCCACCTCCAGTTTGATGTGGTCCTTTTGTTGACCCCTGTCTCGCATTTCCAGTATGTTTTTGTTTGTAGGGTTTTTTAGCGTGTCCTCTAACTTCACTTCTTGTCAGAGTTGACTTTGTTCCCTGTCTTTCATTTGCCAATCTTGCAACAACACTTTGATGAACAAGCGGAGGATTAATTTCGGCTTTAAAAACTTTATCACTAATCTTTAATGAACCTACTTCTTCACCTTTCATATTTAATAATTTTACATTTGCCATTGTTCTATCCTCTCTTTGCCTTCACTGCTTGCTTGACAAAAACAAGCGAACCTTTAGGTCCAGGAACACAACCTTTAACCAAAAGAATATTTCTTTCTGGGTCCACTTTAACAATTTCCAAATTTGAGATTGTAACTTGTTCGTGTCCGTAATGACCTGGCATTCTTTTGTTTTTAAGAACTCTACCTGGGGTTGAGTTTGCACCCATTGAACCTACTTCACGATGAACGGGTCCTGTTCCATGCGTCATTTTTAAACGATGTTGATTCCATCTTTGAATAACACCCGTGAATCCTCGTCCTCTTGTTGTGCCAGTTACATCAACAACATCATTTTCATTAAAAATATCACATTTTATTATGCTACCGACATTGTAATCTTTTGAATTTTCTAGTCTTAATTCTTTTAATGTCCTATGAGGTGGAACTTCTGCTTTTTTATAAGCTCCCAATTGAGCTTTGTTTAAAAGTGTTTCTCTAATTGACTCAAATGCCACAACCAAAGCATCGTATCCCTCTTTTTCCATTGTTTTCTTTTGAACAACTGTAACAGGACCAGCTTGCAACACTGTAACGGGAATAACAATTCCTTCAGGTGTGAAAACTTGTGTCATACCCAGTTTTTTTCCGATTATTGCCTTTTTCATTTCTTCAAGCCTCCTACAGTTTAATATTGATGTCAACTCCAGCTGGCAGATCAATTTTCATTAGAGAATCGACCGCTTTTGGCGAAGGACTGTAAACATCAATAATCCTTTTGTGAGTTCTACATTCAAATTGTTCCCGACTGTCCTTGTGTTTATGAGGTGAACGAATAACTGTAATCACTTCTTTGTCAGTGGGAAGAGGAATCGGCCCCGCTACTTTTGCACCGCTTCTGCTTAAGGTGTCAATAATCCTTTTACAAGCTTGGTCTAAAAGTTCGTGGTCATAAGATTTTAATTTTATTCTAATTTTTTGCGTTGCCATTTAATTTTACCTCCAAGTAATAGCAAACCCTAACTTGTATGCATAAGTAACCTTCTTCAAAAAATTATCTGGAAATCTTTATAAAAATTTCAAATACTTCTAAAAACTGGTTAACTTTTATCGAACACTATACCGTGTGTTCAAGTTGATAGTTAAAATTAAAACCTGTTACTACGTTAACAAAGACATTGAAAGTCTTTGATTTCACCTGATAACAGGTAATTAATTGCATACTGTCTTAAAATCAGTGAATAATCACTATTTTGTTAGGTCGTCATACTACAAAATATGACTAGTCCATATAAATTCTCTTTGATTGTTGTTAATCAAAGTAACCTTATACTTCAACCTTTCAACTATTCAACCTTGCTAGTATATAACAGCCCCCTAAATCTTGTCAACACTTTTAAAAAAAATTTTTTAAAAATTATAATTTAAGACAAAAAAATTTTCAAACCTCACCACGAAATTTCAAGTTTTATTTATGACTATTACCCATGTAGTCTATCCTCTAGCTTTATTTCTTTTTTTCATAATCCATGAAACAACTCCCAAAATTACAACCAAACCAAACATGGAATAAGAAGCATAAAGAAGGACAGCGCCCGTATCAATGGATTTAATAATGGTCAGTTTTGCTGCAACAAAGGTGATTTCGTAATTTGGATTGTTAATTTCGTTTAATGTTCCTTGTTGTATTTCATATTCCCCTGGATTTTCCGCGCTCGGAACATAAAGGGTACCATTTAAAGAAACATAAATTCTATCACCATATTCGTCTTCAACAACATAATCAAGTTTAACTTCGCCTTCTGCAGTTGTTATTGTCATTGAAACTGCCTTAACCGTAATTTTCTTACGAATTATTGTGCCCGCTCCTTCCAAAACATAATCTTCAGCAGTATAATTTCCATTGTCTAAAACTAATCTAACGATAACATTAATTTCGGTTCCAGCATTTGAATCACTAAAATATGCAGTTAATTCATCATTGATTATGTTAACTTCTTCTTCGCCGATAATGCCAATTAGATTTAAATCCAAGTTTTCAATTACATTTGTTGCATCATCACTACCGTCGAAAACTTTCGAAGCACTGCCCGAGCCTGTCACAAATAATATTTTTGGATTTATAATACCATCAATTATAAATTCCGTAACACCGTTTAATGTGTAATTTATGCCGTCATCTCCAATAAGAGTGACTCCTAAAACTGTGACAGGATTATTTTCTTCAGTGACATCTTTAATGCTGTAAGTTGCTCCAGTCCAAGTTAAAGAAACTATATCGTTTCCTATTCTACCTTCAAGTAAATAATTATTTGAATTTACTGTAGCATCAGTTTCGCCATCATATTCTTTACTAATAATTCCGCTACTTAAAATTTGAAGTGTCTTTACGACAATTTCACCATTACTTAATTGAAGCGGACTTGCTGTTATTGTGTAATTTCCACTGTGCTCACCCATAAGTCCGCTATGATGAATATTGACAATTTTTCCATTTCCCACATTTTTAGTATCATAATTAGTTTCCGTTATAATTAAATCAACAATTTCTTCACCGACAATACCATTTAAAATATAATTAACATTTTTTATTAATCCTTCAATTACATTTGTATTACCGTCATATACTTTACTAATGTTTGTTTCGCCAGGTTGAAACATTAATGCTTTCGCTGTAATTTCACCATTATGAGATTGAAGCGTACTCATTGTTATACTGTAATTGCCACTATGCTCACCCATAAGTCCGCTATGACTAATATAAATATTTTTTCCACTTCCAACATTTTTATTATCATAATTTGCTCCCGTTATAACTAAATCAACAATATCATCATCAATAATTCCACTTAAAATATAGTGAGTATTTTTTAATAACTCTATAGTTATATTTGTATTTCCGTCATAGTCTTTACTTATACTTGTTCCGCTTGATTGAAATGTTAAAGGTTTTGCCGTTACAATACCATTATTTAACTGGAGTGGACTCGATGCGATAGTATAATTATCACTATCTTCACCTGAAATTCCGCTGTGATAAACATTAATAATTTTTCCACTTCCGACATCAGCCGTTTCATATTCGGCACTCAATATTAAAGTAATATCATCTCCGGAAATAATATTCAAAGCATAGTGTGTTTCTAAAACAAACTCATCAACATCAGTTTCTCCGTTATAGACTTTTGAAATATTTGTGCTTCCCGGCGTAATTAATATTTCTAAAGCCTCAATATCAAATGCACATGCTGGATTATTCATACTATAACCGCTGTATGTTGAAGG
>CAZKOT010000063.1:0-4859 GCA_964554475.1 uncultured Christensenella sp.
AGGGACTGGCCCTCTCCAAGATCCGCCTCCGGGGCCTGGGCCGGACCTACATCAACACCCTGCTCACTGAAGGCTACGACACCCCCGAGGCCGTGGCTGAGCTGCCGCTCGCGGAACTTGAAAGGCTGCTGCCAAGGCATCTGGCGGAGCGGCTGTACAGGCATTTTCATCCGGACTATCAGGTACCGGAGGAAGCGGCCGGACGGGAAGGGGAGGGGCGGGATGCGGCAAGTGAAATCCGCGAGGAAGAGCCCCGGGAAACATCGGCGGCCGGAACCGGCGAGCGGGCATCCGCTTCCGCACACGGCAAAAAGGCGTCCGATCGCGAACAGACAGCCTCAGCCGCCATGCCGCCGACAGCCGCGCCCCTTGCCTGCGATGTCTCGTTTCCCCAACCGCTGGCCGACATCCTCCGCGATGAAACCCTGCTTGTTGCCCTTCGCGCCCGCCTGGCAGATGCCAAGGACCTTCGTGATCTCATCACCGATCCGCCCATCATCTTCATGGACGAAGGGCAGCAGCTCTTCTTCTACCGGGGATGTCCGATCAAGCTGCAACCCGCCTGCTTCCAATACCTGCTAATCCTGGCCGAAAAGCCGAAGCAGATCATCGCCCGTGACGAGATCTACCGTCGACTCTGGCCCGGTCCCATGAAGTACGACGGGTCCAATAAACCTTACGAGCGCCAGATCTCCGACCACAAACGCCGCTGCATTGCCCAGATCAGGAAGGGCGTCGCGGGACAAATCGTCGTCGAACCAGGAGAACTGGAAACCCTCATCTTCACGAGGCCGAAGGTGGGGTATATGCTGAATGTGGGGAAAGAGGAGGCACTGATCCTCCGTTAGCGAGAGGACATTTTTTAAACGAGATCACGACAACCGACAGATGGAACAGATATGTTTTGATGCCCAGGGATAACAAATACGAGTAAGTAGTTTGGCTGATTGGTCCCTTTTACTGAATGCGGGATGAAAAATGCAGGGGTAGGATCGACGATTTTCAGTTACTGCGGGGGGTTGGTGTCCTTCCCCCTGAAAGCAACAAACAAGAGGTCTCAAAAAAACATTCCGTTCTTCTTATGTAATGATCACCGACACCGCACTCATATTTTTGTGTCAAATCCCTGGAGTTTCCTGAGTTTTTCAGACAGAAATTGCTAATAGTAAATAATATCAAGGTGTTTTGCTTAGCATCATCTGAACTTTTCCGAAATTTGAACGCAGAAATGTGGCGCAATGATTATAGATACTTGGGAAATCGGATAGGGTGGTAATGCTCGAAAAAGCGAACTTGTTGCCGAAAACTCAGGAAACTCCAGTCAAATCACTCCAGTCAAATCCCTATTGACACACAAGATCCTTCTTCATATAATTACATCGTTAAAAGCAATGTCTTGTCAATATCATAAAAAGAATTTGGTCACGACAACTTTGGAGGGAAAGACGTTGAATAACTACAAAGCACGGTTAGATGCTATAAGGAAAATAGAAAAAAATCTCAGATCTACTACAATAACCTTGATTTACAATACAAGTAATACGAGATTTAGAACGCAATTGGCCAGCGATGTTCTCCCATCGCTAAACGAATTGTTAAAATCGATTACTGCGAAAAAGAGGGACAGATCTGTAACACTGGTGTTACATTCGTCAGGAGGATTTATAGACGTGATCGGGTCTTTCATATACATAATAAGAAAGAAATTTGACAAGTTTCAAGTTGCTGTTCCCGAGATATCACATAGTGCCGCCACATTACTGTGCTTTGGCGCGGATTCAATCCTTATGAGCGATTTATCCTCGTTAAGTCCTGTCGATCCTCAAATTACACTTAAAACCCAAGCTGGCAATATTGGTGCCGGGGCCGAGGATATAAAAGGTTATTATTCTTTGATAAAGGATATGTTCAAAGAAGATTCTGCTAGAATCCAAGCTTTTAATGCACTACTTGTAAGGTTTCCGGCGGAAGTTCTCGGACAAATGGAGCGTATACAGAAGCAGACTGAGATGGTTGCTACTAAAGCATTTGAATATCACATTAAAGAAAAGAAGAAAATAGAAGAAATAGTAAGTAGATTTCAAAAAGATTTCTTTTCGCACAATTATCGAATTCATTTCGATGAAGCAAAAAAGCTCGGACTAAAAGTGCAGAGAATGGAGAAGAAACTTGAGTTTCTGTGTTCTGATTTGTTAATGCTGTATCAGTCAAGTTTTGGTAACCAAGTCGATCTGGAGATTGACATCCCTGAAGACAAGCCTTATAAAGAGATTACCATGAACAGAGCATACTTAGAGTGTTTACAATCCAGTTTCAGTTATAAGACCAAGTATCGAATATTTAAGGACAAAAAGGTTGAAGTTGAGGAGTTAGGTTGGAGTAAAAACTAATCATGCGGGGGAAGAGAGATGAAGGTTAATTTGACTAGATTGCTGGAGTCATCAACAAGGATTCGGGAGATCAAACAGGGTGATAGGGATAATAGGACATCCGCCTTTTTTGTTGTAACAAACCATGAAAGCACTTCCTCTGACAAAGCATATTCGTTTGAATTGGAGAAAGAAGTGTTTAGCTTGAAGAACTGACGCGCGGCCATGCCCTCTATCTCTGAAAGCTTTTATGAGACTTACTCGGAACAGTGGCGTCAGGGAGACATATTAATCAATTTTAATAACGGTCACGAGAACATAGCGTTGGCCGTCCTTGCAACACCTCAATGTGACATACAGTGGGAGAAAGCAGAGTTTTTTTTGTTTGTTCCGGCGGGAGATTTTAGAATATCTTTTCTGAAAATCATAGATCCAAACAACAGACTTGACGAAGACTCCAGAAACGGGCTTGTCGAGTTGTCTAAAAGAAAGTTAGGAGATATATTTGACCATGTTATACATAATCTGAATGGCGATTATGCTCATAGGTTTTACTACCTGCCGCCTTACGACACGGGACAGATGCAGTTTGATGGATACTATCTAGACTTTCAAAAAATATTTACTATATCACAAGAAAATTGCGAATCATTAAAAATCAGCCGGATTCTGACAGTACGCGATCCTTTTCGTGCTCAGATATTTACTCGCTATGTTTCTTATTTGGGAAGAATTGGCACACCGGATTTTGCGCAAGAAGACGTGTATTCTCTTCTTCTAAATTCCAAACTTCGATTCCGGACAGAGGATCTGGACGCACTTTGGCAAAAGAAGTTTGTTTAATCCCTCCCCAAAATTATCTAAAGCAATTTTTATCAGTCGCTCGTCTTCTGCAAGCTTAAGCTCCAGCCCATATTCCACAAAACACCGTACAATCTCCGCCAGAAAAATTACAATGTCGGCTGTGCTCCGACAGTGGCAAATATCATCATCGGAAAAGCGTTAGAAGGGAATCTAAGGATACTGATCCGTAATACTTAATTTAGATCAATATCCACCGAATCCACCTATGAACAGTTGTAGGTGTACACGAGCCCGACTTTATTGATATTTTATCGAAAACAGCCTTATTGATAATCAAATACAAGTCATTGATTTTGATACGCTGGCCTGATAATCAAATCCGGTTTGAAAACTGCACAGGCTTGATAGCCTATTCGACGGCATTTGAGGCCGATTGGTTTCCCTGAAAAATTGTCTATTGATTTCCCGTTTCATGGTAGCATTCTTTAGACAATCGTGATAGCAAAAGGGCGTATGTAACCTATGACCAAAATTTGTGAGTCTATAACCATTCGTGAGGTTACAATGGACTACTTTATAAAACCCCGTGTCTCCAGAAGAGAGCGGGGTTTGTTTTTTCTGTTGGCTTTTAACTCAATCTGACAAAAGGGCGATAATACATCTACACAAGCAACGGCCGTATCTGGAGAAAAGATTGACATGGGAAATCGCTTTTTTGAGAAACCGATCCTTAATTCCCCTTACGAGTATCCGATGCGCCACTGGGAGCTTGATGCCAGTGGACAGCCTACGCAGCAGATCATCGAAAAACGCCGCCGTGCAGAGTTCATCACGCCGATTCCGAAGCCCCGAAAACGTAAGAGATCAGTTCAACAGCAACAGATGATCTTTGACGAAGGGAAGGGACTTTCAACAGAAGAGCAGCAGTATGATCCGACTTCGATTATCAATCAGCTACGCCACCATGTGGACCAGTGGCGCAGCTTACCGAATACCAATCAGTGGCAGGTTACTCCCGAAACGACCCGCCTACTTCAGCACTGGCGTCATCATCAATTCAGTAGCCTCAGGCCCTTTTTCTGCCAGGTGGAGGCGGCTGAAACCGCCATCTGGCTCATCGAGGTGGCGCCTCAAGCCGGAAAATCAGGCAAGGCTTTCACTGAACACCTGGCCAATGCCAACCATGATGCCAACCCGGAGCTCATGCGTTTTGCTCTAAAGCTGGCGACAGGCGCGGGGAAAACTACCGTGATGGCCATGTTGATTGCATGGCAAACCATCAACGCCGTGCGACACCCCCAGAACAAGAAATTCACCCGCGGCTTTCTGGTTGTCACACCCGGACTGACCATCAAAGACCGACTGCGCGTTCTCCAGCCGAACGACCCAGACAGCTATTATGCCAGCAGTGAACTCGTGCCAAAAGACATGCTGGACGATGTAAATCGGGCCAAAATCGTCATTACCAACTACCACGCCTTCAAACTCCGCGAACGGATAGATCTCTCGAAGGGCGGACGTTCACTCCTGCAAGGTCGAGGCGAAGAGTTGAACACCCTCGAAACCGAGGGGCAGATGATTCAGCGGGTGATGCCAGACCTGATGGGCATGAAGAACATTATCGTGTTCAATGATGAGGCACATCATTGCTACCGCGAGAAGCCGGGAGAAGTGGAACAGGATGAT
>CAZKOT010000064.1:0-4700 GCA_964554475.1 uncultured Christensenella sp.
ATAATTAAACTCGGTCCGTCATAAGCTTCTGCTTCAGTCATTGCTTTAATTGTTTGTTGCATATTTGCTCCAAGTCCAATACTTGCAACATAACAATTTTTTGATGCAATAGCTAGCATTGCAAGGTCTTTCTTTTTTGTTTTCTTTCCTCCAAAAGCAAACTTTGCAAAACTTCCACGAGGAGTGCTTTTTGAACTCTGTCCACCTGTGTTAGAATAAACTTCACTGTCTAAAACTAGAATATTAACATTTTGTTTTGAATTTAAAAGATGGTCTAATCCGCCATATCCTATATCATAAGCCCAACCATCACCCCCAATAATCCAAACACTTTTTTTTGCGAGAAAATCTCTGCTTTTTAAAATTTCGGTACGTAAAAATGATAATTCTTCATTTTTAATTAAACTTATAAGATTTTCAGCTTCATTATTTGTAAATGAATTTGGAGCATTAAGCCATTTTTCAAGTTCTTCTTTAAGTTTAGAAGATTTTACTATTTCTTTAAAACTTTCAATAGACTTAATTAATTTTGCTTTTTGTACTTCAACTGCAAAACTAATTCCCATACCAAATTCTGCATTGTCTTCAAACAAACTATTTGCCCAACTTGGTCCGTAACCTTTTTCATTTTTTGAATATGGACAAGCGGGTGCCGAACCACCATAAATACTTGAACAACCTGTTGCATTTGCAATAATCATATTTTCACCGAAAAGTTGAGTTGCAATTTTTATATAAGGTGTTTCACCACATCCTGCACAAGCATAATTAAATTCAAAATAAGGTCTTTCAAATTGAATTCCTTTAACTGTTGTTTTTGCAAAAGAAACAGGGGAATTTGTTAGTGTTTTTGAAAAATTATAGTTTTCTTTTTCAGTTTCGAAAATTTCACTAGCAGGCTTCATTACAAGTGCTTTTTTTAGTGCAGGACAAACATTTGCACAAACTCCGCAACCGGTGCAATCGAGTGGACTTAATTGAATTCTAAATTGAGAATCAGCAATTCCAATTGCATTAATTGTTTCAAATTCCTTAGGTTTATTTTTTAAGTCATCATTTTTTACAGCAACACTTCTTATTGCTGCATGAGGACAAACTAAAGTACAAAAGCCACATTGTATACAATTTTCTTTTATCCACTGCGGGCAACGATTTGCAATCCCTCTTTTTTCAAATTTTGTTGTGTCTGTTGGAACTTTCCCCGCTTTGTCAAATGCTGAAACTTTTAACTCATTTCCTTTTAGTCTGTTAATAGGTTCGATAAATTCACGATAATATTTGTCGGTTGTGTCTTTGTCATAACTTACATCTTTGTCAAACGTAAATTTTGAAATATCATATTCAGCGAAAGAATCAGCACCTCTGTCAATTGCGTCATAATTCATTTTAACAACAGCATCGCCTTTTTTTCCATAAGTTTTTTTCGCAGCAATTTTCATGTCTTCTTCAACTAGTTTAAAGTCAATAATATTTGAAATTTTAAAAAATGCTGATTGCATAATTGTGTTTATTTTATTTCCAAGACCAATTTGCGATGCAATTTTTTGAGCATTAATATAATAAAATTTTGCTTTTTTTGCTAATAGTTTTTTCTTGAAAAAATTAGGAAGAGTATCATTTAAATCTTCTTCGCTTGCTGTGTTTAAAAGAACGGTTCCGCCTTTTTTAAGACTGTCTAAAATGTCATACCTTGCCACAAAATTAAAATTGTGAATTGCAATGAAGTCTGCTTTTGTAATTGTGTAAGTACTGTGAATAGGTTTTTCACTAAAACGTAAATGAGAAATTGTTAAACTACCTGATTTTTTCGAATCGTATTCAAAATAACCTTGAGTAAATTTATCCGTGTTTTCCCCAATAATTTTAATTGCATTTTTATTTGCACTTACAGTTCCATCTCCACCTAAACCATAAAATTTTAATTGAACTGCACTAGTAGCAGGGTCAAAATCTTCATCTAAATCAAGTGATAGGTTTGTGACATCGTCAACAATTCCAACAGTAAAATGCACTTTTGGTTCATCTGCTTCCATATTATCAAAAACCGCTTTAACGCAAGCAGGAGTAAATTCCTTACTGCCTAAACCGTAGCGCCCGCCAAGTACTTTCGCATTAATTTTATGTTCGGCAAGAGCGGAAATAACATCAAGACAAAGTGGTTCAAAAGAAGAACCGCTCTCTTTTGTTCGATCTAGAACTGTTATAATTTTTACACTTTTAGGAAGAGCGTCAACAAATGCTTTTGTGTTGAAAGGACGATATAATCTCACTTTTAAAAGACCTATTTCACCGTCAAGGTGAGGAAGGGTTTCAATGACAGTTTCACTTCCACTTCCCATCATAACTAAAACATGTTTTGCTTTTTTTGAACCAATGTATTCAAAAGGGGTGTATTTTCTTCCAGTTAGATTTGAAACTTCATCCATGGTTGATTTTACAATATCAAAAACATTGTTGTATTCAGTGTTTGATGCTTCTCTGTTTTGAAAAAATATATCAGGATTTTGAGCTGTTCCTTGTTGATGGGGATGAGTTGGATTCAATCCTGCTCGTTTAAATTTTTCAACCAATTCGTATGGAATTAATTCTTTAATCTTTTCATCATCAATTGCTTCAATTTTTTGAACTTCGTGGGAAGTTCTAAATCCATCAAAAAAATGTATAAAAGGAAGACTTGCTTTAATTGAAGATAGATGCGCAACTAAAGCAATGTCTTGCGCTTCTTGAACTGAAGAAGAACATAACATATTAAATCCTGTCATACGACAAGCCATGACATCGGAATGATCGCCAAAAATTGAAAGGGCATGAGTTGCTATCGCACGTGCACTAACATGAAAAACTGTGGGTAAAAGTTCACCAGCAATTTTAAACATGTTAGGAATCATTAAAAGTAGTCCTTGACTTGCTGTAAAAGTTGTTGTAAGCGTGCCAGCGATTAAACTTCCGTGTAATGCTCCAGCGGCACCTGCTTCTGATTGCATTTGCTCAACTCTCACGGGCATATTGAATAGATTTAATTTTCCTGTTTGTGCCCATTCGTCAATGTTTTCTGCCATTGCCGAAGAAGGAGTAATGGGATAAATTGCCGCAACTTCAGAAAACATGTAAGCGATGTTTGAAGCGGCTGTGTTTCCGTCAACGTTAATAAATTTTTTCATTAAAATTTTATCCTTTTTTTCTTGTATTATTTTTAAACTGCTAAAAACAATAAAAATCTATGATTGTTAATTGTTTTGTTCTATTTTAATTTTTAATTATTTTTTTGTCAATGTTAAATTTATAATTCTTTTTGAAAATATATTAATTTTTGTGTTATACTTTTCTCATTATAAAAAAGGGAAATAAAGATTAAAATATGAAAAGAATATTGATTGAAGTTGAGTATGATGGAAAAAAATTTTGTGGCTGGCAAAATCAACCAAAACTTCGAACTGTACAAGGTGAACTTCAAAAAGTAATAAGTGAATTTTTAGGTGAAGAAATTAAGCTTTTTGCTAGTGGTAGAACTGATGCAGGTGTCAGTGCAAAATCACAATTTTCTCATTTTGACACTAATTCAAATTTTAATTTCGAAAAACTACCCTTGGTAATAAATTCAAGACTTTCTCATGATTTAGCAATAAAAAGTGCAAAAGAAGTGGACGAAATTTTTCATGCGAGATTTAAAGTTGTTGAAAAAGAATATCATTATAAAGTTTACATCTCACGTCATCGAAGTCCCCTTCGTGATGAAATTGCTTATCGTGTAAAACAAGATGTAAATATTGACGAGATGAAATGTGCAGCAAATTATCTGATTGGAAAACATGATTTCACTTCATTCTGTACTAAAAGAGATGATGAACAATTTCAAGGTGATTATGGTGAGAAATTAGGAAATATTCGTGAAATTTTTAAATTACAAATAGAAAGAGATGATGAATTTATAACTTTTAAAATTTCTGCAAATGGTTTTCTTTATAATATGGTAAGAATTATTGTCGGTACTCTTTTAGAAGTTGGAGAAGGAAAGCGTAAAAGTGATGAGATACTAGAGATTTTAAACAAAAAAGATAGAACTTTTGCTGGGAAGACTTTACCATCTAAAGGTTTAATCTTATTTTCTGTGAAATATTAGTAATTAAAAATATTTGAAAATGATTAAAAAAATTATATATGAAAACTTTTATATTTTTTTAGATATTTTTTATTATGAAAAGGAATTTTTTTTTATGGAAAATTTTCACAACGAAAAAATTATTTTTAACAACAGAAACTTAAAAAGTTATAATATTTTACTTTTTATTTTTATATTGTTATACTCAAAATACATATTTAAAAAAATTAATTAGGGGGAAAAAATTAATGAATGAAAAAATTGATTTTAATAATTTGGGTTTTACATACAGAGATTTGCCCTACCGTTTTGTCTCATTTTTTAAAAATGGTCAATGGGAAAAAGGTTCACTAATTACTGATAGCAATATTTTATTGAATGAATGTGCTTGTGTTTTTCAATATGCACAAACTTGTTTTGAAGGATTAAAAGCATATAGAACTAAAAATAACGAAATTGTAACATTTCGTCCCGAATTAAATGCTGAAAGATTTCAACAAACATGTAAGCGTCTTGTTATGCCAACAGTCCCAACACAAGTTTTTATTGATGCTGTCGACAGTGTTGTTCGCGCCAATGAGGAATATGTTCCACCTTTTGA
>CAZKOT010000065.1:0-4181 GCA_964554475.1 uncultured Christensenella sp.
GGCGACATTAAAGCTAAACTAAAAGAAAGTTGACTAGAAAAATTTTGTTTGTGAAAGATTTCTAGTGACAAAAAATCACAAACTTTGCACGGAGAAAAACTTATTTGAACTGTTTCGGACAGGGGTTCAATTCCCCTCGTCTCCACCAAATACAAAAGGAAAAAAAATGAATGGAATTATTCAACTTTTAGTAAATGTTCTTGCCTATATCGTAATAGGAATTGCGATATTATTTTTAGTTTTTTTTATTGGGGACATTACCCTTGCGGTCATGGACCCTGAAAATAGTCCACTTGAAATTAAAAAGAAAAATAAAAAAAATAAAGAGGAAATAGAATTTCAAAATACACAAGAGGAATAATTAAATGGGAGATTTAAATTTTGGTGATATATTTATTAATGTGCTTGCAATTATTGGGATAATTATTGCGGGTGGATTTATAATATTCTTTTTTGGTGACCTTTTGCTTTCAATTTTGGACCCTGTTCACAGTGCTATGCGAAAAAAGAAAAATTCTAAAGAACAAACAGAACAGTTAGACATGACAAACTTCAATCAGCCAATGATTGACAATCAATTTAGTAATCAACAATTACTCGAAAATGAGGAGAAATATGTTTTACCTTATGCTAAAGAAAATAAATATGAAGAAGTTGATTATGTTAAAGCACTAGAAGAAGAGAGGAATCTTAAACAATTAATTGAAGAAGAAAAGAAAAAAGTAGAATTGCAATCTTCTTCATCAAATGCAAAAAATATTGATAAAATAAAAACTAACAAAGATGATGTTTTTTCTCAACTTCTTGCTGAAGAAGAAACTTATAAAAAAGAAAAAATAAAAGAAACTACAGTTGTTCCCTCAACTGTTACTTCTCAAAAATCCAACACTTCCACAACTACAACTACTACTTCTGTAAAATCTAATAAAGAAAGTGAAGACTATGATTTTGGAGAAATATTTTTTAGTGGCAATGCTGATTTTGAAAATGATATTACTAGCGAAGATGAAGAAATTGAAATAAAAGAAGAAACTAAAGATGAACTACCAACATTAAACAAAGAACTCAGCATTGAACTTGGAAAACCTTTAAATGATGGGGTTTTTAACAGTGAAAAATTTGGAGATATAAGAGAAGTAATAAAAGAGAAAAATAAAAAGATTGAGCAGTTGCAAAAAGATTTTGAAAAGAAAATGATGGAAAAACCAAATTATACTGCCGTCTACAATCAAGTTAATAATAATTTTGCAGTCGAAGAACAAACCGAAATTCAAAGACTTCGATTTGAACTTGAAAGGATAAGAGCACAAAATATTGATAAAGATAGAATTCAAAAAGAAAAAGAAAAAATTGAAATAGAAAAAAATCGTTTAGAAAGGGAAAAATTAGAACTCCAAAGAATGCTTTCCCAGGTTGTCGAAAAACAAGAGGCTCTTGGAGGCAGCAAACCTCTTTTAACCGTACAAGATTTTGAAGAAAGAATTACTCTTTTAAAGGATAGACTTGTTGTTAGTGAAAAAGAATTAAAAAGTGTTGAAAAAGAATTTCTTCCACTTATGATGATTAGAAATTCACTTGAACACGATAGGAAAGCACTAAAAAGAAAGGAAACTCAATTTTCTAAAATGAGTCCTGAATCAAAAAATTATTTGAATACTTTAAAAGATTTAGAACAATTAAGATTGTCAGTAGGTTATTGTGAACAAGCAATTTTAAGCAGTGCTGACAAATATATAATGCTTGAAAACACTTATAGGATTTTAACCACTTCGGTAAATGAAATGAAGACTGATATTGAAACTATGGAAAGACAACTGATTAAAATGAAAAAATAAGAAATTTAAATATTTTAAATAAACAATGGGATTTTTATGCTCATTTTGCATTCGCTTATGATGGTTAGTAAATTTTCGTTATCGTAAGTAAATGCTACGCATAATCAATCTCATTTTTGTTTTTTAAAGAGAATAGAAAAATAAATTAATTATTGAAGTTTTCTTTTGTTTTTCGCACCTCTTGAGCATCAAAGCAATATTATGTTTTGAGGGAAAAACAAAAGGTGAAAAAAATTGATTTTACACTAATGAAAATTATTTCCAGTGAAGAACGAGAGGAAAAGATTGAATGTTTTGTCTATGTTTCAAATTTGTTACTTGCAAAGCAAATTTTAAAAGAAAAATATGAAGTTGAAATTGTTGCTGAATTTTCTTTCATTAATCTTCTTTGTTTGCGAGGCAGTCCTCACACAATTTTTCTACTTGCAAAACAAGATTGCGTAAGATATATTTCCAGTGGTTCTCAAGTTAGCACTCTTGTAAATGTTTCAAAAAAAGCTCTTAAAGCTCAAAATATCTCTTACACGGGTAAGGATGTTGGAATAGCATATATTGATACAGGAATTAGCCCTCATTTAGATTTTACTTTTAAAAAAAATCGAATCGAAGTTTTTGTTGATTTACTTCATAAAAAAAATAAAATATATGATGATAATGGCCATGGAACATTTGTTACAGGTGTTGGTTCTGGAAATGGGTTTATTTCAAATAAAAGATTTACTGGTTTTGCACCAAATTCAAGAATTATTGCTCTTAAAGCATTAGATGAGAAAGGTGAGGCAAGTGCTAACAAAATTCTTGAAGCAATGCAATGGCTTTACACATTTTCAAAAGAATTAAAAATAAAAGTTGTTTGCATGAGTTTTGGAAGTGAACCACTTGGTTATAACGATCCCATTATGAAAGGGGCAGAAATGCTTTGGAGAAGTGGACTTACAGTTGTTGCGGCGGCGGGAAATAGTGGTCCTGAATACGAAACAATAAAAAGTCCAGGAATTAGCAGTAAAATTATTACCGTTGGAGGTATTAACGATAATCGTTTAGATGATGAAACTTTTAATGAAAATTATTTTGAAATTGCACCCTTTTCATCGAGAGGTCCTGCTTTTCACAGATATAAACCTGATATTGTTGCTCCCTCTGTAGAAATTAATTCTTGTTCAATGAAAAATTTTTACACAAAACTTTCAGGAACCAGCGTTTCAACACCCATGATTGCTGGATTATGTGCATGTGCATATGAAAAAAATCCTCATTTAAAGCCAGATATTATTAAAAAACTTTTAATTTCGAGTTCAAAACCTATTACATTTAATAAAAATTATGAAGGTTATGGGATTATAAATGCAGAAAAATTTATTAGAAAAGTTTGAGTAAGTATTAGAAAGTAACTCAAAAAAAAGTTTTTTTCTTGATTGAAAAATTTAATTAAGATTAATTTCCTTGCTCAAATTATTTTCTTTATTGTATAATCATGATATAAATTGCCATTAAGGCAATGGGAGTAAAATTATGATTATTGAAAAAATTAAAAATGATAGCATTCAAGCATTAAAGGATAAAGATACAATTGCAAGGAACATTTTAAGTGTTGTTTTGAACAAAATCAAACTTGCAGAAATTGCAAAAAGAGAAAAACAGGAACAAATTACTGATGCTGATATTGTTCAAATTCTTCAAAAAGCAATTAAAGAACTTGAAGAAGAAAAAGTGAATTATGAAAAAGTTAATAATACTTTGGAGATTGCTTCAGTTAAAAAACAAATTGAAATTCTCAAAAAGTTTCTACCACAAATGCTTTCTGAAAGTGAAATTACAAAAATTATTAATAGTTTAGCAGACAAAAGTGTTCCAAATGTAATGAAAACTTTCAAATCGCAATATGCAGGTAAGGTTGATATGAGACTTGTTTCCGAAGTAATTAAAAAAATATGATTTTTTATTAAACAAAATTATAAAAGAAAAAAAATAATGAAAATTTTTGCTATAAGTGATTTACATCTTGCAATCTCTGTTGAAAAACCGATGGACATTTTTGGTGGTGCTTGGGAAAATTATATGGATGTAATTAAAAAAAATTGGAAAAAAAAGGTCGCTGAAAATGACCTTGTTTTAATTTCTGGTGATGTTTCTTGGGCAATGAAATTTGAAGATTTTAAAAAAGACCTACATTATTTTGATGACTTGCCAGGAATAAAAGTTATTATTAGGGGTAATCATGACTATTGGTGGAAAAGTATTTCTTTAGTTAGAAATTCTCTTGGTAAAAATTTTTTTGCACTTCAAAATGATGCTATTAAAATTGAAAATATTATAATTTGTGGTACTAGGGGTTGGAGTTTACCA
>CAZKOT010000066.1:0-4022 GCA_964554475.1 uncultured Christensenella sp.
ACACTTATTTTTCAAAATTATTTATTTTTTTATTTATAATTTTTTAAATATTCATTTTTGAAATCAAGCAACCTATCTTCTAATATTGCTTTTTTTATTTGATTAGTTAAATTTATTAAATAATAAATATTGTGAATGCTCAAAAGTTGCGCGCCAAGCATTTCATCAGCAATAATTAAGTGTCTTAAGTATGCTCTTGAGTAGTTTTTACATGTATAGCATTGGCAATCATTTTCAAGTGGAGAAAAATCATTTTTATATTGTGCATTTTTAACAATAATCTTTCCCTGCTTAATCATTGCAGTCCCGTGACGAGCAATTCTTGTTGGCAAAACGCAATCCATCATGTCAATTCCTCGACTAAAACCTTCCAGCATGCAATCTGCTGAACCAACACCCATAAGGTAACGAGGCATATTTTCCGGTAATCGTGATTGAAGAAATGACAACATATCATACATTATTTTTTTAGGTTCACCCACTGAAAGTCCACCTATTGCAATTCCGCACTTTGCAAATTTAACAGAATTTTCAATGCTTCGTAACCTTAAATCTTCAAAAACATTTCCCTGAATAATAGGAAAAAGCATTTGATTCTCATTTTTTTGAACATTAAAACAACGTTCAAGCCATCTTGCTGTACGTTTTTCTGCTTCATCCGCTTCTTTATGGGTAGCCCCGAAATGAGTACACTCGTCAAATGCCATTATTACATCTGCCCCTAAATCGTTTTGAATTTGCATGCAACGCTCGGGAGTAATGAAATGTTTTTCACCTGAAAGATGTGAAGAAAACTCAACACCTTCTTCTTTAATTTTTCTAATTTTCGAAAGTGAAAAAACTTGAAAACCACCGCTATCAGTTAATATTGGTCTGTCCCAATTCATAAATTTATGAAGTCCGCCAGCAGATTTAACAATTTCCTCACCCGGTCTTAAAAAAAGATGATAGGTGTTTGCCAAAATAATTTGTGTGCCAACTTCTTTCAGTTCTTCGGGTTTTATTCCTTTCACAGTTGCCTGTGTGCCAACAGGCATAAAAACAGGGGTTTCAATTTCACCATGAGGGGTGTTTAAAATCCCGACTCTTGCCCCTGATTGTTTGCAAACATGTTTAATTTTGTATGAAAAGTTCATTATTTTCCTCATTTAAAAATTTCCAAGTAAAAAATCTGCTAGATGAATAATTTTTATGCCATCAATATTTCCGCCAGCAAATTTATCAAGTGTCACAACAAATTTGGGAAAATGGTCTTTGATACGTTGTAAATTTCCTATTTCTCTGCCTTTTCCTTCTTCAGTTTCTGGAATATTTCGACAAACTTGAATATAAATTTTTTCATCTTTATTTATTCCAACAAAGTCAACCTCTTTTCCATAACTATTACCAATAAAAACTTCATAACCTCTTCGTTTAAGTTCAAGAAAAACAATGTTTTCAAGCATTGAAGCAACCGAAGTTTGTGAAAAACCCAAAATGGAATATTTTAATGATTGGTCTGCAAGAAAATACTTTTCTTGTGTTTTCATGATTTCCTTGCCTTGAATGTCATACCTGTTCGCTTGGTAAATAATATAGGATTTTTTTAACATATCAATATAATTGTAAACAGTTTCAACATCAATTGAACGCTTTTCACTTTTCATATAATTTGCCACTGAATGTGCTGAAAAAGTTTTACCAACATTTTCAAATAAAAATTTTACAACTCTTTCAAATTGGTCAACTTTACGAATATTATTTCGTCTTACAATATCATTTAATACAATAGAATTATAAATATCATGAATAATTGTATATGTTTCATTTTCAGAATAATTTTTTAATGCAATCACAGGAAAACCACCAAGACGGATATAATCATCTAATAAATCTAATTGTGACTTATAACTAAAATTTTTGTAATTCAATTTTTCGTAACTAAAAGCAAAACGACTTTCGCTTATTCTTCCAAATTCAATAAATTCGGCAAATGATAAAGGAAAAATTTGAATCATGACATATCTTCCTGTCAAATATGTTGAAATTTCACTTGACATTAATTTTGAATTTGAACCTGTCACATAAATATCAACATTTGCATCAATCATCAAACTGTTAATTGCCTTTTCCCATTCAAAAACTTCTTGAATTTCATCAAGTAAAAAATAATATTTTTCATTACTTTTAATTTTTTCTCGTAATACATTATATAATTGAGTTCCATTTTCAATTTGCACACTCAAAGAATCAAAATTAATAAAAATAATTCGATTATTATTAATACCCTTTGCTTTTAATTTTTCTGCAATCGCTTCAAGTATTGTTGATTTACCCGAGCGACGAATACCTGTTAAAATTTTAACAAAAGGGGAATCAAAAAAAGGTTCAATTTTTTGCATATATAATGGACGTTCAATCATTTTAATCACCTCACTTTGAATTTATTATATCAAATATTCTTAACAAAATCAAGAGTTTATCGGGGTATACCCCTATAAACTTTGATTTTTTTGTCGAAATACGGAGTATATTCTATAAATTTTAAAAAAATTAATTTTATAAAATTAAACATGCGTCCCCAAAACTGAAAAAGCGATATTTTTCTTCTATTGCTGTTTTATACATTTTCATTGTATTTTCAATTCCGCAAAAAGCCGAAACAAGCATTATTAGGGTGCTTTCTGGTAAATGAAAATTTGTTATTAGTGCATCAACAATTTTGAATTTGTAAGGTGGGAAAATAAAGATGTCAGTAAAGCCACTTTGAGCATTGACATGAAAAATTTTTTCTTCACTTATTTTTTTTTCTTCACTCAAAATTTTTTTTCGAAAATTCTCAGCAAAGTCCAAATTATTATTGCGTGCGCAAGTTTCAAGTACTCTAACACTTGTTGTTCCAACTGCAATAACTCGCCTACCTTCGTCTTTTGCCCTATTAATTATTTCAGCATTTTCTTCACTTAAATAAAAAAATTCGCTGTGTATTTTATGGGATAAAATATTATCTTCTTTCACAGGTCTAAATGTACCCAAACCCACATGCAATAAAACCTCAACAATAATAACACCTTTATCACGAATTTTTTGAAGTAAATCTTGCGTAAAATGAAGTCCTGCAGTTGGAGCAGCGCTTGAGCCTTTTTCTTTGCTGTAAACAGTCTGGTAACGCTCTTTGTCTTTTAGTTTTTCATGGATATAGTGAGGAAGTGGCATATTTCCTATTTCTTCTAATATGTTTTCAAAAATCCCTTCAAATTCAAATTCAATTTCGCACAAACCTTGAGTAAATTTTTTGGTTATTATTCCACTTAATTTTGAATTAAAAATTAATTTTGTTCCTTCTTGCACCCGTTTAAAAGGTCTCAAAATAATTTCCCATTTTTTTAAGTTTATTCTTTTGTGTAATAAAACTTCAATTTTTGCTTTTGTATATTCCTTAATTGCAAAAAGTTTCCCTGGTAAAACACGGGAATTATTAACAACTAAAACATCCCCCGTTTTTAAATAATCTAAAATATTAAAAAAATGTTTATGCTCAATTTTACCACTTTTCCTTTCAAAAACAAGAAGTCTTGAGTTATCTCGAGGTTCTATCGGTTGTTGAGCAATCAACTCTTGTGGCAAATCATAATAGTAAGATTTTTTCGAAAGTTCGTCCATTTTTTACCCCGTAAAAAAAATAATAAAATAATTAAAAAAATACAAAAGTTAATTATTACAATTTATCATTAATATTATTTTCTTCGAACATTTTTAATTGTAAAGTTTTTTCTTTTGTTAAATTGAAACCCAAATGCTTGTAAGCAACTGGCAAAACAATCCTTCCCCGTGGTGTTCTTGCAATAAAACCAAGTTGCAGTAAAAAGGGTTCGTAAATGTCTTCAATTGTAATTGCTTCTTCACCGATTGCTGCAGCGATTGTTTCAAGACATATGACAGAGGCTGGTGACCACCAGGCAATATAACTGATTAAATTAGCGATTTATTATAAGCGTATAAAAATAAAGAGAAAGGGAGTTCAATAGTGAGAAAATTTATAA
>CAZKOT010000067.1:0-3806 GCA_964554475.1 uncultured Christensenella sp.
AGGTGCATTTTTATTTTTATATTATAGAAAAAAATACTTTAAATTTATAATTTTTAAAAATTACTGTGCTACATTTTATTAAAATTATTATTTGTCGAAAATTTTATATGAAAAAAACTTCCCATTTGGAAGTTTTTTGTGATTATTATAAATTGTTCAATAAATTAAAAATTTAAATTTTTCAAAATTAACATATATTTACTTTTGCATTTCTTCATTGTTATTATTGTGAATTTTAAAATCGAATTTTTCATTACAAATTCTTAAAATGTCTTCTGCATGTTCAATTTCATTTTGTGCTTTGTTACTAAATTTAAGCTCTTTATTTAGATTTTTACTAACACGTTTACATACATTTAAAATTGTTACTGAAGCTTTTCTTAAAACTTCTAAATTATCCTTGGTTCCTGACCAAACAGGATTGTACGGAGGAAAGCAAAGATTAATTCTATCATCTTGTGTCAAACCTAACGCATATATTTTAAATAAGGGAGTTATTTCAGTTTTTTTATCATGATCAAATAGCGCTTGTTGTACAAGTTCGTCAATAACAGTTGAAAAAAATGTGAAATTGGATTGATTGTTTATTGTTTGATTATTCATAAATTAATTCCTTTTTAATTTTTTTGTAAATAAATTTAATTATAGTTATTTGTTAAATTTTGTCAATAGGTTTTTGTAAAAAAAATTGATTATTGACAAATTTTTTTAAAGTGTTAAAATATTTATGCTTTAATATCACAGCTTAATGAAAAGGAGAGAAAATTATGAAAAAATTTTTGGTTTATAAAAATGTTATTGGAAACGAAGAATACAATTTTCTTGCAGAAAATAAAAGTGACATCGTTGAAGCAATGTATTTAGGAAAAAGTAATAATTCAATTTTTGGTAAAGTAGTTTTAAAATTCGATTTGTTCAAAAGGTTTGTTAAAAAAGGAGAACCAAAAACAATTCAGGAAGCATTGCTTTGCTTGCCAACAGAACTTCAGACTGCAAAACTATTACTTAATATTATGAAGATGAGACATAAAGATGATGAAGAAGTTTTTCTTTTTCAAAATTTTAAAAAAAATATAAGAGCCTGGGAAGGTTATAAATCTGTTGATGATTTTCTTGGTTTCATGAAAGAAGTATATGAGAAAAAAAGAGAAATTTTAAAAAATCAAAACAATTATAAAGAAATTGAAAATGCAATTAATGATTTAGATTATGCTCATATCGATGATTTATTTTCTAGTCAGGATAAAATTTCTCAAATTAAATGTGATTTTAAAACTTTTATTAACTTTTTAAAATTACAAGAAAAACAAAAGCGTATGGAAAAAAATGAGGAAGCACGTGAACGCTTGTCAAAAGTTTTTTAAAAAATTAATTTTTTAAAAGTCTTGTTTAATTAAAGCAAAGTTTTATAATAGGAATACAATTTTTGAGAGATTCAAAAAAATACGAAAATTATATGAAATAAATAAAGGAACAAAAACATGAGTGAGATAATAAACAATTCTAATTACAGAATTAAAGAAGTTGAAGAAGGTTGCATGGGTGATCCATTACGAGGTAATTTTAGAAGATTAATTTCAAAATACTTAGTTGAAAATAATAACGGAAAAGAAATTGAAAAAGATTTATTTAATTTTTCTATGGATGACCCTTTTTTTGAAAAATTTTTTCAAAACGCAAATCCAGAAATGGTTTATGATGTTTTAGAAAATGTATCTGAAATTCATCAAACTGCAGAGTTAGCTCTAAAAATTTTAAAGTTACGTTTGCAAAATAATGAAAATGACCAAATTGTAAATGATTTTAAATTTAAAGGTACTGATTATCACTCACGAAATCGATGGAGTAATTTCAAAGCATTTCTTAATATGTTATGTCTTTTAGAACGAGCGAAACAATTAGGATTTAATTTGTCAGTTCATTTTAATGACAGATTAGAACTCTTTAAGTTCTTGATTGCAAAAGAAAAACAAAAAGAAAAAACTTTTGAATAAAAATAAACTATTTTAAATTGAAAAAGATTTATCTTTTTCAATTTTTTTTTATAATTTTTTGAAAAATTGGTTTTAATATAAATATCAATAATTACAGTTTTATAATTATTATTTTAATTGTCTTATTTAAAAAACTGTGTTATTCTTTATTTTGAACAAAAAAAAGTAATCTCAATGAGGTGAAAAATGAATACATTACCTTTAGTTGCCGTTGTTGGAAGACCAAATGTTGGTAAAAGCACTTTATTTAACAAAATTAGCGGTAAAAGAATAAGTATTATTGACGAATCCCCAGGCGTAACTAGGGACAGGGTTTATGCAACTGCTGAATGGTGTGGTTATAATTTTCGTATTGTTGATACGGGTGGACTTGATTACAAAAGCGGAGATATTTTTCAACAAAACATTATGGAGCAAGCGAAAATTGCAATAGATCTTGCTGAAGTTGTTGTTTTTATGGTTGATGGTAATGAAGGATTTTCACAAAAAGATGAAGAAGTTGCCGACTTACTTAGGAGAAGTAAAAAAAATGTTGTTTTAGTTGTTAACAAACTTGACAATTTTCAAATTGAAAAAACTTATGACTTTTATTCTTTGGGACTAGGTGACCCTATGCCTCTTTCATCAATTCACGGAAAAGGTTTGGGGGATATTTTAGATAAAATTGTATCATATTTTCCGGAAAAAATTGCATATGAAGAGACAGAAGCATTTAAAATCGCTGTTGTTGGAAGACCTAATTCAGGAAAAAGTTCAATTGTAAACAAAATTTTGGGTGAGAAAAGAGTTATGGTTAGTGATATTGCCGGAACAACTCGTGACGCAATTGACACTCCATTTAGATGGAACAAAAAGGATTGTGTTATAATTGACACTGCGGGAATGAGACGTCAAAGAAGTTTTGAGAATCAAAGTATTGAAGGTTATTCAATTTTACGTGCTTTTGATGCAATTGACAGAGCTGATGTCGTTTTAATTGTTTTTGATGCAAAAGAAGAAATAACCGAACAAGATGTTAGAATTGCAGGTTATGTTCATGAAGCAGGAAAACCTAGTGTAATTGTTTTAAATAAATGGGATATTGTGGAAAAAAATCAAGAAACAACAGAAAAAGTAAAAAAAATATTAATGGAAAAATTATCTTTTATGGATTATTTTAAGGTTGTTTTTGTTTCCGCTTTAACAGGCCAAAGATTTGGCTCGTTAATTGAAACTGCATATGAATCTTTTCAAAATTCAAATCGCCGCATTACAACCGGAACTTTAAATGAATTGTTAGCAAATGCTGTTTTAGCTAATGAACCACCTTTTAGAAAAGGAAGAAGACTTAAAATTAATTACATTACTCAAGCAGACGTTCATCCACCAACATTTATCGTTTTTGTCAATGACGCAACGCTAATGCATTTTTCATATATTCGCTATCTCGAAAATTTTTTTCGAAAATCTGTTGATTTTTCTGGAACACCGGTGAAGTTTATTTTAAAGAATAAACAGTAATTTTGACTTATTGTCAGAAGTGAATTTATGTAAATTTGTATTCTAAAAGATATTTTTATATTTTAGCGGCATAAGAAATTTTCGCAGAAACCTGAAAATCATTAACTAAAAATATGTTATATTTTGTTAGAATTGATTATAAAAAATTAAACTGACTGAATATAATATTACATTAAATTACATGCAATAAACTCAATTTATTAAAACGGAGGTAATATGGTCTGGGAAATTTCAAAATATATTATCGTTATTCTTTCCGGTTATGCAATCGGTAATGTTAGTTTTGCGCGTATTATTTCTAAAAAAATGAAT
>CAZKOT010000068.1:0-3746 GCA_964554475.1 uncultured Christensenella sp.
CCTGCACATGTCGCTCCAATCAGGCTCCGATCGCGTCCTGCGTCGAATGTGCCGGCCGTACACCGCCGGCGATTTCGCCGCGAAAGTCGAGCTGGCCAACAGCATTCTCGACCGTCCCGCCATCACGACCGATATTATCGTCGGTTTTCCAGGTGAAACCGATGACGACTTCCGCCGGACGCTCGAATTGGCCCAGCGCGCGGGCTTCGCCAAGATGCACGTCTTCGCCTTTTCGCCTCGAAAGAGCACTGCCGCCGCCAGGATGCCCGAAAAGGTCCCGTCTGAAGTTAAGAAAGAGCGATCGCAAGTCCTTCGCGGTCTCGACCACAGGCTCCAGAGCCGGTTTCGCCGCCGCTTTCTCGGCCAGACCGCCCAAGTCCTCATCGAGAGCGCCAACGGCCGCCCCGGCGGCCGGGCGGAACGCTACTTCACCGTCCACCTGTCGTCAGACGAGTCCGCCGGAACCGAACCGGTCCGCACGAACGACCTCGTCAGCGTCCGGCTCGTCGAAGACACCGACGACGCCGTCCTCGGCGTCCCGGCGTAGCCGCCAGCCCATCGCCGCCGCCGCCAACAGTCCAGATGCGCCCCCGACCCGCCCGTTTCACAGCAAGCGCCCGCACTCCCCGTCCAAAACGAAAAAATCCGCCGTGACTCGTACGCTGCATCGTTGGGCGGGCGACAGGTAGGGGCGACCACCCCGCACTGCGTCCTTCCACCCACCACCCGCCCCCGAGGCAGACCCCCGAAAAAGTACCGGACACCTTTAGTTCGCTCCTTGGTCCCTCCCGAAGACTGACGAAAAGCCTGACCGCCCGCTTGTAATGAGCCTTGAAAATCCCCAGGCCGCGCGTATACTGATCCTATGGCGAAGAGTCAGCGGCTGGGAGAAGTCCTAGTGCCGCAAGAATGCGACAAGACAAGGAGGAGCCAGACGACTGGGCCTGTCTTCTGGGTATGATGTCGCTCCGACTTGCGCCACTGCACTACTACGAGGCGCCGTGCGTAGGTCGCTTTCCCGAGTTGCCTGATGGGGTTGTCAACCGCCGTTGTCACCCCTGGGTGTCCGCAGTAATGTGAGGATATCCCGCTATGACAGAACGTCGATCAGACAAGCCATGCCGAAGCGCGATCTCAAAGACAGTACGCTTCGAAGTCTTCAAACGCGACAGTTTCCAGTGTCGGTATTGTGGCGCCTCTGCTCCAGATGTCTTGCTTCAGATTGACCATATCAAGCCCGTTGCAGGTGGTGGAAACAACGAAATAACGAACCTTATCACCGCGTGTGCGGCCTGCAACGCGGGCAAGAAGGACAGGCCGCTTGATGATAGTACCGTTATCAAGAAGAAGAAGGCTCAACTCAATGAGTTGCACGAGCGACGCGAACAACTTGAAATGATGATGGAGTGGGCCGAAAGTCTACAGGATCTCAAAGGGCAATGCGTTAGCTCCCTTGCTGATTACTGGGCGGAACTTGCGCCTGGGTATGTGCTGAATGATCAGGGTTTGCTCAGCATCAAGAAGTGGTTGCGTCGCTTCCAGTTCGCTGAGATTACCCATGCAATGGGTATCGCCGCTGATCAGTATCTCGAGTTTCAAGACGATGGCACGGTAACGAAGGAATCATGGGAATGCGCATTTGACAAGGTTCCTGGGATATGCGGTGTGGTTCGTGATTCGGAGAGCGACCCCGACCTCAGAGAACTGTTCTACATCCGCGGGATAGTCCAGAACAAGTGTGCCGATCACTTCGACAAAGAAGAAGAGGATGTCCCATCGGTAGTTGAAGGTTAGAAAAGCCATGGCTACTCCGGCCCGGTGGACGTACCATCGGGCCAGACAAAGACGATGAACCATCGTTCAGAAAGGAGTAGCCATGCAGTTGAGAAAGTACCAGATCGCCGACAGGAACGATAGCACGAAACTGGCCCAATTTCTCGCCCAGGACGGCCAAGGACTCTTGCCGATGGTCGAATTGCTCTGCCAGGCCGAGATGGCGGTCGACGAGATCATCGACGTAGCCGGACGGGCCACCATTGAGGCGGTCCTGGCCTTGTCCGCTCAGCAGACCGCCGGACCGAAGCATCCCGGCAAAGCCGCCGGCGAGATCACCTGGTACGGGCGGCAGAAAGCCACCATCCCGCTGGCCGAACGCAAGCTCCGCGTCGACAAGCCCCGCCTGCGACGCAAGGGCAAAGGACCCGACAAGGAAGTGCCCATCCCGGCCTACGAAGCCATGCTCGAGAACGCCCCGCTGGGCCGCCGCATGCTGGAGATCCTCATCAGCGGCGTCTCCACGCGTAACTACCGGCAGGTCTTGCCGGCGATGGCCGAGACCGTCGGCGTCAGCAAATCGGCCGTCAGCCGCCAGGGTATCGAGGCCAGCGAGCAGACGCTCAAGGAACTCTGCGAGCGACGGTTCGACGACCAGGCCATCCTGATCGTCTACCTCGACGGCATTCAATTCGGTCCGATTCACGTCATCGTGGCTTTGGGCGTGGATTGTGAGGGCCATAAGCACGTTCTGGGTTTGCGCGAAGGCTCCAGTGAGAACGCCACCGTGGTCAAGGATCTGCTGACGGACATCGTGGCCCGCGGGCTGAACCCGAAGCGACGCCGGCTGTTTGTTATCGACGGCAGCAAGGCGTTGCGGGCGGCGATCGATGAGGTCTTCGGTGATAAGAATCCGATTCAACGTTGTCGCAACCACAAGATTCGCAACGTGCTGGACTATCTGCCGAAGGACCGTCACAACGACGTCCGATCCGCGATGAAGGCGGCGTTCCAACTGCCGGCGGACCAGGGCATCGCCAAGCTCAAGAAGCTGGCGCAATGGTTCAAGGATGAGCATCCTTCGGTCATGGCGAGTCTCTTGGAAGGTCTCGAAGAGATGTTCACGATCAACCGGCTGGATTTGCCGAGCGACCTGCGTCGCTGCCTGGGCACGACCAATATCATTGAATCCCCGAACGCGGGCATCCGGCAGCGGACCGGGCGGGTCACGCATTGGCAGGATGGACAGATGGTCCTACGCTGGACGGCAGCAGCTTTGGTATCGATGGAGAAACGTATGCGGCGGATTATGGGCTACCAGCAGCTATGGATCCTGGAGGCGAAACTCCAGGCGATCGACGAGCAACAAGAACTTGCCCGCGAACGAAAACGAGCATAAGATCTCAACCAGGAGTAGCCATCAACCTTCAACTGAGATCGGGACACCCTCAAAGAAGAATGCCTCGAATTGCTGCGAGGCGCAAGGGAGTGTGACGTACCTCTCCAGAAGTTGCGCCAATCAGCCTACAGGGTGAAATCATGGACCCACTTCAAAGAAATATTTGGGCAGCTTGCTGACGATCAATAGGGCCCGGGGCACCAGAGGGGTCACATCTCCACGGGGAGCAACCGGGGTCGCATCTCCAAGGGGAGCAACCGGGGTCGCATCTCCAATTACCAACCACAGGATTGACGCCCGCCTCCGAGGCGGGAGAGAATCGGGAATCCGGGGACCGTATAGGCAGCAGGGGAGTTCGTATCTCGCAGGGGTATCTCGCATTTCGAGTCCGAGCAGAAATCAAAGATACCAGGTACGAATGGCATGAAGATAAGCGGCGGGGTTTGCCGTGTGCGCTCGGGGGCGAGGCATGCCTCGCCCCCACTGGAGCCATCCGGGCCACGTTGCGAGTGGATTTAGTGACCTGCCCTACGGACGGTGGGCGCGGGAACCGCTAACGGCTAGGCTGCCTCGT
>CAZKOT010000069.1:0-3581 GCA_964554475.1 uncultured Christensenella sp.
TGGGGTCATTCTCTTGTCTCACCATTTAAACTGTATTATTTTAATATATAAAAAGTTTATGGAACAACTAATTCATATAACCGTTCTTTAAATATACGTTTAATAAATTCCTTATCGTGCACGCGATTGCAAAATGAACAATCCTTTATGCCTTGGTTTGTATACACTGGATTACCACCACAATCGTAAATGCTATAGAGGGGGCAATAACAAAGCATACAATAGATATCTTTGTGTGTTCTGTGGCATGCTTTGCAAATTGAGTCTTCTTGTTGATATAGATTCTTTGTTGTTTCTATAATTCTATCGAGATGTGCATCTAACGCTTCTTCTAATGAAACCATGATATCTACTAACTACAGCGACTGAATCCACAGCTCTTGCAAATTACGCACCCCGATTCAAATATTAGAGATTCTCCACATTCAGGGCATTGGATAGTGTTAATTTTAAAGTCACTTATAGTTGTTTGTTTTGGTTCAATATCTTCTTTTGATGGTGCGTCATCATGTGGGAAGTATTCATATAAAATTTTACCAAGAATATCAGCACAGGATTTACCATTTGATTTTGGATTCTTCATTGCAGCACTACAACGAATTCCCATGAGAACTTTAGTAATATCCCATTGAGGAATACCCCATCGTAATGCGAGGGCTGTTAGTTCGGCGAGAGCCTGTGTAAGTGCATCACAACCACCCTTATTTACAATATTAACACTATGCGGTTGGCTATCCATTTCCCCAATTGTAATCATCATTTTGCCACATCCACTATTGCGCTTAAAAGTTGTGGCTGGAATTTCACGTGGGGTCTTTGGTAATATTCTACCACGTGGATGTGTAAGTAACTTGTATTTCACTGGATTCGATATTTCAATACTTATCTCTGTTTGTTTTATTGGTGCGTTAGTTTCTAATACTACATCCTGCCTTGATCCTTCTCTATATATTGTTATTCCTTTACATCCAGATTTCCAGGCCTCCATATATATATTATATATATCTTCAACTGTAGTTGATTCAGGACAGTTAATAGTTTTGCTCACTGCTGCATCTATATACTTTTGGAATGCTGCTTGCATTTTAACATGATCAGATGGAGATATATCTTTTGCAACACAAAATATATCAATAATTGTTTGTGGGAGTGATGAATATCCTTTTAATGTCCCATACCGTTCTACATGATCCAATATATACTTGTAATTTGCATATATACTAAATTCCTTTTCGAATAGTGGATGCACCATTCTATAGGTTTTCTTTTTTCCATCTACCCATGTAGAACGACTATATGCCCATCCAAAGTTTGGCTCAATACCAGATGAGCAATCTCCAAATATTGAGATTGTTCCTGAAGGAGCACAGGTAAGTGTACACGCATTCTTCTTTTTACCTCCACCTATTCTTATTGATTCATCATCTGCTACCTTCCTTATAAATGCCATTATCTCATTAGCAAAATCTATAGATTCATCACTACCATATGGAATTTCCATTTTAATTAGAGCGTCTGCCCAACCCATTACTCCAAGTCCGATTTTACGACCCTTCATTACACAATCTTTGATCTCTGGTAATGGATATTTATTAACGTCAACTACTCTATCGAGTGCTCTAATTGCAAATCTTATCGTATCTTCTAAATCTGCACTACGATAACACATAGAATAATGTCCAGCATCTATTATAAATTTTGAAATATCTATTGAGCCAAGAACACATGCTTCTCCACCACCAGTAATATAATCTACACATAATGGTTGCTCTCCACAATTGGACGCTAATATGCCATTAAAAATACCAAGGCCCCGTAGTTTTTCAGTAAAGCAATAAACATCCTCCATTTCATTTAGCCAGTTAATTGATTTAACTCTTATATATCTAGTAGCATCTCTACCTGGACTACATTCAGTTTTTACTCTATGGCATTTTAATCCTAACTTATTCAACTTTTTTACGTTTGATGCTGCTATTATTATTCTATAACATGGTCTACAACAGTAGTTTCCACCAGGCATAGCTTTAACTGTTTCAGCGTGCATTAAGCCGACGTGTGATTTTATTCCAATCTCTGATAGCATCAATTTTACATTAATAAGAAATTCTCTGTTTATAGATGATATTGATAAACTCCCTTCCTTGCTGTTTCTGCTTCCATCAGAGTCTATTAATCCAGATAGCCATTCTAATCTTGACTCTATTGTATATAATGCAGATGGAACAAACTCTTTACTAAACTCTAAATCAATATATCTAATATAAGTTTTATTGTTTTTAAAATCGTCCCAAGACATGGATTTGTTTGGTATGGATAAAAACTTTTCTAAGTCTCGTTTTTCATTATATAGATATATTATGTGTCTCTTTGAAAACTTATGATATCCGCCATCGCCACAATAAAATCCCTTAATATATGCATATTTTAATTTTTTATTTCCATTAATTATAGGATAGTTAAACTTTGGAATAGTATCTCCAACTACTAACTCAGTTGCATTTTTAAATGAAGAATCAACTAATATAAACTTATGATTCGGCGTACATCTTATATTACTGCCATCGCTAAATTCAACTTCCATTATTGGCTGATTTAATCCCATTCGCTTTGGAGCAACCTCTGACCATTCATAACCATTCCAAATTGTAGTATTTTTACCTACTAATTCAACTATTGGCTTATATCCTTTGTCGGTTAATATTAATGTATCTCCAGTTACGCAAGGATTGCACGTTACTATTGGACCAAACTCACTCTCCATTGGATTGTCTTTGTTTATGGTATCATAGAAGAGAACTCCTGGCTCTGCTCGTGTCCATGCTGCTTCACATATTGTATTGAACATATCGCGGGCATTAATTTGCTGGTATAATTTTCCATTGAACGTTAGATTCCAAGTAGCATTTGCTTCAACACAATTCATGAATTCATCTGTAAGGAGTACTGATATATTGAAGTTAGATAATTTTCCTTCTTCATTCTTAGCAGTAATGAACTTTAATATATCTGGATGATTATCATTTAAAACGGCTATTGCGGCACCGCGTCTCTTTCCCGCTGATTTCACAGTTTCTACCATTGCATCAAATGATTGCATAAAGGCAAGTGGACCACTCGCAGTTCCATTGGATGATTTTACTAATGCTCCTTCAGGTCTTAATGTAGACCAATTAATTCCTACTCCTCCACCAGACTGAAAAATTAATGCAGACTTTCTAATTGTATCATAGATATCTGACATGTCATCTTTAATTGGCAATGTAAAACAGGCTGATAATTGCCCCAATTCGGTTCCTGCGTTCATTAATGTCGGGGAATTAAAAATGAACTTCTTTGTAATGAGATATTCTTTACATAAATTATTATCATCTTGTTCAAAATCTTTATCAAATAAGGCATTTGCAACCCGTTTTGCTATATCATCCCAGCAAGTTTCGCCTGGTTGATAATATCGTTCACTAAGGATGTTATCCACTATATCGTCTGTCATTTGTATCTAAAAATTAGAGGTAAAGATTATTCAGAGAGCGGTTCTTCAAGATCTGAACAAAGTGTAAGAGTCCAAACACGACGTGATT
>CAZKOT010000070.1:0-2884 GCA_964554475.1 uncultured Christensenella sp.
CGACGTGGGAAGGAAGGTACACACCGGCAGAAGCCGCAACGACCAGATCGCCCTGGACCTTCGTTTATGGGCGCGGGACGCGGTGGATGAGATCGTCGCGGGTATCGTCAGGCTGCAGAAAAGTTTCGTCGCCCTCGCGCAGGCGAAGGGAGCCGCCGTCTTCCCCGCGTACACGCACCTCCAGCGCGCCCAGCCGATCGTGCTGGGCCAATCGCTGCTGGCGTATGTGGAAATGCTCCAGCGCGACGTCGAGCGACTCGCCGACGCTCACAAACGCATCAACACTTGCCCGCTGGGATCGGGTGCGGTCGCGGGCACCAGCCTGCCGATCAACCGCGCGCGGGTCGCCGAACTGCTGGGCTTTCCGCAGTTCACGCGCAACAGTATCGACGCGACCAGCGACCGCGACTTCCTCGCGGAGCTGTGCTTCGCCTGTTCGATGCTCGCGGTACACCTCAGCCGATGGAGCGAAGACTGGATCATCTACAGTTCCAGCGAGTTTGGCCTGCTTCAGCTGCACGACGCCTTCTGCACCTCCAGCAGCATGATGCCGCAGAAGAAGAACGCCGACACCCTCGAACTGATCCGCGGCAAGAGCGCGGGCTGTCTCGCCCAGTTGGTGGGCATGCTTACGCTCATCAAAGGCCTGCCCCTGGCGTACAACCGCGATCTGCAGGACGACAAGCGGTTCGTGTTCGAGTCGGTCAAGATGATGAAGCAGGTGCTCGCGGTCGCGCCGGGCATCGTCGATACCGTCTCGATCCAACAGCCTGACCTTTCGGGCGGCTATCTGGACGCGACCAGCCTGGCAGAGTACCTCGTCGAGCAAGGCGTGCCTTTCCGCACCGCGCACGGGATCGTCGGGGCGATTGTCGCCCAGGCGGAGCAAAAGGGTCTGACCCTTTCGGACATGCCACTGGCGGAGCTGCAAAAGCATAGCCCGAAAATCCAAGCCGACGTCAGCCGATACCTCGGCGCAAAGAACGTCGTGAAACGCTACTCCCCCGACGGCGCCGCCGGACAAAAGCAACTGGCGGTGCAATTGAAACACTGGAAACATCTGCTGGGGTAAAAAAGACATCAATCTCACATTTCTATGGACAGGACACTTATTTGTCCTTATAATGACATAGATGTCATTATAAGGACAAATATATGAACACCATTGATTTAACCCGCGAAGCGTTTAACACCAAGCAAGTCTGCGAGTTTCTTGATGAAACCGAACGCAAGGTTCGATATTGGGATCAGCAAGGATTAGTGAAACCTTCTGTACGACCTGCCAGCGGTCGGGGTTCGCAGCGTCTCTATTCCTACATTGATTTATTGTCCTTGAAAACGATTAAGGTGTTTCGCGACCAAAAGGTAAGTCTTCAAAAAATACGACGTTGCGTCGCGTATCTGCGAAAGCATCTCCCGGACATCCGCCAACCATTGCACTTTTGTACACTCCTGACGGACGGAGAAAAAATCTATCTCCTTCTGGACGAAAAAACGTTACTGGATACCGTGAAACTTCAGGGACAACAGGTGTTCTTGCAGGTGAACATAGCAGCTCAGGACCACGTGCTTCGCAATAAAGTCCTTCAAATGACTTCAAAGAGGATTCAAAATGTCGTCGTGGGAGAATATGAATACCAGGTCGAAATTGAACCCGATATGGAGGATGGCGGATTTGTAGCAGAAGTATCCGGCATGCCCGGCTGTATTACCCAGGGAGAAACTCTCGAAGAAACTCTGGAGATGGCTCAGGATGCTATTGCCACCTACCTTCAAGCCGTTGAAGATTTACAGGCACGGGGTGTTTCTCTTCCTGTGAAATATATGGCAAAATCGAAGATACGTCGAAAGGCATAGGGGGACACGACCTTGGGTAAACTAACGAATCTTCCGACACAGCGTGTTCTTCGCGCGTTGTCTCGGGCTGGATGGGAAGTACACGGTGGTGGGAGACATTACAAACTTCTCCACCCCACAAAACCGGGCGCGATGTCGGTTCCACGAGGTACCCCCTTGAAGAAAGGGACCATTCGAGCGATCATCCGACAGGCAGGCTTGACTTTGGATGATTTCTGGAAACTCTACAAATAAATCCCATGCGTGAAAATGAATTTCTATCCTGGATCGCCTCGCAAAGCCGGTTCGACCCCGCGAAGGTGCCCGTCGGCCCTGGGGACGACATGGCCGTCGTCGCGTTCGACAAAAACCGCCTGCTGGCAGCGGCCGATCAGGTACTCGACGGCGTGCATTTCGACCTCACCAAGCATGGCCCTCGTGCTGCCGGCAGAAAAGCGATGGCGCGGAACCTCTCCGACGTAGCTGCGATGTCCGCCCTGCCGGCTGGCGCGATCGCGACGGTCGCCCTGCCCCGCGGCATGACGCTGCACGACGCCCAGGAAATCTACCTGGGCCTGCGGGAACTGGGCGACGAATTCGCCTGCCCCCTCGTCGGAGGCGATGTCAGCGTGTGGGATCAAAGGCTCGCCATCAGCGTGACGATCTTCGCCAAGCCGGCCGGCGTCACGGGCGGTATCGCACCGGTGTTGCGATCCGGTGCACGGGCGGGTAATGCGATCTTCGTCACCGGCGGGCTAGGCGGCGCCTGGCTGACGGGCAGACACCTAGCCTTCACGCCCCGCGTGCGGGAAGCCATCGTCCTGTCGCTGCGATACAAGCTCCGCGGCATGATCGATATTTCCGACGGCCTGGCGATGGATTTGCATCGGCTTTGTCGAGCGTCGGGCGTCGGTGCGGAAATCCACGCCGAGGCGATTCCCATCCACCCGGACGCCGTCGCGGGCAGAGACATCGACCCGCTCCAGGCAGCCTTGTCCGACGGTGAGGATTACGAACTGCTCTTTACCGTCCCCAAAGGCCAGGCGAA
>CAZKOT010000071.1:0-2777 GCA_964554475.1 uncultured Christensenella sp.
TATCACCGCTGACAAAATCACCCGCTCCAACATCAACCCATGCTGCGGGATTTGTTTCATAATCTGGTACAAAGTAATACTCTTTTTTCAAAACATAAAAACTATTAAATGTTTTTTCATCTTCAATATCTTCTGTTAGCAAAGCAGTTTTAATATAACCTTTTTGGTTTAAGGTAATTGTCCACATTACTGAATTATTTTCTTCATGAAAACTAACCGTTTGAACAGAATCATTAAACACTGTTTCAGACAAACTATAAGAAATAATTTGCCAATTAGCATATAGAGTTAAATTATCAGCAGTAGCAATTTTCACGTGACCAAAATAATTATCCCCACTGCCGTCCGCCATTGTATTCCATCCACCAAACTCAAAACCAACTCTTTGAAGGGTTAAATCTTCTTCATTCATAATTTCATCCAAAAGCCAATCAGCCCAAAAATCATCACCCTTTTCTAAATCAAAAAATTTTACACCTTGTTCTTGTGTAGGTGAAAAATTGCCACCATTACTATCAAAAACAAACATTATTTGGGGATCAAAAGTTCGAAGTTCCAATCTATCTTCAAAAATGACATAATTTGGAGGATTTGCACCGTTATTTAATTTGTCAGCCATTGCTTGAGTGTTTAATTCTGAAAAATCTATCATATCACTTTGTGAATCGACAGTAGCTCTAATAGGGTCATTACCAACAAGTTTGTCTATTCCCGTTCCATAAACAGCCACACAATTATTAACAAAAACTCCGCCGGGATTTGTTTTATTTAAAGTATGTCCAAATATTCCACCTTTGTAGCTTATGTATGATGTGCTTGTTGTAATTTGACTAAAACAATTATTAATGAAAAGTTCGGGTGTTACATATGCCTGTGCATTAAAATAACCAACAATTCCTCCAACATAACGTGATGCTGTAAAATGTCCTTTTGCATAACAGTTTTCAATAATAAATGTTTTATTGAGTGTGTTAGAAACTCCACCTATTACCCCGCCAACATAAACGTTAGTAGCATTCATATCTCCATCGTGAAAAGAGTTTTGAATTGTGAGATTCATATTTCCACTTTGAATAAAACCAACAAATCCACCAACTCCGTTATATGCTTGAAAGCCACCAATTCCACCTACAATATTAGATGATTTTGTATAACTATTTTTTATAACAAAACTTGCACGGTTACTATCTGAAATACCCGAGCCAAAAAGTCTACCAACAATCCCGCCCGCCATTGACATTGAGTTAGTTGTAAAAACTGTTCCGCTTTCAACTCTAATATTATCAAATTCAACATTACGTCCACCACATTCACCTGCAATAACACCCAAGTACAAACCACTTGAGCCCCCTTGAATGTTCACATTTGTGAAATAAAGATTTTTTATCACACAACTATTAATTGTTGAAAAAAATCCTTTTAAACTTTTGGGATTTGAAGATTGAATGTTCAAATTATTAATGGTGTAGCCATTACCATCCAAAACGCTTCCTTCTCCAAAAGTGGTAATAGGGTCCCAATACCCAGTTATGCTAATATCACTAATTAAAACATAATGCATATTTGCTGTTGTTGCCATTTCTCGAAATGTTGTATTTAATGTTTGATAAGAGCCGATAAGAAAAGGGTCTTGTTTTGTTCCTTCACCATCTCCGTCTCCGCCGGGATATATGACAGAGCCTCCAAAAGCTTCCGCAATTTGAATTGGTTGTATGTTTGGTTTAATATATGAAAAAATCATTATGATAAAACTAATAGCAATCAAAAATGCAAATGTAAAAATATATTTTCGTGATTTTCTATTAAACAAAACTTTCACTCCTGATTTAATTATACTAATAGTATTTACAATAATCAAAATAAATTTTGATTTTTTTTGAAAACAATAAGCTTATATTTATAACAAAAATTGCTTGTTAAAAAGTAATTTTTTGTTTTGAAAATAAAAAATTTTATTTAATAAATTTTCTAAAAATTTTTTGAAAAATTGTGAAAAATTACCTTATATTGTTACCACTTTTTTTTAATAGTTGCTATAATAAAAATCGAGTGTTATTTTTAATAATTTTTTCACTCTTAAAAGGAAGGAAATTATTATGGCAGGTGCAAAAAAACCAGCAGCTAAACCAGCTGCAAAAAAATCGGCTGCTAAGCCGGCCGCTAAACCAGCTGCAAAAAAGAAATAAGTCCTTTAATAAAAGAAAAAATTTAAAGGCACGACAACAACAGTTGTCAACAGATAACGAGTGCCGTCTGATTAACCTTGGTTAGCATTAATTAATATTTAACTAAAGGTAAAATAAATGAGAAAGAAATTCGATTGTGATTTCACAATCTCGCTCATGTGAATTAATTTACGATGGGATGAAGTAATTAAGATTTCTCAAACTCGATTAGACTGTAAACAGTCTTGTGAATTGTAATGTCAATTCAAAAATCAAAAAGCAGTTAAATATATTAACTGCTTTTTTTATGAGTTATGAGAGACAATAAAATTTTTTAACGCGGACACGAAATCACAAGTATTCATTAATTAGAATTGAGAATTGAGAATTGAAAGTTGATTTAAGAATTTTTTTTATTTAAAAGTTTACTAATAACATAAAATTCCCTCTAACTTTTTTGTTTAAACAAATTATTGAATAAAAACCTCTTTGAAAAGAAAACCTATTAAAGTAAAGAGGTTTTTTTAATGCATGATGTTTTAAGAGTTTTATGGCAAGCAGTTTTATCATTTTTCTTTTTATTTCTTATTTCCAAACTGTTAGGAAAAAAAC
>CAZKOT010000072.1:0-2616 GCA_964554475.1 uncultured Christensenella sp.
GTGCTTTAACCAGAGTAGTAGTAGAATATAAACACGTATCAGAAGACCCCGATAAAGTCCACACAGACTTCGGGGAAGAAAACCGTGAAAACAGGAATCGCCGTTTATCAGGAGAAACAAATTACGTAAATGCTATCTGCCCGAAGTGCCATAAAGTCCATAGACCTTTAATGGAATGTGACTTCATACAGGATTGGGATGCTTGGCGGATTGAGAATAGAATAGTGAAATTGTGCGGGGCGTGTGAACATTGAAATTAGTAACCTATACCGCCGAGTTAGTCGGTAAAGATGTAGCCCCTATTCCTTCGTCTGATTAATCTTATCAAGTTGTCTTTGTAAAGAAATAATACGACTGCGGTATCTCTCTATAGTGTTCTTGTCTTTCAATACCCGTATGTTTTGCCGGAGCAGTTTTATCTCATCGTTAATTTTAGCAATAGCGTTGGCTTTTTTAGATTCCGATACCTTGTCCTGAAAGTCCTGCGAGCTTATACTGGCTTTCTTGGAAAGTTGCCAAGGCGATTTATAGGTTGGGTGGCTATCTCTAAATCTTGATTCGTAGTTTCTTATCTGATTCCAGACCGCCCGAAAGGTAAAGTGATTACGTGGTATGCCTAAACTTGTAAAATAGTGGCAGTAGCCACGCATTATATAACGCCGTTTTATCAGTTCTTGCCATTTCTCCTCTGTCTTACCTCTCTTAATCCATCTGTCATGTTCTGCTTTACGTTCCGCTTTAAAATCTCGGATATAAGGCACGGACTTGGATATTTTACTTAACTGAATTGCTTCAGTGACCGTGAAACCAGATTGGACTAAATCATCGAACCTGCGTTGCCGAGCAGTCTTAAATAGTTTAGCCATCTTCCTACCTCGCTATTCTCGTTCTTGTCGGTTTAGTATCATCGTCATCATCAGGCAATAGTTCATCATCATTTAACGCTTCGGCTTCCTGTAAGGCTCTAACCGCCTCGTCTATTTCAAACTGTAGCATTTTACCTTTAGCTCGTTCTTCTTTTAAGGTTTCGTTTAACTCTTTTAAGAGGCTCTTATCAAAATCAGTAAGTTCTCCGGCTGGCTTAGATGATAATTCCTTATATAACTTTACTTCTTCTTCGTCTATTATATCACTGGAAATGAGTAAATTGTTCATCGCCCATATAAATCTTGAGTTTTGTGGATGGGAGGCACATAGATGTAATGCGTAGGGCTTCCAGTTGTCGAATTTCACGTCTTTCTTTTCGCTTAAACAGACCTTGCAGATTATTTCTATCGGCATTAACCACTCTCCTTATCAGTTTATAATATAATATAAGCCATTAAAATTATCGGGACTAGATAATCTACCTAAATAAACTTTAGTAATGTCGTTACTGTAAACGAACATAGAAAAATTACTAACCTTTGGCTATTCTAGCACTTTCCCTAGCCCTCTTTAATATATCAGACATCTGTTTCTTTCTTTCCGGCGTTAATTTCCTGCCTATTCTTGGAACTCTCGGTTTAGAAATCAAATGCTTGTCAACTTTATATTCTTTGCCGCCTTTACCATTGTCCATAAATGGTTTTATGCCGAGCCGTTTCTCTATATGTTTCTGCCAGCTTTTCTCATAAGTAAAAACGTAAGCAAAATCTTCTTCACGGTTGAAATTAACGATTGTTTCCATTTCGTAATTTGTCAGCCCCATATTCTACTCCTTTGGTTTATTCTTACCGAAGAAATCCCCAAATGGTTTATCTTTTTCTACCTCTTTATCAGGTAAATCCGTTACTATAGTGGCGTTACCTTTATCTGTTTTCCTCTTATACCTGTGCCACTTCCGCTTTTTAGCCATATAAATCATACTGGCGATACCGAATACTATAATGCCTATCGCTATCCACGTATCCATAAACTATTCTCCTACTCTGTTAAAGGTTGCCCCATATCTACGCCGACCACTTTATCGGGAATTGACTTAGTTAGCCGGATAATATGCTTTTTAGCGAGGGCTAACACTTCAATAGACTTTACATTAGCATTATCCGACCTGAATATTTCTCCCTCATTCCTGCCGATGTATTCTATATTACGGTTATCTTCTTCGTGTAATACGAAATATACGTTGCTTCTTTTGGTTACTCGGTAATAATACCAGCGAGGTTCTTCAATAGCAGTTTTAGTTACTGGCGGTATTCTATCTCTTGTCGGTTGTTCTTGATGAATATACTGTGTGCCATCTATTTCATCAACAGTATCGAGTAATTCTTTAATCACACCATTAATAGTTTGTCCAAAATGAGCCTTAGTCATTAGGCGATTAAAAACGTCATTATGTATTCTAATGCCTTTTGTCGGATTTTTGGGCGTCATTATAATCTCCATTAGATTTATATTGTTTTAAGTTGGCGTTGGATTTTAAGCGACCTTCCCTAATCTCGTTAAGGACACCATTTATAGGTTGTTCACTACGAGCTAAACTTTTCAACCAGTCGTAATTTATCTTTGATATACGTATAGGCTTACTTGAATTATTACCCATCAATATTATTATACTACAGTTATCTACAAAATGCAACAGGTAACTACGATATATTATTGTGGTAGTTAGGAGACGACAGATGTAACACCAAA
>CAZKOT010000073.1:0-2588 GCA_964554475.1 uncultured Christensenella sp.
AAAGGACTTGATTCCAGAGATACAGCAGTAGTTTACAGGTTAAAAAGTATGATAAAATGTAATACCAGGAGGCCGGAATGGACAAGGAAAAGATAGCCATCACATTGGATAGGAAGGATGTCAGTGAACTGGATAGGTTGGTTAATAACCATGTTTTTCTAAGCCGCAGTCAGGCAATTCAGGAAGCAGTCAGTGAAAAACTCCAGCGTATGAAAAGGACACGTCTTGCGGAAGAGTGTGCCAAACTGGAACCATCTTATGAGAGAGAATTAGCCGAGGAAGGAATCGCTGAGGATAAGAAAGAATGGCCGGAATATTAAGAGGCGAAATCCGCTGGGCAGATTTAAATCCTGCCAAAGGCCATAAACAATCCGGCACGCGTCCCGTCCTTATTCTAAGCCATGATGTTTTTAATGAACGGTCGGGAACCGTTATAGCTATTACCATTGCCAGTCAACCGCAAAAAGCCGGATTTCCATTAACACTGGAACTAAAAACTGGAGATTTACCTAAAAGTTCCTGGGTTAAAATCAATCAGATCCGGACTCTTTCCACCGAAAGAATCGGTCAGTCAATTGGTAGAATTTCTGATGAAGAATTGGCGCAGGTTGTTGAGGGATTAAGTGAGATAATAGCTTAGAAAGGTATATCACCAGGACATCGATTGGACTAATCAACCGTTCGGTGGCGCCGAATAGCGCCGGAATATTCTCGGCGATGCCTAAATCCAGCAAGTAGAACGCTAAAGGACTTCGAGTTGACTTTCAGCTTTAGTACTTTGTTGAGAACCACCCGGACGAAATATTAACCACGATAATTTTTATTTCATACTCCGGCTTGCCTTTTCAAGACTCTCATCAAAAGTCGCCAGAGATATTCCAGCTTTCCGCGCCACATACAGGTAACAGGCATCGTACGTTGTAAGATTGGTATCTAATGCCAGGCGCATCACTGCTAAATGATCTACTTCACTCCAGTGTATAGGCAGAGTTAAGGCGGTACGCAGCGCTTCTTCAATTAAGCCGGCTTTCTCAGGGTAGGCAACCGCTTTCTTCCGGGCAATACTCGTCAACTCATAGGCCAACAGTAAAGGTGCGTGCAGCTCCGTTTCACGGACAATTGCCAGAGCTTCCGAAGCCCGAGGCTCCCGGAAACACCAGGCGGCAATCACTGAGGCATCGATAACTTTAGCGGCCATTTCGCAGTTCTCTTAACCAATTGGTTGACTCATTTTTTGTTGTAAACCCAAGCGCATTGAGTCGTTCTTCTGCTTTATCGACAGAGAGAAAGGTACTTTCTGTGGCTTCTTCCATAATAGTTATCAATTCTCCCTGAAGCGAACGATGATTTCGCTTGGCTCTCTCCCGCAGTTTATCAACTATATTGTCAGGCACATTCTTTATGGAAATATTAACAGGCATAAAAACACCTCCATAACGCATCTGATTTACATCCATTATAATACTATTATTACATCTAGTAAATGCCGGTTGGCGAAATTTTCTCATCTTGAAAAAACCTTAGACTAAGTTTGCGAAATATAAAACGGAACTGAGGTATCAACAGGTAGTACTTTCGAGGTGTCGTTTGCTCTCTGTACTTGACGGCTTTGGATATGTTAGCCATGATTTCTTGAAGAATACAGAGTCTTGGTTCTCTCCTGCGCTTCTACTCCTTGAACATCAATCAACCACCCAATCCAACACTCCCTGCGTTGTTTGATTATTGCTCTTGTTCCATAATCGGTATCAATATTGTAAACCATCTGACAATAAGCTCATTTACGTTTTATTATTTCGAGTAATACTGTTCGATACTGTTTGAAAAGTTGAAGCTAATAACCACACAGCTTTTCGACTCAGAATCATTCTTCTTGTGTATCCTTATAATTTCCAGTAAGATGATTTCATACTGAAAAGCAAGGCGGGAATATGCTTTACGAAATAAAAGTCCAACTTGAATATATCAATCCACCTGTATGGCGTGTCCTGCAGATTCCAGCGGGTACCAGCCTCTTTAAACTTCACAAGCTACTCCAGAATGCAATGGGCTGGTCAAACTCACATCTTCATCTCTTCGAAGCAGGGAAAAAGCTGTACAGCGAGTATCCCGAAGATTGGGATATGGAAGTAATCGATTCAAAGAAGATGACATTAGAGCAATTATATTCCGAAGGCATCACGTCCTTTATCTACGAGTATGATATGGGTGACGGCTGGCGACATGAGATTACGGTAACCGGTACAGTGGAAAGCAAAGGTAAGGAAGAAGCCGCCTGTATTGCCGGAGCCAGAGCTTGTCCGCCGAAAGATTGCGGCGGCCCTCCCGGATATGAAGATTTTCTCGAAGTTATCGCGAATCCATACCATGAAGACCACGAAGAAATGTTGGAATGGATAGGCGGAACGTGGGATCCGGAAGCCTTTGATTTAGCGACAGTCAACCGGAAGGTGAAACGGGTGAGGTAGAGAACCAATTATTGATGCTCAATGGTTAGATAATGTAATACGGTTCCTTATCTCTCTGGAATCGAAATAAAAGAGATAGGAACATGGCTAGAAACAATGGTTGAATATCTTAAGCATAAC
>CAZKOT010000074.1:0-2525 GCA_964554475.1 uncultured Christensenella sp.
TGCAATGCTTACAGTCCAGTCCGGCGATTGTCCGGTAATGAGTAAACCAGTAATCGGAAACTGTCCGGCTGGCTATCCGATACATCACGGCTTCGGTAAAGGGCTTATGGCTACTATTGGTACGTTCCACATCAGCCAGGGTTAGTATAATGGTATGGAGTATGTCCTCTTTATCCTCTGGCCTGACCTTATCAGTAAATCGAGACGCTACATTATAGAAAGCTGACCATTGACCAGGTAACCGGTCATACCCCTGACCGATAACCTGAGCTTGTCTTTTCTTTGTGGCAGACCTAGACTTGATACTGCGGGGCTTTGTTGGTGATGACTGGCAGACTGCCAGGTGACCGCACCACTGACAAACGCCCTGCGTTGTTTTGAGTGTCCAGACCTTATGACACCGGCTGCAATAGCCTTGCCGATGATGATTACCGCCGTCTTGATTGAGTGTCGTTACGCTTGAACTCATACGCTTACCCCCTTTTAATGATTCATTACCAGGGCAAGCGGCCAGGCTCAATAATCGTCATGTATTCAGTTTTTAACGTGCTGAAAAAAACATTTTCAGCTTCATTATTCAACAAAAATACATAAGGTAAAATTTCAAGAACTAGCTCGTTTTACAATGGGGGGAGGGGATTATTCAAACAACAAGTTTTATCATTTGTGATGGTACCGGCGGGGTGAAGAAAACGCAGGGAAGGATAGAGCTATCACAGCTGGCGAGGTGAAGAACTAGGTGGGGAGTCCATGGTGATTCAGATAGATTTCATGCTTCACCTCTGGGTAAGATGGAGCCAGCAGGTTCCGGTGAGGTGTAGAAATAGCTGGGAAGCTTGAGACTGTCCCGCAAAATAGATTGCCTGCCGGCCCTCGATAGTCCCGATTTAGGAAATTGGGGTGTTATGAAGACAGCCCCGGAATTTGTAACGAGCGTGGGAGTGGGGATGCCGGCTCGTTTACCGCGGAGCCTGACAAACGTACAAGGAGAGCGGAAATGATCAAAAGTGTGGGCATTGACCTTGGTGGAATTGGAGAGCACAGGGTAAGGTGTCTTGATGAAGAGGCACAGATGTGTGACAGCTTTGGTTTCGATACGACACGGTTAGGATTGGCAAAGCTGGAGGAGCATATTTTCAAGGAAGGCTCAAATCCCGTTATTGTCTTCGAACCTACCGGTTTAGCCTGGCTCCTGGTAGCGGTCTATCTTAAGTCAAGGTATCCCGATTCACGACTGGTGAGAGTTCAGGCTCAAAAGGTGGTCGCCTTGCGAAGGTACCTGAATCGATCTTCAAAGAGTGACAAGATCGATTCTCTCACCTTGGCCAAGATGCCTTTTATTGATCCGGAGAAGCTGGAGGAGATATACCTGCCACCGGGTACAATCTATGCCATACAGCGTTTTACCCGCCAGCGGAAACGACTGGAGAGTGAAATTGCCGGGCACAAGAAAAGGATCGGATCAATCGTTGACGGACACTATCCTGGACTCCGAAGCGCCTTTTCAGATCCATGGTCAGCCCATGCCAGGGCTTTTCTCCGGTCTCGACTGAACCCGTTAACTGTGGTCCGCGCCGGTGAAAACGCACTCTACAGGTTTCTTAGCAGAGCAAGAAAACATGGCAGAATCGAGGCATCGGTAGAAAGTCATGGCGTCTATCTTGTGTGTCGGGAACTGTCAGCAATCTTCAAGGCATCCAGTTCGGTTGAGACAATAGATGATGTATTCTATTCAGCTATCCAGGAAGAGATATCCCGTGAAATGAAGCTTCTGGAGATTAAAGAAGCTGAATCTGCGGCCATAGCCAAACGGGTAGAGAAACTATATCTCGAAATCCACCCCTCGGATAATCTGCGCACTATTCCCGGTGTTGGTGACCATACCGCTCCTATTTTTGTGGCAACAATAGGAGATCCGAAACGGTTCCGAAGTCAATCAGCCTTTGCCAATTACTGCGGAATCGTGCCAGGAGCAAGTCAATCGTCTGATTCCGAGGCCAAAGGTTTAAGGATGACAAAAGCCGGTCCACCTATTATGAGGTGGGCTCTTTTTCAGGCAGGTGGGATAGGTCGAGCTCACGATCCCCAGCTCGCCTGCCTTTATTATCGAGAGATGGTACACAACGGGAAAAATCACATGCAGGCTATGGGTGCTGTTATGAGTCATTTATCTGCACGAGTATTGGCAGTACTCCGGGAAGATAAGCCGTATGTACTTCGAGACGTCGATGGCAGGCCTGTTAGCCGTGAAGAAGCCAGGAAGATTATCCAGGAGAAATATCAGGTACCCGAAAGTATTCGCAGGGAGAGACGCCGACGTAAGACTCCCGGGAGCCCGAGTTTACAAAAGAAACTGAGGGAGATGTTAATACCCAGGATACGCGAGGCAGCCGAAACTCCTCAACCTGTGGTTACTTAATCATCTCCCGGAAATAGTTTAATTCAGGTCTTTTAAGGCGTCAAATTTAGTACCGTGTCAAGTCAAATAAGAATGTTACCGAAAAGAAAGGGATCACTCAAATAGA
>CAZKOT010000075.1:0-2504 GCA_964554475.1 uncultured Christensenella sp.
CATCGGCGAAAACATCGCGTATGGCCTGCGTCGCGCCGGCAAAGACGTGGTACTGGAAGCGGCGAAGAAGGCGTACGTCGACGAGTTCGTCCGCGAACTGCCCGACGGGTACGACACCATGGTAGGCCAGCACGGCGCGACGCTCTCCGGCGGACAACGCCAGCGCATCGCCATCGCCCGTTCCATCGTGCGCAACCCGTCGATCCTGATCTTCGACGAAGCGCTCAGCCAAATCGACCCCGACAGCGAACATAAAATCCACCTGGCGATGGAAGAATTCATCCAGGGACGCACCACGTTCATGATCGCCCACCGCTTCTCGACGATTCACTCCGCCGACAAGATCGTCGTCATGGAAAACGGCCGCATTGTGGACGTCGACAATCACGACACACTCATGCAACGGTGCGAACTATACCGCCACCTGTACAACACGCAGTTCGGCGGAGAATAATAAAAAAACTACGTATGCAACCGCCCGCGACAATTCGGCAGTGGCTGTGGATTCCGCTCCTGGCGGTGTGCTGGCTGGCCGGGTGCGGCGAAACCATCACCGTCTCGTTGACGGGCAGAGCGATCCCCGCGACGATGGAGGTTTGGGTCGCGTCGGATATGTCCAGCCTGACCGACCAGACGCCCCGCTTCGAGGATACCGCGATCCTTTCCACCAACGGCGATACGGTTCTGCTGGCGGCAGCAGCCAACGAGACCGTCAGCTTTCAACTCATCATCGACGCACCGGCGGCGGGCTTGCCCGGCGTGCGTGTTCTGCCGGACGCCCTGATTACGGACGATCAAAATAAAAAACTCCCCGCCGACGCGTTCCGCCTGTTCCGCCAGCTTCCCATCGTCGTGCAAAAATTCCCCGCGTGGTACCTTCGCTTATCCGAGCAGGCCCCCGACGCCGCGGGGCGGTACGATCCCCTGACGCCCATCGACGCACCCGGTGCGGGTCAGCCCTATCGGATGGGCGGCGGGGAAAGGCTGGCGGTCTGGGTGGACCTCGCCGTTCCGCGCGACGCGCAGGCGGGCGTCTATCACGGGGCGATCCGCATCGACACCGGCGCGTTGGAAGGCTATCGCTTCGACGTTGAACTGACGGTGCACAATTTCGTCCTGCCCGACGAGCGCGTCTTCGCCGCCGTCGGAGGGTTTTCCAACGAGTCGATCTTCCGCGAATTCATTACGCGGGAGGGCGAAGCGTTCGTCCCGACGAACATCGACGTATCCGACCCCAACACCGCCCGGGGCGTTGCCCTGTTGAAAAACCTCGTCACGCTGGCCCATGAACATCGGCTCGACCTGTTCGACAAAACCCTGCGCCCGCGAATCCGCCGCGACGCGCAAGGCCTGCTGAGCCTCGACTGGTCCTCCTACGACCAGATCGTCAAGCCGTTCCTCGACGGCTCGGTGTTTCCCGACCGCACGGGCGCGAGCGCCTGGCCGATCCCGTTCGACGACGATTGGCCGAATCCCGAATTCTACGGCGGATACGATTCGCCAAACTATCGCGCCGTCGCTAAGGAAATCGTCGCGATGGCAGGCCGACACTTCCGCTCCCTCGGCGCGGACGACCAGATGTTCGCCTGGCCGCTCCGTCGCGAACGGACAGCTACCGACGTCCAACGCTTCGAGACCCTCGCGGAACTCCTCCATCAATCCGATCCCGGCGTACCTGTGCTGGCGACGATCCCCATTACTCCCCCGAAGGAAAGCAATCTCGTCGTGCCGGACTCGCTGCCGGACCAGATCGACATCCTCGCCCCGCCCGCCCGCTGGCTGAACCCCGCCGAGGCTGCCCAGCGACGCAAACCCGAACGCCCGCTCGACGGCGTTTGGCTTCATCCGGGCGACGTACCTTACCTGCCGTCGCTGTCGATCTTCGCCTCGCCCGCCGATATCCGCGCGATCCCCTGGTTCGTCGCGAAATACCAGTGTACCGGACTGTTCCTGCCCGAAGTGCTTCACTGGCGGGGCGACGATCTCCGCACCCCCGCCGGCGAAGAATGCAGGCTGTTCTATCCCGGTACGTCCCTGGGCTTGAAACAAATCCTCCCGTCCGTGCGACTCAAACGTCTGCGTCGCGGCTTGCAGGACGTCGCCTACCTTTGGCTGCTCCAGCAGCATCAGCGGGAAGGCATCGCGCGGGCGATCGGCAACGCGATGGTGCGATACGCCTGCCTCGACGCGACGGGCGATCATTATCTCGACGCCCGCATCGACGGCTGGGTCAAAGGCGGCGTCGCGTGGATCGAAGCCCGCCGGCTGCTCGCGGAAGAGGTCCGCCAGGCGCTGCATCCCCAGCCTCGCGACGACCGCGAACGGATCGCCGACCAGGTACGCTGGCGTCGCTTTACGGACCTGACCAGCACCCTGGCTGTCGAGCGTGTGCAGAGCTACGTACGCGGCAGCGAAGCGGCCCTGAGCAACGTGCCCGACCAGGCGGGCGATACCCTGCGGAACATCAACGCGACGATTCTCGCGTCGCTGTACAACGAATTCGA